>JAKSTR010000110.1 GCA_024402495.1 Treponemataceae bacterium
AGCATTCAAAATGTAAGATTCGATGTAGTGTGTCATAAAGTAATTTTACCATAAACAAAATTAATACTGCTATAAGAAAGTTATATTTTATTTTGATAGTGAATTATGCAAGAATTAGACAACGGGTTAGCGCTGAGAGCCCCTTTAGTTGCCGCAGGCAATGGAGCGTAAGCGGACCCTTCGACAGGCTCAGGAACCGCTCGGACATAGCGACGGCTTTAGCCGGAACCCCAGATTATTTTGAGGAAAAAATGGAATATACAACTTTACGAAATGGTTTGAAAATGCCAATGCTTGGCTTTGGAGTTTTTCAGGTAGCAGCTGGGGCGGAATGCAAAGACAGCGTGCTTGAGGCGTTGAAATGCGGCTATCGTCTGATTGATACTGCGGCAGCTTATATGAATGAAGTTGATGTTGGACAGGCGATTAAGGAATCTGGAATTGCACGAAATGAGATTTTTATTTCTACAAAGCTTTGGGTTCAGGATGCAAGTTATGAAGGGGCAAAAAAAGCCATTGAAACTTCCCTGAAAAAACTTGGCACTGACTACATTGATTTGTATCTGGTTCATCAGCCATTGTCAGATTATTACGGAGCGTGGCGGGCAATTGAAGAAGCCTACGAGGAAGGAAAACTAAAGGCAATCGGTGTTTCCAATTTTTATCCTCATGTTCTGGTGGATTTGTGCCTTCATTCAAGAATTGCGCCAATGGTAAATCAGGTTGAACTTCATCCGTTTTTTCAGCAGGAAGAAGCCCTCACGGTGATGAAAGAGTACGGCGTTGTTCCAATGGCATGGGGACCTTTTGCAGAAGGAAAGTCCGGCATTTTTACAAATCCTGTTCTGTCGGAAATTGCTTCGAGTCACAAAAAAACTGTGGCTCAGGTTGTGCTTAAATGGAACATTCAGCGTGGAGTTGTGGTAATTCCAAAATCAACTCATGCCAGACGCATTGCAGAAAATTCTGATGTTTTTGATTTTACTTTGACTGATGCCGAAATGGAGCAGATTAAGGAATTGGATCTGGGACATTCAGAAATCGTAAATCATTTTGATGCAAATTTTGTAAAAATGATTGGAACCTGGAAAATTCATGAGTAAGGAAAAACAAATGAAAAAATTTATTTCTTCTATACTAATTATTTTGGGAGTAACTACAATGGTAAACGCTAAGTCTATGGTTATTTATTTTAGTCGTGCAGATGAAAATTATTCTGTAGGAACTATTACGGAAGGAAACACTGCAAAGGTTGCAAAAATCATTGCAGCAGAAACTCAAAGTGATATCTGGGAAATTAAGCCGGTAAATGCTTATCCAAAAAACTACAAAGAGTGCATTAATGTTGCACAAAAAGAACAGCGTGAAAAAGCCCGTCCTGCTTTTGAAGGTGAAATTCCTGATTTAAGCGGCTGCGACACAATTTATCTTGGTTCTCCAAACTGGTGGGGCGACTTTCCGATGATTGTCTACACTTTTCTTGAAAAAGCAAATCTTGAAGGAAAAACAATCCGCCTTTTTGTAACACACGAAGGAAGTGGTTCGGGCGGTCTTGAATCAAGCCTTAAAAAAGCTGAACCAAAGGCAAATGTAACAAAATCCCTTGCAATCCGCGGAACAACAGCCCAGAACGATAAGGCAGCAACAGAAAAGGCTGTGAAAGGTTGGCTGTAAAATGGAATATGAAAAAAACTATGTCTATAAACTGATGGATGAGGGCGGACCTACGGATGTTCGGGAATCTTACTTTAAAGATGCAGTGGACGAAATGATGCGTGCAAGAACTCTTTGTGCAAAGGCAAATGCCTGTATGCCTGATGATCCCTCTTATGTGAGTTACCTTGAAGAACTTTTTGGCCGAAAACTTGATGATGTCCGTATTCTTACTCCGTTTATCTGCGATTTTGGAAATCGTGTGACTTTTGGAAAAGGTGTTTTTATAAATCATTCGGCAATTCTTTCTGCATCTGGCGGAATTGAGTTTAAGGACGGTTGTATGGCAGCTCCGGGACTTAGAATTGCCACAATCAATCACGATATGAATGAACGCCACACAAAATACACTTACGGCAAAGTTACAATCTGCGAAAATGCATGGCTTGGAATGAATGTAACCATTTGTCCCGGCGTTACTGTGGGGAAATATGCCGTAGTTGGAGCTGGAGCCGTTGTTACAAAGGATGTGCCGGATTTTGCCGTTGTAGGCGGAGTTCCTGCAAAGGTGATTAAATATCTGAATTCTGAGGAACAGAAGGAATAGAAAGTTTTAATCTATACCTGAAAAGCATAAATCTCATCTAAAATAAGTATTTGCTATATCTGTCTCTGAAAAATATACTTTAACTGTAAATCGGCTTAGTGTATGGAGTGGTTGCCGAAAGGCAAGTGCGAAGCACCGCGCGGATAGCAAGCCACGGAAAGACCTCTGCTCAGATTATTGTCCGCTGGCATCTGCAGGCCAGCTGCATCGTTAATTGCAAAATGATTTTGCTTGCTGGTATGTAATTTTCATATAAAAAATGGCAGAATGGTTGTATAATATAGGGAATATGAAACGGTTTGCTTTATTTATTCTGGCTATTTTCGCATTTCTTGCTTCTTCTAATTCTATCTTTGCACAGGTTTTTCCTGACGACTACGTTAGCCGCGTATGGACTGCGGCGGACGGTCTGCCTGGCAACACGATTACGGATATTATTCAGGACCACAACGGCTACATTTATATTGGCACTTACGAAGGTCTGGTGCGTTTTGACGGAATTGATTTTGAAATTATGAACCGCAACACGGTTGAAGGCTTTGGCGTTCTTGCCGTGCGTTCAATTTACGAAGACAACAAAGGCAACCTGTGGGTCGGTTCCAACGACGAAGGTCTGGCACGCATTTCGCCGGACGGAATAAAAATGTTTGACGTTAAAAACGGTCTGCCGAATAATTCGGTGCGCGATATTATTGAAGACCACGACGGAAACATTTGGATTGGTACAGCCGATGGCGTTGTTTATATTGATAAAGACGAAAATATCTGCTGTCCGCAGGGGCTGGAAAACTTTGATGCGGAACACATTCTGGTTCAAGCGCTTTACTGCGATACCGCCGGAAGAGTCTGGATAGTTTCTACAAAAATCGGCGGCGTTTTTTATTATTCTGCCGGGCGCTATTACAAATACGAAGCCAGCCCGTATATCACCCAGAACGAAGTTACCGCCATTGGTCAGGACAGTACCGGCGCATTCTGGTTCGGTATAAGTTTTGGCGGTGCAGTCCGCATTGACAACAGCAATGTTCAGCTTTTTGACGAAGGAACTGCGGTTGCCGGCGCATATTTGAACGATATTATTCTTGATAAAAACGGATATTTGTGGATTTGTACCGAAGAAGGCGTGTTTTTGTACCGCGACGGCAAATTCCACCCTTATACCGAAGCCAACGGCTTGACCAACAACCACGTTTACCGCGTTCTTGAAGACCGCGAAAGCAATTTGTGGTTTGCTACCGGGCGCGGCGGCGTAGAAAAACTCAGCGTCGGTAAATTCCGCACCGTAAACCTGAACACGACGGTTAATGCAATTGCTCAGGATACTGAACAGTTTGTATGGCTTGGCACGGACAGCGGGCTTTTGTGCGTTGACCAGAACCAGAATCTTGTAGAAAACGATTTGACCCGCCTTTGCAAGGGTCTGCGCGTGCGCCACGTGGCGGTTTGCAAAAACGGCGACATCCTTATCAGCTGTTATTCCGAAATGGGGCAGATTCGCGCCGGTAAGGACGGATTGCAAAACTGGACGACCGCGGAAGGACTTGCAGGCGAACGTGTGCGTGTCGCAATTGAAACCAGTACCGGCGATTTGTACGTTGGCACAACCACGGGTTTAAGCATTATTCACCCGGACGGCACCATTAAAAACTTTACCGTACAGGAAGGTTTGCCAAATGATTATATTATGTGCATTTACGAAGACAATAAAGGCGCAGTTTGGGTTGGCAGCGACGGCGGCGGTATCTGTGTCCTGAAAGATGAACAGATTACGGATATTTTCAATTCTGACAGCGGCTTAGCCGGTAACGTTATCTTTAAAATAAGTCAGGCACCCGGCGGCGATTATCTGTTCTGTACCGGCGGCGGCGTTACCCGGTATGACAGAAACTATATGATAAATTACACTTCTTCTTGCGGTTTGGGCACAGACAGTATTTTCCAGATGCTTTTTGACTACACGGATAAAGTACTGATGACCAGCAACCGCGGCGTTTCTATTGTTGAAGCCCAGAAACTTGACGGCTTTAAGGATTCTTCCGTTAGCGTGCTTGACCCGAAATTTTTTAACAGGAACGACGGTTTGCGTACCGGCGGCATTACTTCAACTTCGCTCAGCATGATTGATAATTACGGGCGCATCTGGATTACGCTGATTGACGGCTACGCAATTTACGACCCGGTAAAACTGAAAAATCAGGACAGTTTGCCGCTTATGACCATTGAATCAATTAAATTTGGAGAGCAGACCATAAAAGCGCCGGAAAAACTTATAGAAATTCCTGCCGGCGTTAAGCGCATTGACATTGCCTATACCGGTTTAAGTTTTGTTTCGCCGGAAAAAATGCGCTTCAGGTACAAGCTGGACGGTTTTGACGACGGTTATTCCGCCGCAAGTTCTGCACGCATGGTTTCCTATACAAACTTAAAGCCGGGCACTTATGCTTTCAGGGTAATTGCCAGCAACGATGACGAAAACTGGTCTGAAATGCCGGCTTCCGTAAGTTTTATTCAGCTGCCGTTTTTCTGGCAGCGCCCGGCATTCTGGTGCATGGTTTGTGCAATTGTCGTTTTTGCTCTTTTCATTATTGTGCGCATTCGCGAAAAACGTATGCTGAAAGTTCAGCGCCAGCTTGAAAAAATGGTAAAGCAGCGCACCATGGAACTTGAACAGGAAAAAAACAAGTCCGAAAGTTTGCTTTTGAACATTTTGCCGACCCAGATTGCAGACCGTCTGAAAAATAACGAGGACAACACGATTGCAGACCGTTTTGACGAAGCCACGGTACTTTTTAGCGATATTGTAGGCTTTACCACAATTTCTTCTAATTTTTCGGCACAGGAAATTGTTGCCGCGCTGAACGGGCTGTTTAGCCGCTTTGATGAACGCGCACAGGCAAGCGGAATTGAAAAGATTAAAACGATTGGCGACGCGTATATGGCGGTTTGCGGCGTGCCTGTTCCCAAAAAAGACCACGCCCTGCGCATGATTAATTTTGCACGGGGAATGTACAAGGATTTGCAGGATTATAACGCGACCGCAGCGATTAAGTTCAGTATCCGCATCGGGCTGAACTCCGGGCCGGTAGTGGCTGGCGTTATTGGTCAAAGCAAATTTATTTACGACCTTTGGGGCGATACGGTAAACGTTGCAAGCCGAATGGAATCAATTTGCCAGCCGGGAAGAATTATGTGTGCCGAATCTGTTTTTGAGCGCACAAACAATATCGTGCAGTTTGAAGAAGGTTCCCAGCACGAAGTAAAAGGCAAGGGTCTTATGCAAACCTACATGGTTGCAGACTAAGACTGAAAATACAAACCCTCTGCATCGGGTTTAAAAAGCAAAAAGCACTTAAAAGCTAAAAAACTTTTAAGTGCTTTTTTTTTCATTTGGAACAATAAACTGTCATTCCAAATGGTAGTGGTCATTCGGAACGATAAACTGTCATTCCGAACTTGTTTCGGAATCCATGGCAGGTACAGAAACTGCGGCAGATGCTGAACCAGGTTCAGCATGACAACGTGTCATTCGGAACAAAAAACTGTCATTCCGAACTCGTTTCGGAATCCATGGCAGGTACAGAAACTGCGGCAGATGCTGAACCAAGTTCAGCATGACAGGGGCGTGCGCTTCCATAACTGTCAGTTAGAGACCCTAGTTATGCGCACGCTTGCGCATAACAATTTGCAGTACAACAAGCACCGCCATAATTACCAAGCCCAAAACGTCGGTACGGCTTTCTGGCATAACGCACAAAAGACCGCCGATTGCAAAAAGGATGCGTTCAACGATGCTGATGTTTCTAAAGGCGTAGCCTTCAAGTGCAACGCTAATGCCAAACATACCGATAAGCGATGTTATGATAATTACCAGAACAGAAACTGCGCTGGCATTTATTAAAAGCATATTTGTATTAAATACAAACATATACGGAATGATAAATGCGCCGATTGCAAGTTTTGTAGCGTTCAGTGCCGTTGCCATAGGCTTGCCTTTTGCAATTGCCGCACCAGCCAGCGCTGCAAGGGCAACCGGCGGCGTAATGTCGGCAATAATGCCAAAATAGAAAGCAAACATGTGCGCCGCAAGCGGTTCAAAGCCAAGACCAATAATTGCACCGGCTGTAATTGTAGAAGTAATCAGATAGTTTGCAGTTGTAGGCGCGCCCATACCCAGAATGATTGAAGAAATCATTGTAAGGAAAAGGGTAATGAACGGAATGCCGTGAGAAATGCTGATTAATCCGGCGCCAAACTTTAAGCCGATTCCGGTCAGCGTAACGATTCCGATGATAATTCCTGCCATGGCACAGGCAATTGCAACGCTGATAATATTGCGCGATGCAGAACAGATAACGTCCAGCAGGGCGTTAAACCCAAAACTAGGTTTGCGGCCCTTTGCCAGATCAACAAACGAAGTAATAAGCCCGATGATTAAGCATGTCAGAATACCCATTAAGGCAGCAAATACAGCGGTTTTGCCCATGCACAAAAATACGATGATTGTAAGCAGCGGCAAAATCATATAGCCTTTGCCCAGCAGAAGCGGTAAAAACTTTGGCAATTCTTCTTTGGGTAGACCTTTTAAGCCAAGTTTTTTGGCTTCAAGGTGAACGGTGATAAAAATACCAGAAAAATACAGAACCGCCGGAATAATGGCAGCTTTTACGATTGTAATGTAAGGCAAACCTAAGCTTTCTGCCATTAAGAATGCGGCTGCACCCATAATCGGCGGCATTAACTGACCGCCGGTAGAGGCGGCGGCTTCTACTGCGCCGGCAAATTCGCTTTTATAGCCGAGTTTTTTCATCATTGGAATGGTAAAACTGCCCGAACCTACCGTGTTTGAAACGGAACTGCCGGAAACTGTACCAAGCAGGGCGCTGGTTAAAACCGCAACTTTTGCAGGACCGCCGCTTGCACCGCCGGCAATGGCGTTACAAATATCAATAAAGAACTG
>JAKSTR010000111.1 GCA_024402495.1 Treponemataceae bacterium
GCAGACGATGTACGCGAAGGTGTTGCAATCATGTGGCACGAAGGCGTAGACGTTTCTATCACTGGTAACTCAACAAACCCAACACGTTTCCAGCACCCTGTTGCAGGTACATACAAAAAAGAATGTGTTGAAAAAGGCAAGAAATACTTCTCTGTAGCATCAGGCGGTGGTACAGGTCGTACATTGCACCCAGACAACATGGCTGCAGGTCCAGCTTCTTACGGTATGACAGACACAATGGGTCGTATGCACTCAGATGCACAGTTTGCAGGTTCTTCATCAGTTCCAGCTCACGTTGAAATGATGGGATTCCTGGGAATTGGTAACAACCCGATGGTTGGTGCAACTGTAGCAGTAGCTGTAGACGTTGCAACAGCATTGAACAAATAAGTTAATTTAACTTTTTGTAAAGCCGCTGAAATTTTACGGTTTCAGCGGTTTTTTTATAGGCAGACGGATTTTATGCAGTTCATCCAGGCAAAAACAATTCTAAGTTCCGGCGGCGGCACAGGCATGAACGTTTTCCGCGGCTGTACCCACGGCTGCATATATTGCGACGCGCGCAGCAAGTGCTACCATACCCCGGAACCATTTGAAAACATTGAAGTAAAAGCCAACGCGCCCCGGCTGCTGGAAGAAACCCTAAAACGCAAGCGCAAAAAGTGCATGATTGGTACCGGCTCAATGACCGACCCGTATTTGCATGCCGAAGCCGAACTGAAAATAACGCGCCAGTGTCTGGAAATCTGCCAGAAATACGGTTTCGGGGCAACGGTTCATACCAAAAGCGACATGGTTTTGCGCGATTTTGATATTCTTCAGAAAATAAACACCCAAACAAAAGCCGTAATACAAACTACCCTGACAACTTTTGACGACAATCTGTCAAAATTAATAGAACCAAACATAGCGCCAACCAGCCGCCGCTTTGAAGTTTTAATGGAAGCAAAACGCGCAAACATTCCAACCGTGGTCTGGCTTACGCCGATTTTGCCCTTTATAAACGACAGCGGCGAAAACCTTGCAGGTATTCTGGAATACTGCCAGAAAGCCGGCGTAAAAGGCATAATCTGCTGGTCAATGGGCGTAACACTGCGCGAAGGCAACCGGGAATATTTTTACAAATGTCTGGATAAAAGCTTTCCGGGGCTGAAAGAGCGCTATATAAAAACTTTTGGCAGCAGCTACGAAGCAAACAGTCCAAATAACGCCGCCCTTATGCAATATTTTAAAACTTTCTGCACCAGACACGGCATAACAAGCAGCCCGGAACAGGTTTTTGCCTACCTGCACCAGTTTGAAGAAAAACAGACCCAGCCCACGCTTTTTTAGCGCCGCAAAATCTTCTTCCAGACCGAAAAACGGTAATTTTTCAGTTTATATATTTACCCGGCAGCAGCAAGTGCCACGCAAAAGCAATTTTAAAAGCGCAAGGTAAACTGGTTATATTTATTTTGCATTAAATTGAATATTTTTATAAGACCAGTTTTTTATTAAATTGTTTTCAACTTACACCACCAGAAGGACAATTAAAAATGAAAAGATTTATTGCAGCAATTTGCGCAGCTTCTTTGGTTTTGTTCTGTGCCAGCTTAACAGGCTGCCAAAAACAGAAAGAAGAAAACGAACTGAACGTTTATTCAATTATTCACGATGAAGAAACAAAAGCCCTTTGCGATTTATTCACCCAGCAGACCGGCATAAAAGTAAACTATCTGCGTGCTTCAACCGGCGAACTTGTAAACCGCGTAATCAGCGAAAAAAATGCGCCCCAAGCCGATGTTTTGCTTGGCGGTGCAACTAACTACCACATTCAAGCCGCAAAAGAAGGCGCACTGGAAAGCTACGCAAGCCCCATTGCCGCGGATTTTCCGGCTTATGCAAAATCTGCCGACAGCACATGGACAGGATTCTGCGTGCTTACACTGGGAATCGGCGTAAACAAAACCCGTTTTGAACAAAAGTTTCCAAACCAGAAACTGCCGCAAACCTGGGACGACCTTGCAAATCCGGTTTACAAAAACGAAATCGTAATGACAAACCCGCTTGCATCTTCTACCGCATATCTGTTCGTACAGAACCAGCTTCAGCGCCTTGGCTGGGACAAAGGCTGGGAATATCTTATTGCATTATCACAGCTTGTAGGACAATTCCCGGATTCGGGCAGCGCGCCGCCAAAACTGCTTGGTACGGGCGAATATTCAATTGGCGTAGCATATTTGCACGCGCTTGCAAAATACAAGGCACAGGGCTTTGACATTGAACTTATTGCACCGCCCCAAACCGTTGGCGACGTTGACTGTATTTCAATAATGAAAAATGCCCAGCACCCGAATGCGGCAAAAAAATTCGTAGATTTTATTCTTGATGCACCGGCGCAGGGCATTATGGCAGAAATGACATACACAATTCCGGTAAACAAAAACGCCAACGTTATGCCGGGTTCTGTCAGCCTTGAAAAAATTGACCTTATTGATTACGATGCAAACAAGGCAAGTGCCGAAAAAGACGAAGTAATCAAGAAATGGTCAGCCGAGGTTAAATAAATTTGACTAATTTTATAAAAGGCAAAGACAAAGCGCTTTATGCTGTCTGGTGTTTTTGCCTTTTGTTTTTGCTTTTATTTATAGTTTTTCCTCTTTTATGCGTATTTTTGCAGCCCAAAATAAGCGATTTTGCGCAGTTTTTTTCTAACAAACGATATTTGCAAATTATAGCCAACACCGCGCTGGAATGTGTCTGTTCAACAAGCCTTTCTGTTCTGGTTGGCTATTTTTTTGCCTACGCCGTTGCCTTCAAGCGCATTCCCGGCGCAAAGTTCTTTGCCAGCCTGCCAGTTCTGCACCTGATTACGCCGCCTTTTGTTGGCGGACTGGCTTTTATTCTGCTGGTCGGGCGGCAAGGTTTTATAACAAAAACAATTCTTCATTTGGATATAAGCCTTTACGGTTTTTGGGGGCTTCTTTTGGCGCAGGTTTTATGCTTTTTCCCTATGGCATATTTAATCTGTGCCCAAAGTTTTGCCGCCGTAAATTACAATCTGGTTTTAGCCGCCCAGAATATGGGAGCTGGAAATTTCAAAATATTCCGCACTGTCATTTTGCCGCTAACAAAACCTGCAATTCTTTCTTCGGCGCTGTTTATCGGCGTTTCCGTTTTAAGCGATTTTGGCAACCCGATGATTGTTGCCGGGCGTTTTAAGGTTCTTGCTGTTGAAATTTATACGCAGCTCACCGGCTGGATAAACTGTTCGGCAAGCGCACTTTTAGGCATAAGCCTTTTAATTCCTTCAACCGGGCTTTTTATTGCCCAAAACCACCTGCAAAAGCTCAATTTTGAAAAAACTGCAACAATCGGCGGCAAATCGCTTTTGCAGGCAGAAGGCGGCAAAGCCCAAAACGATGCCAAAAGCCGGATTGTGCTTTTTGTATTCTGTTCTGTAATTTCGGTATGCGTGCTGGCACAGTTTGCCGCAATAATAGCCGGCAGCTTTGAACAGCTTTGGGGCATAAAAACAAATTTTACCACCGAACATATAAAAGCCGTTGCCCGCTACGGCAGAGAAATAAAAAACAGCCTGATTTTTGCCCTTTGCGGCGCAACTTTAAGCACAATTCTGTCCTGCGTGGCGGCTTTTTTAGCCCAGCGCACAAACGTGCCGCTAAAAAAATGCATAGACAGCCTTTGCCAGCTGCCAAGCGCAGTACCCGGCAGCCTTTTCGGTCTGGCATTCAGCCTTGCGGCAAATATTTTGCATTTGCGTGCGCCGGCATTTTTTATAATCATCGCAATAACCGTAGGCTTTATGCCTTTCAGTTACCGCATAATTTGCAGTTCCTACGCCCAGATAAAACCAAATCTTGATGCCGCGGCACAAACTTTGGGACAAAAACCGCTGGGAATTCTTGCAACAATTCTGCTGCCGCTAAGCGTGGAAGGCGTTTTTAGCGGCATGGTTTATAATTTTGCCCGCGGCGTTGGCACGGTAAGCGCGGTAATTTTTTTAGTTTCTTTCAAAACGCCTTTGGCTTCAATTGCAATTTTGAACCTGGCAGAACAAGGCGACTGGGGAAAATCTGCGGCGCTGGCGCTGGTTTTAACAATTATAACTTTTTTAATTTTGGCGCTGGGCAAGGCATTAAGCAGCAGGCTTACCACAAAAGGAAAAACCGATGGAAAATAACGACGTTTTAATTTTGCAGAATGTAAGTTTTAATTACGGCAAAAACCAGATATTAAAAGATTTTAGCTTAAATGTTGAAAAAGGCAGCTTTACAACCCTTTTAGGACCTTCGGGCTGCGGGAAAACCACGCTTTTGCGCCTTATAAGTGGTTTTTTAAGTCCAAGCAGCGGAAAAATATTTATAAACGGGCAGAATCAGGAAAACGTTCCGGTAAACCAGCGCAAAGTTGGCATTGTTTTTCAGGATTACGCGCTTTTTCCGCACCTTACGGTAGAAAAAAACATTCTGTACGGCTTAAAATGCGCCCCAAAAACAGAAAAAGCCCAAACTTCCAAAGAAATGCAGCAGGGCTTGCTGCACCAAATGGCACGAATGCTTGCGCTGGAAGGGCTTTTAGACCGTTATCCGCATCAGCTTTCCGGCGGACAGCAGCAGCGCGTGGCACTGGCACGCAGTTTAATATTAAAACCGCAGATTCTTTTAATGGACGAGCCGCTTTCCAGCCTTGATGCAAAACTGCGCGCTCAGGTGCGCGACGAGCTTTTGGAGATTCAGCAAAAATTCGGCATTACAACAATTTACGTTACCCACGATCAGGAAGAAGCTTTTTCGCTTTCCAGCAAAATTGCCGTAATTAACCACGGACAAAAGCTTCAGGAAGGCACAAGCCAGAACCTTTATTTTGAACCGCAAAACCGCTTTGTGGCAGAATTTACGGGAAGATGCAATTTTCTTCTATTAAATGGCGAAGATTTGGCGAATATTGAAAATGTGCCGGAAAGCGAAAAAACAAAAGCAAACGGCGTATATCTGGTGCGCCCGGAATGGTTTGAACTTGCAGGCGACGAAAACAGCCCAAAATATCAAATAGAAGGCAAAATAACGGGGCTGTCATTTATGGGCGGGGTTACCCGCCTAAAAATTGAAAGCGAAAAAACACAAAATAAATACGTGCTTGCAGACATAAACTCGGCAAACTGCCCCGCCCTTACAACCGGCAGTCATATAAAGCTGCGCATAAACCATCTGCACCTTATAGGAGAGTGACGGCGGTGTTAAACGCGCGACACAACATAACCAAGCTAAACAAAACAAAAATGGGCTGGCAAAAAAATATTGTCATGCTGAACTTGGTTCAGCATCTACACTGCTATAGTACATAGATTCCGAAACAAGTTCGGAATGACAATATATTTATACTTTCTAGACAGCCTTTTTTTTTATAACCACGTACTATTTTTCAAGGGCTTTTATTAAGCCCGGCAAGGCTTTTTCAAAGTTTACGCCGTACCAGTGGCTTGGGTCGTCTACAGTTTTCAAAATAGAATCAACTAC
Source organism: Treponemataceae bacterium (assembly GCA_024402495.1). Taxonomy (GTDB): domain Bacteria; phylum Spirochaetota; class Spirochaetia; order Treponematales; family Treponemataceae; genus UBA1240. The sequence continues at coordinate 5,520 of JAKSTR010000111.1, forward strand.
AAAATCGGCGGCAATCTGGGCAGCCTGACGCATATTTTTTCCGCGGCACAAACAGCCTGCAAAACAGCTTGCAAAAACATCGCCAGTACCGTGCATGCTTACATCTATTTTTTGTGCAAAATAATATTCAAACTTTTCGCCGTCGTAAATACAGCAGCCCAGTTCCTTATCGTTAAAGCTTACGCCGGTTAAGCAAACGGCTTTTGCACCCAGCTTAAGCAAGTTTTTGCACATATTTTCAATAAACGGCTTGTCATAGCTGCTGCCCGGATATTTTTCGCCCAGCAAAAGACAGGCTTCCGTAATATTTGGCAAAATTACATCGGCGCCATTACACAATTCAGCCATTTTTGCCGGAAAATCTTCGCCAAAACCGGCATAAAGCTTGCCGTTATCTGCCATAACCGGGTCTACAATTACCAAAGCATCTTTCCGGGCACACTGGGCAATAATTTTTTTTATAACAGGAATCTGTTCCGCAGAAACATAGCCGGTATAAAAAGCACTGAAATCAATATTCTGGGCTTTCCACTGTTCCAGAATCTCGTCCATTCCGCCGGTTAAATCGTTAAAAGACCAGCTTTTAAACGCCGTATGGTTAGAAAGTACCGAACTTGGCAAAACTGCGGTTTCAATTCCGCAGGCACTAATTACAGGCAAAGCCACAGTAAGCGAACACTGCCCAACACACGAAATGTCCTGAATTGTAAGCAAACGCTGCATAAAAAACTCCTTTTTGCTTTTTTTATGCAAGTTTACGGTTTATCTGGTTATATTACTATAATCAAAAACGAGGTATATGCATATATCCAGTTTTTAAACTGAACTTTTCAAAATACCGCAAAAAAGCAGCCTTTTGCGGCAAGCAATACAAAAGCTGAGCCTGACGCAAAAAAAACTGCCTTTTACAAATCAATCCCTGATTTTCAGCCATAATAACTCGGCATTCGGGCTATTTAATTTCTTTGCTGAAAATGCCGTGACGGTTGCAGAAAGCATAAACAGTGCCTTTTGCAAATCCGGCAAAGCGGCATTCGGCATTTTGTTCCGGGTAAAGCTTTGCAATTTGAACAGTACCCAGATTTGAAATAAACGCAATAAACAGAATGCTGTGCGTTTTTTCCATAGGGTGCTTAATCTGAACAAAAATACCGCCGTCGCTGGGGGCTGCAACAATCACGTGGTCGGCGGCAATTTCGTCACTTTGTTCGGGAACAGCCTTTTCAAGCTTTTCGCCGCAGCAGGTAAAGCAGCCCTCGCCCATGCTCCACAAAATATTGTTGCAAACCGGGCACACATAAAAGCCCGACCGGCGCATATTTGCGTTTTTGTTCACGTTTTTTACCACCGCATTGGTCATCAATTCCGTAACCGAAACCCCAAGTTTTTTTGCCAAAGGTTCAATTAACGAAATATCCGGCAAACCGTGTCCGCATTCCCATTTGCTTACAGCTTTTTCGCTTACATTTATGCTTTCGGCAAGCTGTTTTTGCGTTAATTTCTGCTGCAGGCGCAGAGTTTTTATAGTTTCGCCATTAATATACATAAGTTCTTCCTTTATATGGCAGCAGTTACAAGCCGGCTTTGTTTGCTTGCCATATTTACCAGCATTGTACAGTTTTGCAGGCGGCGCGCAAACCTACGCATAGTAGAACAGCAGAAAAACGATGAA
>JAKSTR010000112.1 GCA_024402495.1 Treponemataceae bacterium
GTACAATTGAAAATATTTTGTAAATCAACAGCCTCGCCGCAAGCAGCGAGGTATTAAACCCTCCGCACGAATAAATGCAGGTGAAAAAAATGAATGTTTATGAAAATTGTCCGGTTTTTGAAAATGAAAAGTTTTTGCTAAGGCGAAGCGTAAAAAGCGACGCAAAAGATTTGCTGAAAGTTTACAGCGATGCCGCCGCCGTGCCGTTTTTTAACAGCGATAACTGCCACGGCGATAATTTTCATTATTCAACAATTGAAAAAATGGAAAAAGCTCTGGATTTTTGGGAAATGTCCTATCAAAACGGCTATTTTGTACGCTGGACGATTCTGGATAAGGCGGCAAACGAAGCCGTTGGCACAATTGAATTGTTTCACCGCGACGCAGAAGATTATTTTACAAACTGCGGTATTTTGCGCCTTGATTTGCGCAGCGATTTTGAAAAATCCGGCGCAATAGAAAATATTTTGCCGCTTATTCTTGGTTCTGCTTTTGAAATATTTAACTGCGACAAAATTGCAACAAAAGCGGTTTTGGGCGCAGTACAGCGGCAAAGCGCATTAAAAAACCTTGGGTTTAAATCAAGCGGCGAAAAATTAACTGGCAACGACGGCACGGCTTACGGCGATTATTTTGTTCTGTTAAAGTAAGTAAAACGGCTGCAAATGAAAAATGCCGCCGCCGTTTTCTTCCATTCCGGCAGACAAGGCGCGCATTCCGTCCGTTTTCAAAATCATATTTTCAGATTGAATTTGAAATGCAATATTTTTTACAATTTCAAGCTGAAGCAAATGCAAATATAAAAAGGTAGTTGAAAATGCAAGATAAAAATCAAATTGCGGAACAGCAAAAAAGCTTTATTGAAAAAACTGTAAATGCGGTAAAAACTTTTATAAGTTCGCTGGATAAAACCCATATTCAAACCGTGCTGCTTGCCGGCAGCACAGCCCGGGGCGATTTTTTCCCCGGCGAATATGGCGGAATGGTTGATTTGATTGTAATGCGGCGCAAAAACAGCCGTGCCACAGCAGAAGACATTTTCGGTGCAAATCAGGAGCCTTTCATTCCGTATCATTGCATAAAAATTGCCGAAGGCGCCGCCAAAAAAGATGAATTATGGCTGGAAATTGATTTTAGAGATGCCGTAACATTGGAAAATTTTGAAAAACTGGAAGAACCCAGAAAATTTTCAATTCTTGAAGGCAAAATTTTATATGACGACGGCGACGCCTATAAAAGCGAGCTTGCAAAAATTCTGGAATTGCAAAAAACCGAAACCGCCCGGCTTTTTGACGGCGCAATGGGCTATATAAATTATCTTTTGGGCGATTACAAAACTGACCGCTGGTACAGGCGCGGGGCATTCGTTCAGCTGCACGAAAACCTGAATACCGCAATTCGCGCCGCCGTAAAATGCCTTTATTACATAAACCGCAGCTACCAGCCTGCCGAAGACCGGTTTTTCTATTATTCGTATACGCTGCAAAACCTGCCCGGCAATTACGAAAAACTGATGACCGAGCTTGCAAAACAGCAGATTGATTCCTGCGAAGATTATTTGCGGCGCGAAAAGCTTTTTAAGGAAAATTTTTTGAAATATCTGGAAACTTTCAGTTTTCAACAGGCTTGACCTGAAAAAAAGCGCCGCAATGGCAGGCGCAAAAACTGGCAAAATGCAGAAAAAAGAAAACAGAGGCAAAAATGGAATTGGTAAAATTAAGTTCTGAAAATAAAAGCGAAATCAAGGAATTGTTCAAATCTGTTTTTATGAATGAACCCTGGAACGATGATTGGTCTGACGAAAACCAGCTGGACGCCTATATTTGCGATTTGACTGGAAATAATAATTCGCTGACACTGGGACTTGTGGAGCAGAACAAAATAATTGGTGTAGCAATGGGCGCCGTAAAGCACTGGTACAGCGGCACGGAATATTATATTGAAGAACTGTTTATAGCGCGGGATTTACAGGGCAGGGGAACTGGTACAAAATTTCTTGCAATGATAGAGGATTACTTGAAACAGAATAATATTTGCAGAATATTTTTGCAGACAGAAAGCGATATGCCTGCGTATTCGTTTTATGCAAAAAATAATTTTGTTGAATTGAAAAAACACGTTTCTTTCATTAAAGAACTTTAATCTTTTTGAACGGAAGTTTATCATGTAAACACGCAAACAAACGAAAAAGAGGTGAAAAAAATGGAAATTGTAGATACAAGAGACGGATACATCTTTAAAATTACCGGGCATAAAACATTTGCCGTTTTATCCGGCAACGACAGCGTGGCTTATTGCCCGTTTTGCTATAACCAGATTGATTTTGCAGATGATAAATGCCCGTTCTGCCATAAAAATATTCCGGAACTTATATATTTTCACGGTGATGACCAGACCTGGATTGCTTCCGGAAATGAAAATTTGTAAAAAACCCAAAGCCCCGAACAGATAAAACGGGGCTTTTTTTACAGTTCTTCAATTTTGCGTGCAGTTCAGGCTTTCTGTCTTGCGGCTTTTCTGTTTTGAAGAACCCGTAAACGTACCGGCGGAATGGTAGTGCCTGTGCGCGGATTTTTTTGGAGAAAATGGGAATGACTAACGAAGAAATTTTGAAAATAGCCATGAAACAGTCGGCGGTAGATGCAAATTGCAGTGCCGAAGATTTTACCAGACAGGAAAATGTAATTGTTATTTCCAAACCGCACCCGGATGCGCGGAAATATTTAAAATTGCCCCATGTCTGCAATTTAATTTCGTATGGCAGCAACATAGTTGCAACAATTGACGAAAAATACCGCGGCGTGGTGGAAAATTATATTGATAAATACGCGATTGAACATTGTTTTGAAACGCCCAATATGCACGTTTTGAACGATGAATTTGAAAAAGACGGCTACAGGGTTTGCTTTATGGCAGAATATTTTTTGCCGGACGTGAATATTCTGCAAGTTCAGCCCTGCAAATACGAACTGAAAGTGCTTGGTCAATGCGATTTTGCCGCGCTGTATCTGCCGGAATGGAGCTACGCCCTGTGCGCCGACCGCAAGGAGCTGGACGTGCTGGGCGTGGGCGCATACGATGACGGAAAACTGATAGGGCTCGCCGCCTGTTCCGCGGACTGCGACACGATGTGGCAAATTGGCGTTAACGTTTTGCCCGCTTACCGCAGGCAGGGCGTGGCGGCGGCAGTTACAAGCCGGCTTGCAGTTGAAATTTTAAAAGAAGGCAAAGTGCCTTTTTATTGCTGCGCATGGTCAAACATAAAGTCGGCGCGCAACGCAATTAAAAGCGGCTTTAAGCCTGCATGGGTAGAAATGACTGTTAAAAAAGCCGAATTTGTTGCAGACATGAATAAATAGCCGGAATGCGCGGTTTTTGTTGAAAAAAATTGCTTGCCGCGCTGCTTTTGGGCTGCGGAAAAATACAAAAATCGCTGCCGTTTTTTGGCGCAGATTTTATAAGGAAAAAATATGATTTTGCTTTCCATTGATATTCAGAAAGGCATTACCGATGCGCGCCTTTACAATTATGAAAGTTTCGTAAAAAATTCTCAGCTGCTGATTGATGCTGCGAGAAAAAAAGGTGTGGAAGTAATTCATTTTCAGCACGACGACGGCCCGGGAACGGGGTTTTCGGCTGGAGACGAAGATTTTGAAATTGCCCCGGTGGTTGCGCCGCTGAAAAACGAAAAGCGTTTTGTAAAAAATATTAACAGCTGTTTTGGCAACAAAGATTTTGAAAAATATCTGGCGCAGATTAACGAAAAAGAACTGATGATTATCGGGCTTCAGACAAATTTCTGCATTGACGCAACCGTAAAAAGTGCTTTTGAGCGCGGCTTTACGGTTATTGTGCCGCAAGGCGCAAATTCTACCTTTGACAACGCCTACATGAACAAAGAAACCACGTACAAATATTACAACGAAATGATGTGGCCCAAACGTTTTGCCAAATGCGTTGCCTTGGAAGAAGCTCTTGCAATGTTAAAACGCTAGTTTCAATTTGAAAATTTAAAACCGGGGAATTTGAGAAACTGATGAACAAAAAAGATTTGCTGTTTTACGACGCATACGAAGAATTTTATTTAATGGCAGAAAAATCCAGAGCCTTTCAGTTATTTTGCGCGGAAGCTTTTGGCGAAGATTTTTCGCAGGACGGTTTTAGCGATATTAGTCAGGTGAACATGATTTTGCCGTTTATAGCCGGAGAAAATGCGCATATTCTGGACATTGGCTGCGGCAACGGAAAGATGCTGGGCTATTTGCAGGAAAAAACCGGCTGTCATATTCACGGTTTTGATTTTTCCGAAAACGCAATAAAAGCCGCCGCGCAAAAATATACCAGGCGCGCGGATTTTATCGCCGGCGTTATCGGGGAAACTGAATATGCGCCAGAATCTTTTGACGTGATAACTTCGATGGATACGATGTATTTTGCAAAGGATATGCCGGCGTTTGTAGAGCAGATAAAAAAATGGCTTAAACCCGGCGGCGTGCTTTTTGCCGCTTATCAGGAAGGCGATGTTATGCCCAAAACTGCGGACGAAACGACCACGGTTCTGGCAAAGGCGCTGCGGCAAAACAGCCTGCAATACGAAGTGAAAAATATTTCCCTGCAAACTTACAGAATGCTGAAGCGAAAACGTGAAGCAGCGCTGAAATACGAAAAACTTTTTGAAAATGAAGGAAATAAAAGCTGGTTTGATATGCTGCTGTGGCAAACCGAATGCATAACCGAACCTTACGAACAGTTTTCCGCAAAAATGGCAAGATATATTTATACCGCCAAAAAATAAGCATATAAATAGAAGAAAATCGTTCAATTTTTCGTTTTGTCTTGAAAATTTGCAAAAAACGGGCGCAAAGGGTACGCTTTTTTATCTGGCGAACAATTTATTTTTAACGCGGGGTAAATGTGTGCTAAAATTGTTTATGGTGCAGCAGCCCAAATACCTGTTTTTTAAGAGGTTCGTATGAAGAAATTTACAATGATTCGATTTACCGTTTCAGTTTTTACGTTATTATTTCTTTCTGCGACCATTGTTTTTTTCATGACGTCGTCAGACAAGCTTTTTATGAAGCATTCAGAATTTTCGCTGAAAATGATAGCACAGGAAAAATCTGCAAGTATTGATACAGAAATAAAATACGCCGAAGGCAGCATACGGCTTCTTTCGCATTTTGTTTCTTCGCAAATGACGGAGCGCGAATTGAAGAACCCGAATGCGGTTTTTGAAAAATATACGGAAACGCTGCCTTTTGACTTTGTGGAATATATCCGCTGGGACGGACTGAACTTTATGAACAGCGTTGAGGGCAGCGAACCATTTGACGCAAGCGACCGCCAGTATTATAAGGAAGGAATTAAGGGCAACACGGGTATCTGGACAAATTTTAAGCCGAAGGTTTCAAAAGAAGTTTTGCTGAATTTTTATACGCCGGTTTATTATCAGGGTGAAATTTCGGGCGTAATTACCGGCGCAATGGGCGAAACAAGTTCACTTAAGCCCAAATTTATAGCAAATTATTTTGGTCACCAGATAGCAAGCTTTGTCTGCGACGAAAATTATGTGGTTGTTTCTTCGGTGTGCGAAGGCATAAGACCGGAACTTGATTTGAAAAAACACACCGACATAAAAATGATTGCAGACATCATTCAATATGCGGAAGAACGCAATCTGGAGCCGTTTTTGTATGAAATTAACGGCAGAAACGGGCTTTGCTGTACTTCAACTGTAAAAAGCAACGGCTGGCACGTGGTTGTAATCGTTTATCCTTCTGTTTTAAAGGCGGTTGAAAGAGAAACTTCCGGAAATCTTTTCGTAATTTCCATCGTTATAATGGTTATTCTGTTTCTTTATCTTGGCGTTAGTCTCTGGCTTCAGGCAAAATCAAACCGAATTGTGCAGGACGGGCTTGTTTTTGCGGCAACACGCGACGAACTGACCGGGCTTTTAAACCGCCGCGCCTACGAAAACGAGCTGAAGGCGGTGGAAGCTGCCGGTCTGGACGAGAATTTTACCTATGTTGCGTTTGATGTGAACGGGCTGAAAAGTGCCAACGATAATTTTGGTCATGATGCCGGCGACGAACTGATAAAAGCCGCCGCAAAATGCATTGAAACCTGTTTTGGCAGATACGGCAAGGTTTACAGAACCGGCGGCGATGAGTTTATTGCAATTATAAATGCCGGCGAACATGAAATTGCAAATATTCAGGCTGAATTTGGAAAAGAAACCGCCGGCTGGAAAGGGCAGTATACTTCCGGCTTAAAAATTCCTGCCGGTATTGTTTCCAAAAAAGAAATGCCTGAAGCTTCTTTGCACGAACTGTCTAAAATTGCCGACCAGCGCATGTATAAAGAAAAATCGCTGATTTATATTGCCAGCGGTATTGACCGGCGTGCCCAAAATGCCGCGTATGAAGTTTTGTGTACTTCGTATACCAAAATCCTTAAAGTTAATCTTACAAACGACGATTTCAGCATTATTCAAATGGATGCAAACGAAAAAGCTGCAATAAAGGGCTACAGCGATAAATTTTCTGAATGGCTGAACGGTTTCGGCACGTCCGGGCAGATTTACGAAGAGGACATTGAAAATTATCTGTATAAAACTTCGCTTGAATATATGCGCAGTTTTTTTAAGTCTGGCAACAAAGAGCTGAATATTCAATACAGAAGAAAAATCGGCGAAGAATACCGCAGGGTTTTGATGGAAATGAAGCCCGCAAAAGATTATTCTGATAACGACCAGATTATTTTTCTGTACGTAAAAAACATTGATAAATAGCCTGAATGCCGAGTTTCAAAGCTCTGTCATTCCGAACTTGTGCTTTTGCTGTTTGCTTTGTCTCTAACTATTGCTTGGTATAAGCAAAAGC
>JAKSTR010000113.1 GCA_024402495.1 Treponemataceae bacterium
CCGTGATTTAAATGAAAAAGACTCTTCGTCGCTTTAAATCACCGTGATTTAAATGGAAAAAAGAACTTTTCGCTTTAAATCACCATGATTTAAACGAAAAAAAAATTTCTTTAAATCGCGGTGATTTAAACGCGGATAAAAAACCATTTAAATCACGGTTTGCTTTTTTACACCGCCTTAAAAGCCTTTGTTTTTCAGTACCGGCAAGAAAAACCGAAGAAAAATGAAAGTTTTTACCAGCAGCATATCTGCTTCAGCAGGCAAAAATTTAAATTGTAAAATTTAAAATTGTAAAAAAGAACTTCCTGTTTTATAATTTTTAACCGAGGTGGACATGAAATCTTCAATAAAAACTAAACTTTTCTTTTGTATTCTGCTTAGCGCAATGGCGTGCAGCTGCGCGGTTGGCGTTTTTACCTATCACAATGCAAAAACGCTGCTTATAAAAGATACATTCACAATCCTTAACGAAAAAGCGGATTCTGCTTCCAAGCAGGTAAAAGCCAGCATTGATACGGAATTTGAAAAAATCAAGGATTTTGCAAAGCTTCCTGCCGTTACATCGCTGGATTATACAATAGAAGAACTTGCGGCACACAAGGACTGCGTAGACAAGGGCGCAATTTTTTATCCGGTTTACTCTACCCAGCCTGAAAAATACGAAAACATTGCATTTTATGATAAAAACGGTTTTGCAGCCCAGCCGGGCGGAAACGTCATTCAGGTAGACCGCCCTTATGTTTCCATTCCATGCGGAACCGGCAGGGATTACGTTCAGGATCCGTTCCTTTCGCCCGTAAACAATCAGGTTCTTATGATTCTTTCAACAGTCGTGCGCGACAGCGCCGGCAATGCAATCGGCTGCATGGTAGACCTGCTGCGCGGCAACGTCATCAACAAAATTGCAGAAAGCGTAAATATTATTGAAAACGTTCACCCGATTATCATCAATACAAAATCCAAGACGATTTTAACCGCAGTTTCCGGCGACATGGACAAAAACGCCGTTACAGAATATTCGGATTTTATGATGCAAACTTTAGGCGACGGGCTTTCGGTTTTTAAAGACCCGATAGACGGCAAAAAGAAAGTTGCCATCATGAAAGGCATTGAAGGCTACGACTGGGCGGTTATCTGTTCTGCGCCATACGAAGCTTTTTTTGGTTCGCTCGTAAAATTGCAGACATCGATTGTTTTCATCAGTATTCTGGTTGGTGCGCTGGCAATGCTTTTTGGATTCATCGTACTTGCTTCCGTTGTAAGACCGCTTAAAAGCCTGCAAAAATCAATTAACGAAATTTCTTCGGGCAATGCAGACCTGACCAAGCGCATTGAAAACAGCAGTTCTGACGAAATTGGCGAAATTATTACCGGTTTCAATTCGTTCATTGAAAAACTGCAAAATATTGTAAGCCAGCTTAAGCAGCAGAAAACCGACCTTGTTTCGGCAAGTACAAAGCTTGAATCTGCAACTGTTGATACAAGTTCTTCAATTAAACAGATGATTGGTAATATTGAAAGTGCCCGCGTTCAGGTTGAAAATACTTTCGATAGTGTTGAAGGTACTTCCACCGCCGTAAACCAGATTGCGTCAAACATTTCTTCGCTTGGCAATATGGTAAACAACCAGTCGGCTGGAGAACAGTCTGCTTCGGCGGCAATTGAGGAAATGCTTGGCAACATCAATTCCGTAACTCATTCCATGGATTTGATGGCGAATTCTTTCAACAGCCTGTACGGCATTATTGTAGAAGGTTCCAACAACCAGAAGCTGCTTAACGACAAAATCATACGGGTTGAAGAACAGTCCAAGGCTCTGGAAGAAGCCAACAAGGTTATTGCAAATATCGCTTCGCAGACCAACCTGCTTGCAATGAATGCCGCAATTGAAGCAGCACACGCAGGCAATGCGGGTCAGGGTTTTGCGGTTGTTGCAGACGAAATCAGAAAGCTTTCGGAAAGTTCTACAACACAGTCAAAGTCTATTTCAGACAACCTGAATTCGGTTGTTTCTACAATTGGAGAAGCAAGCAAAACTTCTGAATTAACCAGCAGAACTTTTGTTGCCGTAACCGAACTTGTGCAAAAAGTTAACAATCTTGTAATTGAAATGAAGCAGGCTATGACCGAACAGAACGAAGGTTCACTTATGGTAAATGAAGCCCTTCATTCGATGAAAGACAACAACAACGAAGTAAGGGAAGCTTCGGCTCAAATGAATGTCGGCAACAAGGCTATTTTGAATCAGGTTCAGCTTTTGCAAAATACTGCAATGGAAATCAAATCTTCTATGGAAGAAATGACCGTTGATGCCCAGAAAATCAATGAAAACGGCTTAAAGCTTTCCGAAGTTTCTACCAGACTTTATGACAGCATTAACAAAATTGGAGAACAGATAGATTTGTTTAAGGTTTAACGCTGCAAAAAAAAACGCTGAAATAAAAAAACAGGTCAGGACTTTTTGAAATATAAGGTCTTGACCTGTTTTTTTTATTTTTCTTCTTTTGCGGCGGCTAGGTTTTCTGGTTCTTCACCCTTTTCTGCTGCAATTTTGGTCTGCAAGGCGTACCAGTCTACTTTGCGCGTCAGCCACATCAAAATAAACACAACCACAAACAGCCCGATGCTGCCAATCAGCAGCGCGTAGTCTTCTGCCTGCAAAGTACCAAACAAAAATATGTAAGAAATCAGCTGGATAAACGAAAGCAGACCTGCCCACTTAAAGTCTTTGAACACGCCCGACGTATAAAAGAAGGTGCTGAAACAGACTGCCGCCGCCGAAATAAAATAGCTTGCAAAAAAGCTTAAATGTTCGCTAATGGAAAGCAGCAAAAGGTAAAAAAGCACGTCAACAACGCCAATCAGACAATACTGAATCGGGTGCACATTCTTTTTTAAGAAAAGATCGCACAAAAACAGCGCAATAAACGGAACCATTAAAAACAGAATGCCGTATTTTACGCTGCGTGTAGTTTTCTGGTAACTGTCTACCGGTATAACCAGCTGGGCGCGCAGGCAATTAGAATCAACTTCCATGTTTCCGTCGCTGTCAGAAGAATAATTGCGGTTATCAAAACCAGAATATTCGTAGGTGGCGGCGAAAAGCGTGCTGTTTTCGCTTGCATTCCAGGCGTGGCTGAAATTGGTAGAAAGCCCCGGAATGTTCCACAAGGCTTCAAAGCCGTAATCTGTAACGGTGCGTTCGTTTGGCAGCCAGCTGCCGCTAAAGCCCGGTGTTGCCCAGCTTGAAATCATCTTGAAATTGTTTTCGCCTGCAATAGGCACAATGTCTATGTATTTTGTGCCCTGCAGTTCCAGATTAGAATTAAGCGTAAAGTTTGAATTAAAAAAGTTTTCCGGCAGAATATAATAAAGCGTAGAAGTAAACGGCGTAATTCCGCTGAATTTAACTTCACTTTGGCTTAAGGTTTTGCCTGCAACCTGAATTTTTGGAAGGCTTTTCAAGCTTTTGCTGTTGCCCATGCCCAGAAGCAGCAGGCATTCATCTTTTATAAAGGCGCGTTCTTCTAAAGAAAACTGCTTCAAGTCAACGCTGGTAAAGGCGGCGTTTAATTTTGCCCCGGCGTTAAATGCCGGCACTTTAAATATTCCGCGGTTAAGCATATACGGCGAAACCTGCACGTCCAAATCGTACTGGCTCGGGGCAACAATCAGATAGCGCTTTATCCGGGTTGTTTCAATTGTCTTTACGCCGCCCACGGTTTTTTCATTCTTTATTTCTTCCCAGTACGGCATGGCAATAACCAAACCTTCAATTTTTGGTGCGCTGCCCAGCGGCATGGAAATGGATTTTACCGCCTGATTCTTGTAATCCTGGCGGTCGTGCACCAAATCTTTAATAAAGCTTAGCGGTATAAGCATAAGCAGCACTAAAGCCGCAATTATAAACGGCTTTGAAGTAATAAAGTTTTGTGTCTGATTTTTCATTTTCGACTCCTTTCATGCACGCGGCGGCAATCTGCACGACAGACCGTGCCCGCCTTTGCCGTACGGGTGCATTTATGAAAAAATAACAGTTTTTTGCAGCGAATAGTTACTTTTAATTGAAAACAATGTTAAAAAGGCGAATTTTATACAGAAAAACTGGAGATTTTAAACAATTTTGAGATTTTTTATATCCGCTTGAAAGAATACCGGACGCCCGTATCTGTGCATTAAAGCCGCCGGTACATAAACAGACCGCGCAATCACGGAAAACGCGCTATCAGCTCTATGGTTTTCTGGTCGCGCTCGCCATTGTAAAGTTTTTCCAGAACAAGACTGAAAACACTGGTTGCGTGGCAAGACTTTTTGCTTACCTGTTCAAACAGGGTCATGCAAGACTGAAGCTTTAAATTATCCGGATAATCAAATATTTCTTTTGAATCGCTGCACGGCAAATTAAGCACCGCAGTTGTAATTTCCAGCAGATTCTGGCGCAAAAGCGGATTTTCGTAATAGGCACAGGCTTCCGTAAAACTGCGCAGGGCAAAGCGCATGCTTGTCGGGCTGAACGCAAGACCGTCCATCTGGGGAAAGATAAACCACATCCAGTGGGTCTGTTTGTGCCCGCCGCAAATTTCGCCCAAAGCAATTTCAAAATATTCGCTTTGTTTTTTTAAAAAACGCAATAAATCTGTTGGTTCTTTCCCTTTCATACAAAAAAAATAAGCGAAAAATAAAAAAACCGCAATACAATTTTTATCAAAAAATCTTCGTAAAATCTCCAAAACATTCATTAAAAAAGATGAAAATCTATAAAATTTCTAAAAACTCTAATAAAAATGAATATTTTAAATATGGCTTCTTAAGTATTTTTTTAAACTGTTCATAAATATTAAAGTGTGGTAAGATGTTTGTTAAGTTTACTAGCAGACAGGTTATCTTATGTCAGACCAATTTGATTAGCTAAAAGACAGATTTTTTTTGAGTTTTCTATAATATACAGCTGTAAATCTTCCATTTATATAGAAGAAAAAATTAAGATTGAATAAAACTTCCGAAACTGAAATGGTTTTGGAAACAAAATAAAGGAAGCCAAAAGATGACTGCACCTGAAGCTATCAACCAGTTACTCCCTTCTTACGAAGGCTATTACGACATTGTACGCGAAAACGTATTGCCGCCGTTTGCAGCCGAAGCCAAATTTATTTCACATCAGGAACAGTATTTCCTCGTTCATTCTGCAAAACTTTCTGACATTGATTCTACGGAACACGTTTATTTTGCCGCAGAACAGAATCTTTCTTTTGCCCGGCTTAAGGAACTTTCTGAAACGGCGTGGGAAAACGGAATAAAGGACGTTGTGCCATATTACGGTCACAGAAATTCTGACATTACGGTAATTGCCGTATGCGACAGCGCAGATGCAGATGCTATGGCGAACTGTAAAAAAATCAAATATTCAAAAACATACAAGTTCATGCTGCACGGCTGGAGCAATTTCAAGCTTGCCGTTGTAGACCTTTCAACAGGAAAGGTAGCGGCAAACTGGCAGGGGGGCGATTTGAAAACTTTCCTGCTTAAGGCTATGAAAAAAACAGGTGCTATAAACTAGTCCTGATTTTATATTTAGGGTTCAGCAAACCCTAAAAACGCCGAAGCCGCGGCAAAAGCATCAGCGTGTCATGGCCCGGCGCAGATTTTTCTTAATTTTCCTAGAGGAGGAAAAAGATGGCATTAATTATCATTCTTGCCGCTATTGCTTTGCTCCTGGTTGGCTATGTATTCTACGGTTCATGGCTTGCTAAACAGTGGGGCATTGATCCAACTAAAGCTACACCAGCTAAAACTATGGCTGACGGTGTTGACTATGTAGAAGCTAAACCGGCTGTATTGATGGGACATCACTTCTCATCAATCGCAGGTGCAGGTCCAATCAACGGTCCTATTCAGGCTGCTATTTTTGGTTGGGTTCCAGTATTCCTGTGGTGTGTAATCGGAGGTATTTTCTTCGGTGGTGTACACGATTTTGGTGCTTTGTTTGCTTCTATCCGCCACGACGGTAAATCTGTTGGTGAAATCATTCAGTCATCAATGGGCAAAAAATCAAAGAAACTGTTCATTATCTTTGCTTTGCTGGTATTGATTCTGGTAATTGCTTCTTTCGTAAACGTTGTTGCAGGTACATTCTTCTCTGCTGATGGTGCAAAATTTGGTTTTACGGCAAATCCTACCAACAATCAGACAACTGCTTTGATTTCTGTATTGTTCATTATTCTTGCTGTTGTTTACGGTATTCTTACCAATAAATGCGGAATGAAAGTTCTTCCTGCTACAATCATTGGTATTGCCGGTATCATCGGAATCGTAATCCTTGGTTTGAATGTTGGTTTCGTTATGAACCGCACAGCATGGATTATTTTCGTTTCTCTGTATATCGCAGTAGCTTCTTTGATTCCGGTTTGGATTATGCTTCAGCCGCGTGACTACCTCTCTTCATTCCTTCTTTATGCAATGATTGCTATTGCAATTGTTGGTATTTTGATTGGTTCTTTCACAGGTTCTGCTACATTTGAAATTCCTGCATTCGCAGGATGGAAAGTAGGCGGAAGCTTCATCTTCCCAACATTGTTCATTACAGTTGCTTGTGGTGCCTGTTCAGGTTTCCACTCACTGATTGCTTCTGGTACAACTTCTAAACAGCTGGACAGTGAAAAGAATGCAAAAGCCATCGGTTACGGTTCAATGCTTATTGAATCTGCTCTTGGTATCATTTCTTTGATTGCTGTTGGTGTAGTTTGGGCAAACAAAGGTAAATATGGTTCTCCATCTGCTATCTTTGGTGCTGGTATTGCTACATTGTTCGGTGC
>JAKSTR010000114.1 GCA_024402495.1 Treponemataceae bacterium
GATGCTGAACTAAATTCAGCATGACAAGTGCCACACAGAATGGAAATATGCCATTCTGAATGGCAGCGCGTCATTCCGAACTCGTTTCGGAATCTGCTTTTGGGGCATTAAGTCAGATGCTGAACTAAATTCAGCATGACAATGAGCCACACATAATGACGAATGCTGTACGAAGCCGCCAAAGGTTAGCAGGTTCAGAATGACAAAATCCGGTACAATATGAAGGAAATCCCGTATTTCTGGCGCATTTACAGGGATTTTCTCTAAAATATCCAATAATTCACAAAAATTTATTTTCATAATAAACAATGTTGTGATATAATAAATATTAACCAATTTGCAATAGTTCATGGAGGATTTATGGCACGTAAAGAGTTGGATCGATTTGCAACTACTTATAAAAAAGACATTTCGATTCAGACTAAACTTATAGCAATTTTTGGTTTTTCGGCCTTTATTGCAGCACTTATTTCTACAACTCTTTCAATTGTTATTTTCAACAGCAACTTTATGAAAGAAATTGAAGCTAACCTTGAAAGTTATACAAAAGGCGTAAATTCTATAGTAGAAATTTACCATTCTTCGGCAAAGGGTCATGTAGGCTTTTTTGCAGACAACTTAAGCAAAAACGAAAGAATGTACGAACCAGCAATTTTAACCGGGCTGGTTGGCGGAAAATGCAAAACCACAGGTGTTGATGCTTTTGCCGTTGTAGATAAAGACGGTAAAGTAATTGCCGCAGACGGTGGTATAAAAGCCGGTTCAAGCCTTTCTTCATGCAGTGCCGTTAAAAAAGCACTTGGCGGAACAGAAGCAACTTCCTGCGAAGAAATAGGCGGTGTTTATTCTGTGTGTGCCGCAGTGCCTGTAAAAATCGGCGGCAGCGTTAAAGGCTGCGTTCTTGCCTCATACAGTTTGGAAATTGACGAACACACAAAAGTATTCAGAGAATCTTTCGATACAGAATCTACCGTATTCAACGGAAAGAAACGTGTTGCAACAACACTAAAAGACGCAAACGGAAAATCGGTTGTTGGAACAAGCCTTGATAACGCAACAGTTACTGATACAGTTCTTAATAAAGGTTCAAACTTTATAGGCGAACTTGAAATTAACGGCAAGGATTATCTTGCTATTTATACACCGTTAAAAGATGCAAACGGCAAGGCAACCGGTATGGTTTTCCTTGCAAAAAACAAGGTAATACTTAACGATACACGCGACAAAACAATCCGCGCAATTTTCCCTATTGAAGTTGCCTTGATTGTAATCATCATGCTGCTCGCAGGTCGTTTCGTTCGCTGGCTTATGTGGCGTATTAAAAACGTTACCGACTTCCTTAAAGAACTTGCAACCGGTGAAGCAGACCTTACAAAACGCTGTAAACTCTTTATCCGCGACGAAATTGGTTTCCTTGTTATTCACTTTGACTTTTTCCTCGATAAACTTCAGCAAATTGTTACAGAAATTAAAAATACAGAAAACGAGCTTACAAAAGCCGGTTCTGTAATGTCAAAGGGTACACAGGAAACATCTACGGCTATTTCGCAGATTCTTTCAAATATTGATCAGGTACACGTTCAGATTGAAGAACAGAGCTCAAGCGTTAACTACACAACCGAATCTCTTGCAGGTATTGCAAGCAACATTCAGTCGCTTAACACAATGATTCAAAGCCAGAGCGCAAGCATTCAGGAAGCAAGTGCCGAAGTTGAAGAAATGATTGGAAACATCGGTTCTATCAATACTTCAGTTGAAAAAATGGCTTCTTCATTTGAAAGCCTGGCTTCTAACGCTAAAACCGGTTTTGAAAAACAGCAGAACGTTAACGAACGCATTCAGCAGATTGAAGGTCAGTCTAAGCTGCTGGTTGAAGCCAACCAGACTATTGCAAATATTTCTGAACAGACCAACCTGCTTGCCATGAACGCCGCAATTGAAGCAGCCCACGCTGGCGAAGCCGGTAAAGGTTTCTCGGTTGTTGCAGACGAAATCCGTAAACTTTCAGAAACTTCTGGTGCTCAGTCTCGTACAATTAACGAACAGCTTACCAACATCCGTAATTCTATTTCTGACGTTTTTGCAGCTTCTGCCGAAACAAGCCAGGCACTTACCGCCGTATCAGAAAGAATTAAAGAAACCGATGAGCTTGTTTTCAATATTAAAACCTCTATGCAGGAACAGAGCGAAGGTTCTATTCAGATTGGTAATGCACTTAGCAGCATGATGAAGAGTTCGGGCAATGTTAACGCTTCTTCTAAAGATATGTCTAAACGCAGTCAGGACATTACGGAACAGGTTAGCAACCTTGAAAAATCTACAACTTCTATGCAGGCAAGTACAAACCAGATGACCGAAGGTGCAAACCGCGTAAACGAAGCAGGTAAAGCCCTTGGTTCTATTTCTGATAACTTGCAGGCAGCAATTAAGAAAATTGGTGACCAGATTAACTTGTTCAAAGTTTAATTTGGCATTACCGGAATATTATTAGCTGCAAAAAAAAGCTTTCCCGATTTGGGAAAGCTTTTTTTATTATGGCGCACTGTTTTGCTGGGCGTATAAAAAAAGGTGGAGTTTTTTGAAAACTCCACCTTTTTTATTGCAGGTTAAAGATTTATCTTAGTTATCGCTTGCGCCGTACTGTTTGTAATATTCATCGATGGCGGCTTTCAATTTGTCATCAATTAAAACTTTGCCGTTTACCGGTTTGTTGTACAAACATTCAACTACATCGCACATAGAAACGATTGCGTTTGCCGGGAAACCGTACAAATCGGTAATTTCTGCAAGCGCAGATTTTGTGCCCTTGCCCTTCTCCATTCTGTTAAGCGAAACCATCAGGCCTTTAATTTCAACTTTACCCTGTGCCTGAATAATCGGGAAAGTTTCTTCTATAGATTTGCCGCTTGTGGTTACGTCTTCAATAATTACCACGCGGTCGCCGTCTTTCAGGCTGCTGCCCAGCAAAATGCCTGCATCGCCGTGGTCTTTTGCTTCCTTGCGGTTAGAACAGTAGCGGATTTCTTTACCGTAAAGCCGGCTGTAGGCAATTACAGTTGCGGTGCTAAGCGGAATGCCTTTGTAGGCAGGGCCGAAAAGCACGTCAAAATCGTCGCCGTAATGTTCGTGAATTGCTTTTGCATAATATTCGCCTAAACGGCTAAGCTGGCTGCCAGTAACATAAGCGCCGGCGTTCATAAAAAAAGGCGATTTGCGTCCGCTTTTCAAAGTGAAATCACCAAATTTCAAAACGTCGCATTCAACCATAAAGTTAATAAATTCTTCTTTGTAAGCTTCCATGACTAAAAGCTTAATCAAATATCACGCTTTTTTCAATAAGCGCCGCCCGGTTTGCACTTTTTATTTTTTACCACTATAATCTTTGTATGCTAGAAATTTCAACACAGCCTGTATTAAACCAGCCCAAAAAAGATTATCACCAGCCAATGCACACCGCAGAACACATTTTGAACCGAACGATGGACAACTTGTTCAAATGCGGCAGGTGCTTCAGCGCTCACATTGAAGAAAAAAAGTCAAAATGCGACTACAAATTTGAAAGCGAAGCGCAAATACCAAACCAGCAGCAGCTACAGAGACTTGAAAACACCGTAAACGCGGTAATAGAGCAAAATCTGCCGGTAACATGGAAAATTGTCAGCCGCGCCGAAGCTGCAAAAGTCTGCGATTTATCAAAACTGCCGCCGGACGCAAGCGAAATGCTGCGGCTGGTATACGTTGGCGATTACGATGTATGCCCCTGTATCGGCGCGCACGTAGAAAACACGTCGCAAATCGGCAGATTTAAAATTATCAGTTCCAGCTACAGCGAAGGCATTTTTCGTCTGCGCTGGAAACTTGAAAAAAACTGAAAACAAAGGTGAATTTATGAAAATTTTAAATATTTTGACAGGCATTATTGCTGTGTTTTTACTGCTTTTTATAATTTTAACATTTCTGGTTTATCACTTTTTGTTTAAGGCAAATATTTTGCGCAAAACAGACACCACCAGCAACGATTACGGCATAGAAATTATGAGAATAGTAAACGAAGATTCCAAAGTTTGCGCCCAATGGTTTCTGGAACAGAAGCCCGAAGAAATTGAAATGACTTCCTTTGACGGCTTAAAACTGCACGCATATTTTTTGCCGGCACCAAACGGCGCAGAAAACGCAGATGCAACGCTTCTTTTGATGCACGGTTTTCATGGTTCGGGCTTAAAGGATTTTGCCATTGTAAGCAAGTTTTACCACCAGAACAATTACAACGTGCTTATTCCGGACCAGCGCACCCACGGCAAAAGCGAAGGCAAATACATCACTTTTGGCATAAAAGAACGGTTTGACTGCCACGACTGGACTATGCTGCTGAACGAAAAGCTTGGCGATGATAAAAATATTTTTATGGACGGCGTTTCTATGGGATGCGCCACGGTTTTAATGGCTTGCGGCACGGATTTGCCGCCAAATGTAAAAGGCGTAATTGCAGACTGCGGCTTTACATCGCCCTACGAAATTATGAAGCACGTTATAACCCGGAATATGCATCTTCCGGCGTTTCCAATCATGCCGGTTGCAGGAATGCTGACAAAAGTTATTGCCGGGTTTGGGCTAAAAGAATACTCTGCAACCACGGCAATGAAAAACAATGCAATACCCGTGCTTTTTGTTCATGGCGATGCCGACGATTTTGTGCCGCCGTATATGAGCGAGCAGAATTATGCAGCCTGTGCCGCACCCAAACAGCTTTTTATGGTACCCGGCGCAATCCACGCCATGAGCTATTTTACCGATACGCCCAAAAGCCAGCAGACTATTCTGGAGTTTTTGGAGAAATATTCAAAATAAACGGCAGAAAAGCGTACGGCTTTGCCAAAAACTGTTCCGCAGAATATAAAATATCTGCCTGCGCTGTTTTTGCACTGGGAAAAATTATTTTGCCAGTGCAAAAAATTATTTTGGCAGTGCAAAAGCACTCTTTTGCCAGTGCGAAAAAATATTTTGGCAGTGAGAAAACAGCCTTTTGCACTGGCATAACATAAACATACCTTTAATTTTCAGCTTTTAGTTTTACCGGATAAAACAACATTGTTTTACCCGATAAAACACTATTGTTTCATTCAGTAAAACAACATTGTTTTATGCGATGAAACAATGTTGTTTTTTACACGTCTGGTCTGTTAACATTCGGCAGCTGCACCACAATACCCTGTCATGCTGAACTCGGTTCAGCATCCGTCTTGGATTCCGAAACAAGTTCGGAATGACACATTGACGGTAAAACTAGTACAAAAGTACGATTTTTTTTACAAAATTGCGCAAACAGTGATATAATTTATTCTATGAAACGCATTTTAGTAGCCTCTACAAACCAAAAGGTTATCACAACAGTTCAAGAAGCATGTAAAAAATATTCGGCATATTTTGATGCAGAAATTTTAGCTAATTCTGAAGAAGTTTTAAGTTTTATTGATTATGAATTGCCGGAAATTAAGGTAATTGACTTTACTTCAACCGAAATTGACGGAGAACGCATTGTTTCTGCAATTTCGGCAGACCCGTGGCTGCACAACGGCGGAATTATTGCCGTTACCGAAAATCCGCAGAAAGCTCAGGAAATTGACAACCGCAAGGATCCTAATATTTTAATTGTTCAAACCATCAGTAATTTCTGCGAAAACTTTATGCGTTTGCTTCGCATTTTGTGGCGCAACCAGCATTTTTTGCTGAACCGCGGAATGCTTGAAAATTTCAGCGGAAAAGAAACTGGTTCTTTTGTTTGCGGCAACGACCCGATGGATTTTAGAATGTACGCCCGTTTTTTAACCGGCTATATGTACAGTTCCAACCGCATTAACGGCGACGACCTTTATAAACTGCAAACCGTTCTTATGGAACTTTTGACCAACGCCCTTGAACACGGCAACTGCGGCATTACCTACGATGAAAAAACCGCATGGCTGGAAAACGGCGGCAACATACTTTCGCTTATTGCAGAAAAATGCAAAGATCCAAAAATCGCCGCGCGCAAAATCCATATCAGCTATGCAATTGGCAGCACAAAATCAAAATTCCTAATTCGCGACGAAGGCGAAGGTTTTGACTGGCGCGCGCGCCTTAGCCAGAATGCATATTCGGAAGAAACCCACGGACGCGGCATGAAACTTTCTGAAAGTCTGGTGCCGCAGCTTACATATAACGATAAGGGCAACGAAGTTTCTTTTGTAATCAACAACCTAAAGGATTCTTCCAATACTGTGCCGGTAATCATGCGCACTTTCTCAAGCGTCAATTATTCCGACCGGCAGATTGTTTGCCGCCAAAACGAAGAAAGCAACGATTTGTATTTTATCGTAAGCGGACGCTATGCAATTTATACGGACAACAAACTGGTTTCTGTTTTGTCGCCAAACGATATGTTTATTGGCGAAATGGCGTTTCTGCTAAACGACCGCCGCTCGGCAACGGTTCTTGCAATCGGCAACGGGCAGCTTATCCGCATTCCAAAAGTCAGCTTTGTAAACCTTATCAGGCGCAATCCGCATTACGGTATTTTCCTTTCAAAACTTCTGGCGCAGCGTCTGGTAAGCCAGACACAGAAAATGCTTACGCTGGCAAGCCAGATTGAATATTTAAAAGCTCAGGCAATTGCACCGGCAGAACTTGACGAAAAGCTTGACGAAAACGAATAAGATAACAAACCTCGTTATGCTTCAGTAACGGGGCTTGTTAAAAAATAATTAGCCTGAATGTCGAGTTTTAAAGTTTTGTCATCCCGAACTTGTTTCGGGATCTGTCTTTGATAACAAA
>JAKSTR010000115.1 GCA_024402495.1 Treponemataceae bacterium
TTTTGCATACAAGTTCGGCATGACGGATGTTGTGTGCCGCGTGGATTGCCGGGTGCGGTTTTGGTTTTTCGGTTTGCCGTTGCTGCCGTTCAATATTTGACATTTTGCGCCGCTGAAATGTATTATTAAAAGATGAATACGGACGACATTTCTTCGATAAATACGCTTTTGCGAAAAAATATTATAAAATTTTTTGTGCTGGCAATTCTTCTTTTTGTTTTTGTCGACATGAACGTTAAGTTTCTGGGCAACCAGAAGGAAATGCGCAAGGCAACCCAGCGTTTGTTCTGGCAGATTGACCAGCTTGTAAAGCAGAATAATTCTGAAATAAATCTGGTGCGCACAGAGCTTACCAATGAATGTCTTTTGCGGTCGCAGTCGGCGGCATATTTCCTGCAAAATCTGGATGATTCTTTTATTGAAATGAATAATTTGCGTACTTTGGCAAAAAAGCTGATGGTTGACGAAATTCATATTTTTGACAAAGAAGGCAATTTGATTAACGGTACAAACCCCGAATATTACGGCATGAGCATGAATTCCGGCGAGCAGATCAGCTTTTTTTTGCCTTTGCTGCACGACAGAACCCTTTCCTTGTGTCAGGATCTGGTGCCCAATACGGCTAATTCCAAAATCATGCAGTATTCGGCGTGCTGGGTGCCGGGTAAGAATATAATCGTGCAAATCGGGTACGATGCCCAGCGTATCAGCAATTATATTGAAAAAAATGATATTGCCTATATTTTTTCGCTTTTAACGGATAGCACCGATTCTGTTGTGCTTGCGGTTACAAACGACGATTACACGATTATGGGTTCTACCAGCGGAATGTATTTGGGGCGGTCGCTGTACAGTCTGGGTCTTTCGCCGGAACGCCTGAAAAGGGCAGAGTCAGGCATTCACTTTAAAATCGGCGAAAAAGTTTATTACGGTATTTTTGCCCAATGCGACGATTTTACGCTTGTGCGCGTAATTCTGGCGCGTACCTTGTACGGCAACGTTTTTTCGCAAAGCCTTCAGCTTGTTTTTTACGAAATTCTTATTCTTGGCTTTTTCCTTCTTCTGGTTTCAAGTTTTGTTGAAAAAAATATAGTTCAGTCAATACGCGACATTAACGAGCGGCTTTTGCTGATTACAAACGGCGATTTGTCTGCAAGCGTGCAGGTTAGCTGTACCAAAGAATTTAAAAACTTAAGCGATTACATTAACCAGATGGTTAGCCAGCTTAAAACCGAACTTGACGAAGACACTCTTACCGGCATTTATAGCCGACGGGCTTTTTACCGCAGTTTGGAACAGCTGTTTGAATATAACAGAAAAGATTTGAAGAATGCCGCAATGTTTATGGTTGATGCCGACGGCTTGAAGGCTGTAAACGATAATTTCGGGCATCTGGTTGGCGATTTGTATCTTAAAAAAGTTGCCGAAGCCTTGTGCGTGGTGCAGGGCAAAAACCGTATTGTGGCACGTCTGGGCGGCGATGAATTTGCAATTTTTGTGTATGGCGAAGACAACCTTCTGCATATAATGGAACAGAATGCGCTGCTTGATTCCATGCGCTCTTCTTCGGTAATGAGTTTGTCTGCGCGCGATCAGGTTGATGTAAAATATTCCTACGGTATGGCAATTTACCAGAACGACGGCGACAATTATCATATTCTTTTAAAAAAGGCGGACGAGCGGATGTATCAGGACAAGCAGAAACGCAAAGCCGCCGCCAGAAATGCCGCGCTTAACACCATTCTAAAAAACGACTGATTCCATAATCCCGAACATGTTTCGGGATTTTTGCTTTTAAAACATGAAAAATTTTATTTTTTTTGTCAAAAATGATATTTGTGCTATTTGAAAATATGTTTGAAATGCAGGCAAAAAACAAAGGCGGAACTTTCAAAATTCTGTAATCTTACGCAAATTTTTAAAAAAAGACCTGAAACACGGAGTTTAGGATTTTTTTAATATTAAAAATAGAAAGAAAATCGATTGCTAAAAAGTTTGACAAATATTAAAGACCGGGATTACACTTCTAATATAAAGTGTTGGAAAACACATGAAAAAAAAACGTTCTTGCTGTTTGTAAGAACACGGAGGATTTATGAAAAAGATTTTGGCTATCGCTTTGGTGCTCGGTATGGCATTTACAAGCGTTTTTGCAAATGGTGCAAAAGATGGCAGCTCAAAAGGCGTTAAAGTTGGCGTTTCAATGCCTACTAAAGACTTGCAGCGCTGGAATCAGGACGGCGCAAACATGAAAGCTGAGCTTGAAAAAGCTGGCTACGATGTTGACTTGCAGTACGCAAACAACGATATTGCTACACAGGTTTCTCAGATTGAAAACATGATTACTGGTAACTGTGGTGTTTTGGTTATTGCTGCTATTGATGGTTCTGCTCTTAAGAACACACTTGACGGTGCTCGCAAAAAGAACATTCCTGTAATTGCTTACGACCGCTTGATTATGAACTCTAAAGCAGTTACTTACTATGCAACATTCGACAACTACAAAGTTGGTACAATCCAGGGTGACTACCTTGTTGACAAATTGAACCTTAAAAACCGCTCAAAAGATGATCCTGCTTACATCGAATTCTTCACAGGTTCACCAGATGACAACAACATCAACTTCTTCTTCGGCGGTGCTATGGACGTTCTTAAACCATACCTCGACAGTGGTGTATTGGTTTGCCGCTCAGGTCAGACATCTAAAGCTCAGTGTGCTACATTGAACTGGTCAACAGAAGAAGCTCAGAAACGTATGGAAAACCTTATCACTTCTAACGGATACGGTCCACGCGGAACAAAACTTGACGCTGTTTACTCTTCAAACGACTCTTGTGCTATGGGTATCACAAACGCTCTTATCGCTGCTGGTTACACAAAAGCTAACTTCCCACTTATTACTGGTCAGGACTGTGATATCGTTTCTGTTAAAAACATGATTGCTGGAACACAGGCTATGTCTGTAGCAAAAGATACACGCGTATTGGCAAGAAAAGTTGCTGGTATGGTTGAAGCTATCATGACTGGAACAAAACCAGAAATCAACGATACAAAAACATACGACAACGGAACAGGTGTAATTCCTTCTTACCTTTGTGTTCCTGAATATGCAGATATCGACAACTACAAAGCATTGTTGATCGACACTGGATACTACACAGCAGACCAGCTTAAATAGTTCGTGTTGCTGACAAAACCGCTGAAAGCTTAAAAAGCCTTTAGCGGTTATAAAGGCGGGACTCAGTAAGTCTCGCCTTTTTTTTAACAGCTGTTTGTTTGTTAATTGAAAAAGAAAAGGAGATTCCAGTGGCAAAAGCATTATTGGAAATGAGAAATATTACAAAGGAATTTCCCGGAGTAAAAGCATTAAACGACGTTACTCTTACCGTTGAAGAAGGTGAGATTCACGCCCTTTGTGGTGAAAACGGTGCTGGTAAATCTACTTTGATGAATGTTCTTTCGGGCATTTATGGTTACGGTACCTATTCCGGCGATATTATTTACGACGGCGAGATTTGTAAATTTCAAAAAATTAAAGACAGTGAAAAGTTAGGAATTGTTATTATTCATCAGGAACTTGCCTTGGTTCCGCTGCTTTCTATTGCAGAAAACATGTTTTTGGGTAATGAACGCGGTTCAAAGTCTAAAATCGACTGGACTGAAACGTTCCACAAGGCAGACGAACTTTTGGCTCAGGTTGGCTTGAAGGAATCGTCGCATACATTGATTAAAGATATTGGTGTTGGTAAGCAGCAGCTGGTAGAAATTGCCAAGGCTTTGGGTAAAAAAGTACGGCTTTTAATCCTTGACGAACCTACCGCATCGTTGAATGAAACAGAATCTAAACACCTGCTGGATCTTATGCTTGAGTTTAAAAAACAGGGCGTAACTTCCATCATTATTTCACATAAACTGAATGAAATTTCTTACGTTGCTGACAAAATTACCGTTATTCGCGACGGTGCAGTAATTAAAACTCTCGATAAAAAGGTTGAAAACTTTTCCGAAGATACAATTATTTCTGCAATGGTTGGCCGCGATATTACAGACCGCTTCCCTAAACGTGAATCTCATGTTGGCGATGTTTGTCTTGAAGTTAAAGACTGGAGTGTTGACCACCCGATTTTTGACGGCATTAAGGTTTGTGACAATGTTAATTTCAATTTGCGCAAAGGCGAAGTTCTTGGAATCAGCGGCTTGATGGGTGCCGGTCGTACTGAACTTGCAATGAGTATTTTCGGTCGTTCCTATGGTGCAAATATCCGCGGTAAGATTTTCCTTAACGGCAAGGAAATTGAATTGCCAACTGTTAAATCGGCAATCAATTCCGGTATTGCATATGTTACCGAAGACCGCAAGGGCAACGGTTTGATTTTGACAGAATCTATTACCAAAAATACAACTGCTGCTAAACCGGAAAAAATTTCTAACCATTACGTTATCAACTTTGAAAAGGAAAAACAGGTTGCCGAAGACATGGCAAAAGAAATGCATACAAAATGTGCTTCTGTTCTTGAAGATGTTGGTAACCTTTCTGGTGGTAACATGCAGAAAGTTCTGCTTGGTAAATGGCTTTTTGCCGACCCAGATATTTTGATTTTGGACGAACCGACACGCGGTATTGACGTTGGTGCAAAATACGAAATTTACTGTATCATCAACCGCATGGTTGCAGAAGGTAAGTCTGTTATTTTGATTTCGTCTGAAATGCCGGAAGTTTTGGGAATGAGCGACCGTATTTACGTAATGAACGAAGGCCGCATGATTGCTGAAATGGACGCAAAAGAAGCAAACCAGGAAAAAATCATGGCTTGTATTATTAATTCGTGTAAGTAAGTTATAAGGAACGATAAAGATGGAAGGATTAAATTCGTTAAAGAAATCACTTAAAGGCAACACCATGATTCTGGTTTTGCTTGCTGTTATTGTGCTTTTTCAGGTGCTTATTGTAACCGCCGGTAAAGGTTCTCTTTTTGCACCGTCAAACATTACAAACATTATCAACCAGAATGCTTATGTTGTTATTCTGGCAACCGGTATGCTGCTGTGTATTCTTACTGGTGGTAACATCGACCTTTCTGTAGGTTCTATTGTTTGTTTGGTTGGCGCTATTGCCGGTACTTTGATTATTAATCAGGGCTGGTCTGTTGGTTTGACCATTGTTCTCTGCTTGATTTGCGGTACTTTGGTTGGTGCATGGCATGGTTTGTGGATTGCATTTGTTCACATTCCGCCGTTTATTTGTACTTTGTCTGGTATGCTTTTGTGGCGCGGTGTTTCACTGCTTATTTTGAATGGTATGACAATTTCTCCATTCCCACAGACATACATGAACATCTTCTCTAGCTACTTGCCAGACTTGTTCCTTGCACAGCCAACTGAAGATATGGCTGATGAACTGTATTTCTCTATCATAGACAGAAATGCTCAGATTACTTTTGCTGTAACTTTGGCTGTTGCCGTTGTAATCTGTGCTTTGATTCTTATCATGGGTTTTGCAGGCAGAGCTTCTAAAAAACATAAGGGTTATTCTGTAGGCAGCATGGGCAGTTTCCTTGCAAAACAGATTATTCTGTGTCTGCTTATCATTGTTCTTGGTATTCTTTTGGGAAAAGACAAAGGTATCCCGATTGTTTTGGTAATTGTTGCAGTAATCGTTCTTGCTTATGCTTACTACACACAGAACACTGTTCCTGGTCGCTATCTGTATGCAATTGGTGGTAACGAAAAAGCAGCACGCCTTAGTGGTGTTAGCACAGACAAAGTAATGTTCTTTGCATATACAAACATGGGCTTCCTGTCTGGTGTTGCAGCTTTGGTTGTTGCAGCCCGCTTGAACTCAGCTGCTCCTACAGCCGGTCAGAACTACGAAATGGATGCAATCGCTTCATGCTTTATCGGTGGTGCATCTGCTTACGGTGGTACTGGTACTGTTGGCGGCGCTGTTATTGGTGCTATCTTTATGGGTATTTTGAACAACGGTATGTCAATTCTTGGTGTTGATATGAACTGGCAGCGCGCCGTTAAAGGTTTGGTTTTGCTTTTGGCAGTTATCTTCGACGTAACTTCTAAAAAACGCAAGAGCCACAAATAATTGAATGATTAAGCTGATTTTGGTTTTGTTCTAAAGCTGAAATTAAGTAAAAGCCCCGGCTGTGTTATGTAAAACATTGCAGCCGAGGCTTTTTTTGTGTGCTGCTGGATTTTCAATTGATTATTTTGCCATTCAAAATGAAAGCTGTGCGCCGCCGCCGAAGGCTATCGAGTTCAGCATGACAAGGCTTAAAATATTTTCTCTTAAGGCTTAATCATTCTGTCATTCCGAACTTGTTTCGGAATCTGGTTCTGGTAACAAATCAGATACTGTGCGCAGCCGCCGAAGACTATCGCCTGCAAAACAGAACTTTAAAACTTGAAATAGACCTATTAATATTTTGGTCTGTAGTATTGTTCTGGGATTGAATAATGTACGTTAT
>JAKSTR010000116.1 GCA_024402495.1 Treponemataceae bacterium
GCAATGGTATTCCAGAACTATGCTTTGTATCCTCATATGACTGTATATGATAACATGGCATTTGGTTTGAAAATCCGCAAAACAGACAAAGCTGAAATCGAACGCCGTGTTCGCGAAGCTGGACGCATTCTTGACATTGAAAAATTGTTAGACAGAAAGCCAAAAGCACTTTCTGGTGGTCAGCGTCAGCGTGTTGCTGTTGGTCGTGCAATTGTTCGTAACCCTAAGGTATTCCTTTTTGATGAACCTTTGTCAAACCTTGATGCAAAACTTCGTGTTCAGATGCGTGCAGAAATTTCTGACTTGCACCACCGCTTGAATGCTACAATGATTTACGTAACCCACGACCAGGTTGAAGCTATGACCATGGGTGACAAGATTGTTGTTATGAAAGACGGTAAAGTACAGCAGATTGGTTCTCCATTGTATTTGTACAACCACCCAATCAACAAGTTTGTTGCTGGATTCATCGGTTCGCCGCCAATGAACTTCATGACCGTTAAAATCGTAGAAAAAGGCGGTCAGCTTGTTGCAGACGAAGGAACATTCGAAATCGTTCCAACCGCTGAACAGGCAAAAACACTTAAAAACTATGTTGGTAAAGAAGTTTACTTCGGTATCCGTCCAGAAGATCTTGCTTTCCAGGAAACTCCTGCGGCTACAAACAATATGCAGATGAAAGTTTCTGTTATTGAACCACTTGGTGCTGAGACCAACTTGTTCGTAACAACGAAGACTCAGTCTCTTACTGCTCGCTGTAAGCCTGACTACAAATATACAATCGGTGAAACCGTTAACTTTGTACCAGCTATGGAAAAGAGCAAATTCTTTGACAAAGACACAGAACTCAACATCTGTGAAACACCTACTACAGAGTAGTTAACCTTTGTTGAAAGGAAAGCCCGGCACGTTTATTGTGCTGGGCTTTTTTGTTTTTAAAGACTTTTACATTTTCAGCTAAAGCATAAAAAAGCCCGCAATTATATTTTTTTTGCGGGCTGTATCATAAAGTTTGGCTTGTAAATTACGTTATGCTTTTACAGTTTCCTAAACTGCCAGAAAATTTACCAGCTGTTTGGGTATGTCAATTTTAGAAACTTTCAGTGTAATTTCCTGATTCAGCTGCATTTTGCCGTTCAGTGCAATCTGCGTTTCCATCGCCAGTTCCGGTATCAGCACGACGGCGGCTTTTTCTTTTAATTCAACTATTACACCGGTACCCTGCCATTGAGGATTCTGGTACAAAAAGCACAAAGTCCAGTGCAGGTTGCTTTTGCGTTCCGCCTTAACGGTTGCGCCGCTTGCCGCATCGCCTGCGCTGATACGTTCCAGAACCGTATCTTTGTCCAAAAGCGGCTTGCCGTCTATAAAACCGCGCAGCTGCTGGTGGGCAACAAGGTCGCTGTAACGGCGCAGCGGGCTGGTAACCTGACTGTACATTCCAATACCAAGTCCCGAATGCATGGAAGGCGTTACGCCGACACTGCGCGAATGCATGGATCTGCGCAACTTATACTGACCGGCTAAACCTTCCGGCAGTTCTTTCGGTAAATCCGGGGCGTCCTGACTGACATACGGAAACGGTATGTTGTTTTTGAATGCAAAACGTGCCGCGCCTTCACCAGCTAAAAGCATCATTTCGCGCACCATTTCCGAAGCTTTGGTACTTTTTATCGTTGTAAAGCTGATTTTGGGTTCGGCGTTTGCTTCGCTTCTTTCTACGTTAATGTGAACTTCGGGCAGGGTAATGGAAACTGCGCCGGTTTTTTTGCGCCTTTCTTCGTTTGCCCGGGCAATTCTGAACAGCGGCGCTAAATCCGAACTGTCGCATAAATCGCTGGCTTCTTCGTAAGTAAGGCGCTTAACCTTCAGTTTGGTTTTAAATACGTTTGTATCAGCAATCGTGCCGTTTTCGTCTAATTTTATCCTGAAACTCAGCGCATTCGACCATTCTTCCAGACCCAAGGCATAATCTGCAAGAGATTCTTCTGCAAGCATACGGGCGGCGCCTTCTGGTATGTAAAGGGTTGCGCCGCGGTTGCGGGCAGAAATATCAATGGCAGAATCTGGCAAAACGGTGCTTGCCGGGTCTGCAATGTGAACCCACAGATATTCGCCGTCAAAAGCCACTGCGTCATCCGGGTCGGCACTCCACGCGTTATCAATTGCAAAAGCCGTGTGTTCAATTGTCAGGCGTTCTTCTGCCGGCGGGTGACTGAGCTGCTGGTTTGCAGACTGCATGGAAACACCCCAGCGGCTTGGAAAAGGGTTTTTATAATATGGCCAAAACTGGCTGTCTAAAAGCACTTTATGGGCAACTTCGTCGGTTTCGGCAAGCCCGGCTTCTTTTAAAACCCGTGATTTTGCAGTTTTGCCCAAAGCAAGGGCTTCAACTTCCTGCAAATATTTGGCATCGTCGCTGGTAAAAGGCTGTTTTGCCTTTATGCGTTCAACGCAGGCTTTGCGTAAAGTTTCTTCCTGATCTTTTTCGTTAGATTTTTTCTCTAAAATCTCTACCTGTTCTTTAGTGCGGCAGCAAAATAAAACGTCAGTTTCTGTTGATTTTTCTTCAAATAAAAATGAATTTTTTAAGAAACTGTAATAAGCCCATGCTTTTTGGGCTTCAAAATCGCCGAAAATCAGTTCTGCAAGTTCGCCAATTGCCACGGCGGAATCATCTTCGCCGTAAAGTTCGTAGGCTTCCTGCATGGGCTGCCGGTAATCCTGCGCCTGTTCCTGCAAAGTTTGGGCAAAAGTTACTACGGCTTTAATGTCGCTAACCGTGCCTTTGTGCAAAAGCAGAATGTCTTTTGCGCGCACATTTTGGCTTGTTAACTGCATTTTTGCGCCGGTAACAAAAGTTATCGTGAATTTTTCGCCGCATTCTGCAATGACGGCGGGCTGGTTTTTATAAATAACAAGTGAACCTTTTGAAAACATAACGTATTATATAGAAGAAATTGTGTTGTTTTCAAGTTATGCGCCTGTTTTTTGAAAGATGCCGCAGTTCTGCAATTCTTTGCGGCAAAACAAATTATTATCTGCCAAAACAGCCCGGTTTATGCTTATATTTACAAATTGGCGCGCATTACTATATAATGCAAGGCAACGCAAATTATCAAAATGTTTACGTTTGAGAGGTTCCTATGATTGTTATGAAGTTTGGCGGTTCTTCCGTTGCAAATGCAGAACGCATTAAACACGTTGCATCAATTATTAAAGCTTATGCCGACCAGCGTCCGGCTGTTGTACTTTCGGCAATGGGCGACACCACCGATTATTTGCTTGAAGCTGCCGAAACTGCTTTGCACGGTACGGTTGATATTTCTAATGTAGAAAAACTTCACCGTGATACGGCAAAAGAACTTGGCGTAGAAATTGAACCAATTAACAGTTTGCTTGAAGAACTTAAGTTTTTGCTTACCGGTATTTCTATGCTGCACGAACTTACCAAACGTACACGCGACTATTTGGTTTCTTTTGGTGAACGCATGAGCGTGCGCATGATGTCGGCTTATCTGAATGCCAACGGAACTGCTGCACAGTTTTACGATGCATGGGATGTAGGTTTTGTTTCTGATTCAAACTTCATGTCGGCAGAACTTCTGGACGAAGTATGGAAAACAATTCCGGAACATTTGGGCGATTTTGCCAGCGGAAAAGATAACCGTATTCCTATTATTACGGGCTTTATTGCAAAAGACAAAAACGGATATATTACAACGCTCGGCCGCGGCGGCAGCGACCTGACTGCAACCATGATTGGTTCTGCAATGCAGGCAAAAGAAGTGCAGACCTGGAAAGACGTAGACGGAATTTTGACCGCCGATCCGAGAGCCGTTAAAAACGTTCATTCTGTGCCGGAAGTTACTTACGACGAAGCCGCAGAACTTGCATATTATGGCGCACAGGTTTTGCATCCTCGTTCCATGAACCCTTGCCGCGTGCACAAAACACCGGTTCGCGTTAAAAACTCTTACAATATCGAATCTCCCGGTTCGCTTATTGTTGCCGAACACAGCGGCGAAAAACCGCCGGTTACTGCAATTACATCTAAAAAAGGCGCAACCCTGATTGACGTTGTTTCTACACGCATGCTTGGTCAGCCCGGTTTTATGGCACACGTCTTCAACCAGTTCCTTAAATGGGAAATCAGCATTGACATGATTGCCACATCGGAAGTTTCCGTTTCGCTTACAATCAATACCGATAAGTCGCTTGACGGCTTGAAGGAAGACTTGCAGCGTTACGCTTCAATTGACATTAAGCAGAATAAATCAATCGTTACAATTATTTGCGATGTTGCCCGTTCAAGTGAAATTCTTGAAGCCGCTTTTGATGCTTTGCTGCGCGAAAAAATTAACGTTCAGATGATTAGTCAGGGCGCTTCTAAAGTAAATATCAGCATGATTGTTGACGACAGCGAAGCTAGCCGCGTTGTACAGATTTTGCACGACGAATTTTTTGGTGCTTAAGGCGCAGCTTTAATTTTCAGCCGTTCAGGCGAACCGCTGGCGCGGAAGTTTTATAGGAGATTTTTATGAAAATTGCTTTGGTTGGATATGGTCAGATGGGGCACATGCTGCGCGCACAGGCAGAAAAACGCGGTCACGAAGTTGTTTTAACAGTTGACCCGATTGCCGCAGATGCAGATTTTAACCCGAAAACACCGGCAGAAACTGCAAAAAAAATTGTTGAAAGCGGTGCAGAAGGAATTATTGAATTTTCGCATCCTTCGGCTGTTTACGAAAATATTCAGGCACTTTTGCCGCTGAAACTGCCTTTGGTTGTTGGCACAACCGGCTGGAACGACAAGCGCGAAGCTGTTGGGGCTCAGGCTAAGGAAATGGGTTCTTATATTTTCCACGCTGCAAACTATTCAATTGGCGTAAACCTTTTTTACAAGGTTGTTGAAGAAGCTGCAAAGCTTTTTGCAAATTACGATGAATATGACTGCGCACTTTGGGAAGCCCATCATACTAAAAAAGTAGACAGTCCTTCCGGTACAGCTTTGGAAATTGCCAAAATCATTCTTGATAATACGCCTTCTAAAACCAAGATTGTTACCGATGCTTTCCACGAACGCCCTAAAAAAGAAGAACTGCACGTTTCAAGCACACGCTTGGGCAGCGTTCCGGGCACACATACCGTATATTTTGATTGTCCGTCTGATACGATTGAACTTACCCATACCGTGCGCAACCGCGAAGGTCTGGCGCTTGGTGCAGTGCGCGCTGTAGAATGGCTTAAAGCCGGAATTGACAGCGGCGAAACAAAACCGGGTATGTATTCAATGGATAACATTCTGTAATTTTACGAAATACAGAACTGCATAAGCATACAAAAGCACTGAATCGTTTCAGTGCTTTTTGCTTTTTAAAAGGCTTTTCATAATTTTGCGCCTTAAAAGGCGCTTCTCTTTTATTCGTGCGTCGGGGTATTAAACCCGACTGCAGCCACTTATTAGAACAAATACACAGACTGCTTACATGGCTGGTAAATTGCAGCAGTATGAAAATACACCTGGAATTGCAGCCTATCAGCTGATGATTATTGAAGATGTAAGGACAAGCAAAATCTGCCGGAATTTAGTACGGCAGAACGGCAACGGCATAATACTTCCAGTAAACCACCAGTTCTGGCAAACCTACGGCTTTCCCCCGTATCACTTCAACTGCCGCACCTCAATCCGCCCAATTTACGGCGCAATGATAGGCACACCCGGCAACAACGTAGACAACCCCAGCATGAACAGCTTCCGCAAAAGCAAGTTCAAACCCCAAACCGGCTTTGGCGGCAACCCGTTAGATTCCGGCAACTGGTGGGACTTAACCGAAAACCAGCGCAGACTGGCAAAAGATTTCGGAATCTTTGAATTAATAAAAGAGGAACGGAAGATGTTGTTTTTTTCGGAAAAAGCAAAGGAAATTCTTTCAAAACAGAAGCCTGTAAACAAAGAAGTTCTTAATAGAATAAAAGAGGCTTTTAAGAAAATTGGCTATAGCATCGAACAAAACGAAGAAATTGACGCATATCTCGAACGAACAGGACGAGAAGCTACGATTCTTAGTTCTGGTGATATTATGATGCATTCAAATGTTTCAGCTTATGGATTATTTGAAGAGTTGATTCACTGGGGACAAATAAGGAAATACGGAACGAATATTTCAAGAATTCAAAACTGTCTTTGTGAAATTGAGGCAAAAGAAAAATTATTGAAGAATGCCAAAGCTTATGGTATAACAGAATACGAAATTGAAGTAACAAAAGAAAGCTTGCTTTTTTACAAAAAGCAGCTTGAAATTTTGAAAGGAGGTTCAAATGTTTGAAATGAAAATGACAGGATTTGTTACTGTTAAAGGTAAACAACTTATAGACGGACAAACAAAAGATGCTTATTTTGACGGTTTTATCTCAAACGGAACTACCTTGATAAAAATTCAACCCACACTTTCTCATAGTATAATTGAAGA
>JAKSTR010000117.1 GCA_024402495.1 Treponemataceae bacterium
CAGGAAACGCCGCTGTCTTCTTTTCCTTCCCTGTTTCGTTTCAAATATCTCTTTCGTTTCGCCTTTATATAGAAAACTTTATAAAAATCTTTCTATACTTTTCAAAGCTTTTACAGAAACTGCAACGTTTTTCAACGTTTTTCATTTGCTTAACGTGTTAGTGCGTCACAGCGTGATAAAGTTTATACATCTTTATGGCATTTTCTGTCAAGTATATTTTTATAAATTTTTCAATTTTTTTTACACTTGCTTCTTAAACAGGTCTTTGAAATGCACTAAATAATCTGCAAAAGAAACATACGCCGCAATCAAAGCGATTACATACAGGATAATGGAAACAATTTTGAAAATGTCCATTGTATTTTCTGCAAAAACAAAACCGCAGCGCGCCGCACATTCAATAAAAAGAGAGAAAAAACCGGCTGCAATATACAAAACTGTTTTTAATTTTCCGCCCTTGCGTGCTGCAATTGCAACGCCTTCGCGGGTAGCCATAAGACGCAGGAAAAGCATTGTAAATTCGCGGTAAAAAATTAAGATTAAGATAATTTTTGGCATATAGCCGGACAAGGCAAAACAGAAAAAAGTTGTGATATGCAAAAGAACATCGCCGAACGGATCGAAAATTTTGCCAAAATCACTCACTTCTTTCATTTTGCGGGCGTAAAAACCGTCTAAAAAGTCACTGAATTCGGCATAAGCCAAAAGCGGCAGCAAAAGACAAACTGAAATTAAAGGATTCAAACCGAACCATTCCGGTGAAAAATACAAAACAAAGAACAAAGGCGCGCAAAGCACCCGTGAAAACGTAAACTTATTTGCTAAACTCATAAATCAAACTATGCTAATTAAAGCCCCTGCTGTCAAGTAAGCGCAATATTTAAATTGAAAAAGCGAAAACTTTTTACTATTCATCTGTAAAACAATGAAAAAATTCAATTACGCATAAAAAAACGCCGCTAAACAAAACTGCTTTAGCGGCGTTTTTTTACAGCCAAAATTACGGATAAGATTTAAAATCCTGCACAATGCTGATGCTTGAAACGATTTTCTTACCGCTCATCACTTTCTGGGCAACGGTAACAGCCTGTTCCGCAACGGCAACAGAATCTGCAACGCCCTGCAGGGTAACGGTGTCGCCGTTAATGACAGCGTGCAAAAAGTTAACCGGCAGCTTGTGTTCAAAAATAAGAATGTTTACAAGTTTCTGCGCGGCGATTAAATCCTTCAGTTTTTCTTCGCCAAGCTTTTCCTGTTCGGCAGTAATACACTTTTTCATGGAAGTTGCAATCGTATCAACCGCCGCATCAATATCCATAAACGAAGTATTTACAGTCATGTGATAATATGCCGGATCTTCGCTTACCAGATTGAAAAAACTTTTGTGAAAACCCAGACGGTTTGCATCACTTTCATCAATGCGCTGCTGAGCCTGCTTTTCATCCCAGTTAAACTCTTTCATCAAGCGTTCAAGGCGAACCTGATTTGAAGAAACCAGACGAACGGCGAAACGGTTCGGCAGTTCTTCAAGAATAATAAACGAACCGCGGCCGATTAAAACGCAGTCGCCTTCGCTTGCAGCATCCAGCATCGCAGTCTGCAAATAATTCATATATTCATCGTGGTCTTTTGCCAGCGATGCAAAAAAACCCGGTTTGCGCTCGTCGTATTTTTTCAGCTTTGCTTCAGAAAAGCCCAGATCAATTAATTTTTTTTCAACAATTTTACGGTTGATAAATTTATAACCAAGCCGTTCTGCCAGTGCGGCAGCAACTTCATCACCCAAAGCAGCAACTTGCCGGGAAATTGTAATAACAGCCATAATTTCCTCCTGTCATTCAAAAAAAAGCACGTTTTTTTCGTAAAACCATCTTTTATAAAATCTTATAAAATAGAATAATTCCATTAAGAAAATCTGTCAAAAGGAAATAAAATGAAAAACGCCCCGGATTCTGACCTGATTTGGACTGAAAACAGCACTTCGCTTGTACATAAGACACCAATTTTCAACGTTGAAAAATCGGTGTGCACATCGCCCGCCGGCAAACAAAGCGATTTTATACTTTTGCAGGCGCCGGACTGGGTTACGGTTCTGCCGGTACTGAAAAAAGACGACAAAAATTATTTTTTAATGGTTCGCCAGTGGCGGCACGGACAGAAAGCCGTTTCTACAGAATTCCCCGGCGGCGTAATAGACAAGGGTGAAACGCCGGAAGAAGCCGCAAGACGCGAACTTCTGGAAGAAACCGGCTGCAAAACGGAAAACCTGGTTTATCTGGGCTGGCAAAATCCAAATTCGGCATTTATGACCAACAAAACCCATTTTTTTGCCGCCACCGATTTGAACCTGACAAACCAGCAGAATCTTGACGAAACCGAATTTTTAAACGCCTCGCTGATAGAAGCAAAAGAAGTTTTTGAAAATATGGGTCACGGCGAATACCGCCATGCACTGATGAGTTCGGCTTTGTTCATGTTCGTGCAAAAATACGGCACGGAACTTTTCTGCCGGTAAAAACGCAAAAGTACAAAATTTTTAATATGCCAAAAGTGAAAACCAGTGTTATAATTTTTATAAATTCAACACTTAAAACAAATTAGGGGCTAACAATGGCTGACGATTTTTCTTTTAAAATTGTAGAAACTTTTGGCGAACTTTCAACTTCAAAAGCAGGCTGGAAAACCGAATTAAGCAGCGTTTCGTGGGGCGACAGACCGGCAAAATACGATATTCGCAGCTGGTCGCCGGACCACCAGAAAATGGGCAAAGGCGTAACCCTTACAGCGGAAGAACTTAAAAACCTGCGCGACCTGTTGAATACAATGAATCTGTAGAAAA
Organism: Treponemataceae bacterium; assembly: GCA_024402495.1. Lineage (GTDB taxonomy): Bacteria > Spirochaetota > Spirochaetia > Treponematales > Treponemataceae > UBA1240. The sequence continues at coordinate 2,840 of JAKSTR010000117.1, forward strand.
TTCTTGCAGACCGCAAAATCTTTTATAATTCAATTAAGCACAAACAAAAACCCCGGCGCAAAAACCGGGGCATTGCTGTTTATTCATCTAAAAACTGCACATGCTGAAAAAACCGCGCGCAGTTTTGCGCACGTCTTTTAATCAACCACATATTCGCTGATTTCTTCGCCGCGCTTGTTTACAATGGAATAAAGCATCATCTGCAAAAGCGTATCTTCAAGCGCCTGCCCGCCGGAACGCAGCGAAATATCGGAAGAAGCAAGCAAAGCCAGAATGCGGTTCGTGTCGTCAATGTTCCAGATGCGGCTTGCGCGGCTGTACTGGTCCTGGGCTTTTTTGCTTGCGAAACCTTTAATTTTCAAATCGAACTGAGAAACGGCGCCATTTTCCTTCAATTTTTGCCACACCAAAAGACGGCGGAAACAAAAAGTTAAGCCCGCAATCAGCGAAACCGCATTTGAATCCTTGGAAAGCCGTATTTTCTGCAAAATTTCCAGGGCATTTTCCAGCCGGGTAGAAGGCGCGGCGTTTGTAGCCAGCGCATCGAACAAAGTAAAAGGCGATTCTTCGCGGTTGTGCGACAAAATCTGGTCAACATCGTCAACCGTAATCAAATGACCTTTTTCAAAACAGGCAAAAAAGCGCGCACATTCGCGTTTTAATTCGGCGGTATTGTTTTCTACCAGCTCCAGAATCGCGTCAACGGCATCGCTTTCAATTTTGTAGCCTTCGCGCATAAAATAAGAACGCAGCCACTGTTCCTTTTTGTCCTGAAACATTTCCCAAAAAACCCTGCGGTTTTCTTTGGGAACAATATTTTCTATTTTTTTGTCAATCGAATTTTCGTCAGAACAAAGAACCAGAACCGAAGTATCGTCTTCCGTTTTTGCCCACTGGGACAAAAGCTCAACTTCTTCTTTCTTTTTAAGCACTTCTGCGTTGTTGAAAACCACAAAACGCCCCGGCGAAAAAAGCGAACCGTTAAGCAAAAGAGAAATTACGTCGGCAAAAGGCGTTTCGCTGGAATAAAAAACGTGATTTTCGATTTCGCCGTATTTTTTCTGGTGCTTTGCGCGCAGGGCATTGATAGCGTCGGCTTTTTCGCCGGATTCCGTGCCGGTAAATGAATATAACAAAAGTGCCATAAAACTACCTAAAAAATACGAATAATTGTAGAAAGTTTACCGGCAAGACGCAAATCCAGACAGTAAATCGGCTTAAAGTCGCTGTTTTCAGATTCTAGGCGGATGCGCGAGCTTTCCTTAAAATAGCGTTTCAGCGTAATTATTTCGTCAATAATTACCGCAACAATGTCGCCGTCTTTCAGCATTTCAACGGCACAGGGCGAAATTATTGCCGTATCGCCGTCGTTTATACCGATTCCAACCATGCTCTGCCCCTGCACGACTATCGCAAAGTTTTCGCCGTTCTGCAAATTCTGCAAAAACGAACTTGGTACAAAAATCTGCCCGTCGGTGTTTTCGGCACAGACGAAAGGCTTGCCGGGCACGTAGCCGGTAATAATAGGCACCGCAATAAGACCGGGCACTTTGTTTTCTTTCGGTTCTATGTCAACCAAAACCCTGAGCGAACGTGAACGGCGGTCGCTTGGAGCAAGATACTGCTTTTTCCGCAGCGCAGTAATGTGATCCTGCGCGGCTTTTACAGTAATTTCAAAATGGTCAGCAACTTCGCGTATAGTTGGCGGTATTACATTTTCGCTGGTGTAATCACTTATATAACGCAGCACATTCTGCTGGCATTGGGTTAATTCTTTCATATAGTAAAGGGCTTAATTGAAAAATAGAAAGCTTTGGTAAATTTCAGTAAAAAATAAAGAAGAACTAAATGAAAAACTTTTATTTTTCCAATTTTCTAATAAAAACAAAAAGCTGAAAAATAGCGTTTAAATATAAAAATTAAACGCATTTTTCAGCCTGTTATTAAAAAATAAGCCTAGTCCTCTTCAAATTTATTGTCAAACAAAGCCTGAATTGCATCTACGGCAGCCTGTTCGTCTTCGCCGGTTGCGCGTACTGTAAGTTCTGTCTGGTAACCGGCAGCCATTGTAATAACGCCCATAATAGATTTTGCGTTAATTGTTGCTGAATCTCTTTCAATCAGCACTTCTGATGCGAATTTATTTGCAGTCTGTGCAATTAATGCCGCAGGACGGGCGTGAATTCCCGCTCTGTTTTTAACAATTACGATTCTTTCTACCATGTTTTGGTGTCCCCCTCTTTGTTTAAACCTCTAAAAATACAGCTTTTAAAAGCTCCGCTATTTAATAAGAATCATCACTTCCGTAGTAAGCAGCCTGAGCTGCGTCAGTCTCTATCCAGCGCAAAATGTTCTGGTTAAACTCTTTTGCAGAAAAATACCCCATCGACTTCAAGCGTTCGTTCATTGCAGCGGTTTCTACAATAATTGGTACGTTTCGTCCCGGCTTAACAGGAATTTCCAGAAGCGGCACTTTTACGCCGAGCAGATCAATGGAAAGCTGTTCCGTACCCAAACGGTCGTACATTTTGTTGGCATTCCATTCTTCAAGCTTTACAACCAGCTGAACTTCTTTCTGTTCGCGGATGGCGCCGATGCCGTAAAGCTGGGCAATATTGATAATGCCAAGTCCGCGGATTTCCATGTGGTGGCTTATAACCTTATTTGCGCCCTGCCCCAAAATGGTGTTACCGTTTACGCATCTAATTTCTACAATATCATCTGCAACCAGACGGTGACCGCGCTCAATAAGTTCAAGTGCCGTTTCGCTTTTGCCAACCCCGGAATCGCCCATAATCATTATGCCCAGACCGTAAACTTCAACCAAAACGCCGTGCATGGTTTTGTGCTGGGCAAAAATATTAGAAAAAACGCGCAAAAGGCGGCTGGAAAATTCCGTAGAAGTTAAATCAGTAAGCAGAACTGCACAGCCGGCTTCTTCGGCAATATTTATAAACTCTTCGGCAGGCGGCAGATTGTGGGTAAAAACACAGCAAGGTATTTCGTAAGAAAAAAAATGCCGAATGGTCTGCAAATTCCCTTCGTCTATAAGCTTTTGCAAATAGGCAACTTCGCCGCGCCCAAAAAGCTGAACGCGCTGTGCACCAAAAGATTCGTAAAAACCGGACAACGCTAGACCGGGGCGGTTAATATCCGGCACAGTTAAATCCCGCGTTAAGCCGCGCCTGCCGCAAATGCAGTGCAGGTTAAGCGAATCGTAACCTTTCAGATTTAAATCCAGTAAGTCAAGAACAGAAAAATGTTTTCCACCCATAACTCAAAAATATACACGCTCAATCGATATTTTGCAACAAAAAGCCGTTTAAAATACTTAACAAATGCAAAGTCGTTTCAAACCGTTCAGTTTAAGCCGCCCAAATGCAGAGTTTTTATAAAAACTGGGGGCTTTTGCATACACCAGCAATAGTTAGATCTAAAGCAAGCAGCAAAAGCAAGTCATGCTGAATTTAGTTCAGCATCTGGTCTGTTATCACTATCGGATTCCGAAACGAGTTCGGAATGACAGAAC
>JAKSTR010000118.1 GCA_024402495.1 Treponemataceae bacterium
AAACAACGGTTAGAGACAACGCAAGCAGCAAAAGCTGCGGATTCCGAAACGAGTTCGGAATGACAAACGGCTTTAAGACTTGAAGCAAAGTTTTCTAAGCCTTGAAATAAAGCTTCGTAAGCCTTGCGATAAAGTTTCCTAAAGCTTAAGATAAAGTATCTTAAGGCTTGAGGTAAAGTTTTCTAAGCTTTGAGGCAAAGTTTCCTAAAGCTTGAAATAAAGTATCGTAAGCCTTGAGATAAAGTTCCTTAAGCCTTGCAATAAAGTTTTCTAAGCCTTAGACGTTTGTGTCGGAAGCCAAATTCGCAGTCTGACCTTTTTTAGTTTTTCATATTCCTCTACAATCTAACAGTTTTCACGCTACAAAGTTTGTAATTTTCGCCTTTTTTACCGTGTCTGTAGTTTTCGCTTTTGCGAAAACTACGGGCTTTGCGCATAAATTCAGCGTTAATGTGGTGTACTAATCGAGCAGCGCATGCATTGGTTAGAGATAATAGAATAGTACGCGTCTTGCACAAGCCATACACAGATAAAGATACGGTTAGAAAAAAATAAAATAGTACACGTCAGGAACAGAACAATCCAACAGTTTTCGCTAAAGCGAAAACTGTTCCTTGTGCACAGACTAAGATATGAATAGAGACAACTCAAACAGCACAAGTCGTGCATAGACTAAGACATGAATAGAGAAAATTCAAATAGCGCATGCCCTGACCCAGCTTGAAAATAGTTTTAGAATTTCAGATAATTATAATATGAAGAAAACAGATAATTACAGCGAATCTAACGGTTCTTTGGGCAGTGCCCTGGGCATTAACATGAATGCGGTTGGCGGCGTGCGCCACCAGAATGTTGATTTATTGGAAACAATTGCGATTTTTTTTGTAGTTCTTTACCACGGAAATCTTTCTAATTGCGACTTTGTACATTCACCTTCAATTCTTACCTATATAAGCTTTTTATTGCAGTCTGTTCTTTCAACCTGCTGCCCGCTTTTCTTTTTTTGCAGCGGCTACGTTCTTTTGAACCGCAGTCTGGACATGAAAAAACACATTTTCAAAACCTTAAGGCTGATTTTAATTGCAATAGTCTGGGCAATGGTGACAATTTTCATACTTATGTACACCGACCACCACAAACTGACCCCGGTAGAATTTTACAAAATATTCATAAACAAAACCGAATCATGGATTGGCTATTACTGGTTCATAGGTGCGCTCGTCTGCATTTACATCACCTTTCCGCTTATAAAAACCGCCTTCGACACCAGCAAAAGCGCAATTTTTTACATGGTTTTAGTGTGCTACTTTGTGCCGCTTGCCAACATGGTAATAAACCGCTTCAACAGTTCAATTGTGCACGACTTTGGCGGAATATTTTTTGACATGTTCAACCCGCTGAAAGGCGCAAACGCGTATTCTTACCAGTATTTTATGCTTGGCGGACTTTTGGGCTTTTACAAAGACGAAATTCTGGATCTTTTTGAAGAAAAACGAATACCGGTTTTTACAACCGGCGCTGCAATGGTAATAATTTTTGCAAGCATTCTGGGCGCTTACGGCATTTTCAAAAGCCTGAAAGCCCACAACGTATGGGACATGGTTTTCAACAGCTACGATTCTATCCTTACCCTCGGCATGGTTCTGGGATTTTTCCTTATTTCAACATGCTACAACCCAAGCGACCACCCCACAGTTGAAAATGCAGTGCGCACAATTTCAAGCAATACGCTGAGCGTTTACATTCTGCACGAAATCATTCTGCACGCAATAAAAAGCAACATTACAATCAGCCCGGTTTTTTGCAACCCGATTGGAACAATTTTGCTTGCAGCCGCCATCATTGCGGTTTCTACCCTTTTCGGCTGGGCGTGCAAACACATTCCGTTTATTGGCAAACTTTTTTAGGCTATGCAAAACAGGCAAATTGAACTGCTTGCACCCGCCGGCGACAAAGAAGCTTTTCTTGCTGCAATTGCCGCCGGTGCAAACGCCGTTTATTTTGGGCTGGAACATTTTAGTGCCAGAACCAGAGCAAAAAACATTACAATTGAACAGGCAAAAGAACTTTTACCGCTGGCAAAATCTTGCGGCGTAAAAACTTACCTTACGCTAAACACACTTTTGCTGCAAAGCGAAATTGAACATGCCGTGCGGCTTGCCCAAACCGCCGCAAACTTTGGACTGGATGCGGTAATCGTGCAGGATTTGGGGCTTTTTTATGCGCTAAAACAGGCTTTGCCGCATCTGGAATTTCATGCAAGCACCCAAATGACCAGCCACAATCTGGAGCAATGCAAATTTCTGGCAGATTTGGGCTTTAAGCAAATAAATTTAAGCCGCGAATTAAGCCTTAGCGAACTTAAACCGCTTTGCGAATACTTGCACGGCAGGGGAATCGTGCCGGAAATTTTCGTACACGGCGCATTCTGCATTTCTTTCAGCGGACAGTGCTATTTTAGCGGCACGCTTTACGGCGAAGCCGGCAACCGCGGCAGCTGCGTTCAGCCGTGCAGGCGGTGCTACAAGCTGACAGAAAATTTTCCAAATTCAAATAACTTTAAAATTTCAGCTGCCGCACCCCTTGCCCAAAACGAAGCCGGCGGCAAAAATGCACAAAAAAACATAAAAAGCGAAATTCTGCCCTTCTACCTAAAAGACAACAACGCCTTTGCCCTTGCCGAAAACCTTGCAGAACTGGCGCCTGTAAGCTTAAAAATTGAAGGCAGAATAAAAAATGCCGAATATGTATGGTCACTTTGCAGTGCGTGGCGGCAGCAGCTGGACAACCTGGGCAAAAAAGCGCCGCTAAAAACCCACCCGGCAATTGAAGGCGCAATAAACCGCGGCTACAGCGACGATTATTTGCGCGGCAATATAAACAGCCAGATGTTTGCAACAGGCGAAAAAGATTTGTCGCTGGTATTTGCAGGCAATATTGAAAGTTTTTTTGCAAAAGAACAGCTTTTAACGGTAAAAACCGCCGCGCCCAAAGGCAATTTGATAGCCGACGGTGCGCGCATTTTAATAAAAGAAAAAAACGGCGATTTTGTAGCAAATGCACAAATTGAAAAAATAGAAAAAGCCGAAAACCCCCAGACAATACGGGCGCGAATAAAAATTACAGGCAAGCTTGCAAAAAAAATTGCACCAAACCAGCAGATTTTTGCAAATACTTCTGTAATTTCGCCCCAGAAACTTGCCCGGATTATTGCCGGTGTTGGCGCAAAAAACGCACAAAACGCCGCGCCGCTGCAAAATTCGCAACTTTCTTCTATATATATAGCGCTTTACGGCAAGCAGGGCGAACCGCTTAAATGCGTTTTTAAAAGCAGCTTTGGCGAAAGCGTTCAGTTTACGGACGAAGCCTTGCAAAAAGCAAGCGGCGCAGGCTTAAACGCCCAGACCGCAGGCGAAAAACTGGGCAAACTTGGCGGTACGGGTTTTAGCCTTGCCCAAATAAACTGCGACAACCTTCAGAACGGGCTTTACATTTCGCCAAGCAGCCTGAATGCAATGCGCCGCGCCGCCGTAGAAGAACTGACCGCGATGAAGCAGACTTTAGAAAGCGCAAAAAAAAGCGGCAGTCTGCAAAATGCCGCCCAATTTGAAGCAAAAAAAATACCCGCCGCGCATAACAGTTTTCAACTGCCGCAAAAAGCAGAACTTGCCTTTGTGTGCAGCCATATTGAAACCGCGCAGCAGCTTTTGGCGCAAAAATACTACGCAATTTTAGAAATTCCGCTGGTAATTTCGCCCAAAATTGAAGAATTTGTAAAAAATTCGCAGGTTATACCGTATTTTGGCGCAGTTTTAATAAACGAACATTTGGAAAACGCACAAAAGCTGGTAAAAGCTTTGGCGCAAAAAAAGCAAGATAACGCCTTTACAAACGGCAATCTGCAAAACCAGCCGCATTTGGCACCAGACCTTATTTGCGGAAACATCGGGCTGGCGCAATATGCGGCAAATTTGGGCTTAAAATGCCTTTTAGCCGGCAATTTGAATATTGCAAACGCCTGTTCTGCCGCCCTGCTTTGCCAGAATAAAAATATTTTCGGCTTTATTCCTTCTTTAGAAATTGCGCCGGCAGAAATTGCAAACCTTAAAAACGCCGCCGCAGAAAACGCACAAATCTGGTATCCGCTTTTTTACGCAAATCTGCTGATGCAAAGCCGCCAGTGCCTTGTTAAAAAAGCGACAAACTGCGCCAAAACCACCTGCGACGCAAACTGCATTGCAAGCTGCTGCAAAACGGCGGCTTTAACCGGCGTACAGGGCGAAGAATTGCTGGCAAAAAAACGCCCCGGCTTTTACAGCGCGCTTTACCAGCAGGGCATTACCTACTACGGCGAAAATTTTGCCGCAACCGGCAGTTTTGTAAACCGCTATCTGGTAGATTTGCGGTTTTTGCCGCAACCGGACGATATTTTGCCCGGCAAAATTGCACAAAACTGCGAAAAACTTTTGCATATTTTAATAGAAGAAAATGCAGAAAATAACTGCCAGCAAAAAACCGGACAAAACGACAAAATTGCAGCAGTTTTAAAAGAATTGCAGCCGGATTTAGGCAAAATAATAAAACCCAAATATTATTTTACCCCTTGCGGCGACGCAAAAAATTAAAAATATATTCCAGATTTTTCATGCTGAAAAATTCAGTTTGGCTGCTGCATAAAAAAAAACGCAAAATCGCGCTTGCTGTAAATTTTCATCTGCAGCAAATGCAATTTTGCGGTTTTCTTTTTTTTGCAAAACTATTTATTGCGCGCTTTTAAAAATTTTGCAGCTTTCTGATTTAGCCAGTGGTAAATTGTTGCGCTAACCAAAACGCTTGCCGCAACCGCTACCAGAAAAAGCGCCATATTCCACAAATGCGGCTTAAATATCGGCTTATAATTTTTTTCAATTAAAAACGCCCAGCTGAAAATGCAAAGTTCCTGCATAAGGTAAATTTCAAGGGAACGTTTGCCGCAAAAGCGCAAAAAGCCGTTGGCTGCATAAATTTTCAGCATAACGGCGCAAACCAAAAGGCAAAAAGCCATTGCGCAAAGGCTTTGCACCGGATAGCAGACAAAATTGTTCAAAATTGCGTCTTTGCCAACCGCCGCCCAATACGAAAACGGGCTGAAAGTTACGGCAAAGTTTGCAACAAGCATCAGGACAAACAGCAAAATGGTTAAAACAAGCTTCAGCCCGTATTTGCGCTTCAAAAATGCGGTAAATTTTTCTTCGTTCTGGCAAATTATTATGCCCAGCAAAAAGCACAAAGTTGAATTAACCCACCATTCGCCGCTAAAAAGCACGCTCTGCACGCGCTTCCACCAAACCGGGTTGTTCCACACCAGCGCCGGATTGCGCCACCAGTCTTTTGGACCGACAAACCACAGATTGTGTCCCATAACGATAAAAAGCGCCGCCTGCCCCAAAATAACAAACAGAATGAACAGCAGCGCGCCGGTATTTTTAAAGTGCTTAAATGCAAAATTGAAGGCAAGATACAGAATTACGATTACGTAAACGAACCACGCCATGCTGTTTATCATGGTCAAGCCGGTAATTTCGCAAATCCAGCGGTCTAGCGGCATTTTTATTCCGTTAGCCAGCTTGAAAACTGCGTAAATACAAACCATTATATAGTAACTAATTACAATCGGCAAAACGCGCTTTTTTACAAATCCGTTCAAATAATCCGGCTTGGTTTTGTAACTTTTGTACAAACCGTACCCCGATGTAAAAAAGAAAATGCCGACAAACAAAAAACCGATGTTTTCAAAAATCCACATTACGTGGGCGTCCTGAAAGGCTTTTTTTTGCGAAACATGGTGAAAAATTACCAGAAGCGCCATAAAACCTTTTAGGCAGGTCATCGCGTCCAGACTTAAAAAGTCGCTGTTAAACTGTTTTTTTGGCGCAATTTTTACGCCCCAAAAAAACAACGCAAGTATGAAAACATAAACACAAATTGAAATATACATAAACAAAATTATACCACACAAAGCCCAAATTGCGGATTTTTAAATTGGTTCACATTTCCCCGCATTTTTCCCCATACCCCCAAAAAACCACCCCTTTTCAACGTAAAGCGCCAGTTTTTGGTATATATAATAGAAGAAAAATTTTAAATATCTGTGTCTAAAGGCTTTGTATACAG
>JAKSTR010000119.1 GCA_024402495.1 Treponemataceae bacterium
GTTTTTGCACATATAAAACAGCAAAAGCTCCGTCATGCTGAATTCATTTCGGAATCCGATTTGTTATCACTATCGGATTCCGAAACACGTTCGGAATGACAAGAACAAAGCAAAAACAGTGCTAAACGGATTTTTAATAGTGCAACAAAGAGGAGAAAATATGAAAAAAAGATTTTTATCATTAATTATTATCTGCTTAATTTCAAATTACATTTTTGCAGAAACAAATTCTGAAAAGTTCTGGAAATTGTGGAATGACAAAAAAACTGAAGATGCCGCTTCTTTTTTGGCTAGCTGGCAAAAGAAAGATAAAAAAGACCCTGAATTATATGTCTGTTATTTCAATATGTACATAAATCAGGCTTCAAAAGAACAAATGCATGTTGAACCCTTTTTGCCTGAAAATTATAACGGGCAATATATAGAAGGGCAAAATGAAAACGGAGAAAAACTATATATATATTCCGTAATAGAATACGACGCTGAACTTTGCAGTAAAGCATTTGAATATATTGATTTAGGACTAACATATAATCCCAAACGGCTGGACATGCACTTTGGCAAGGCGCACTTATATTTTATGCTTGAAGATTATGCAAAACAGGCTGATGCAATAAAAAAAGTATTTGAATTGAATAAGAAATATAAAGATTCGTGGCTGTGGACTGACAACGAAAGAATAACATCAGCTGGTATAGGATTTGAAGAAAGCATACATGAATATATATTAAAGTGGTATGGCACTAAAAATGCATCAACTTATCCTTTAATGAAAGAAATAGCACTGCTTTACGTAGAACAGTTTCCTTATGATGTTGTTGCGTATAATGATGCCGGAATCTCTGCAATGCTGATGAAAGATTTAAAAACTGCAAAAGAATATTTTACTCGCGGTTATGAATTAGATTCTTCTGATATGCTGTTGCTGGGTAATCTTGCCAGAGTTTGTTACAACCTGGGCGAAAAAGATGCTTCAAAAAAATATTATGAAATAATGGCAGCATCCCAAAATACTGAAGAAAGCGAATATGCAAAACAAATTCTTAATGAATATTTCTAAGCGCCATGTATTCGGCATGACACAGTTTTACGGTCTTTGTCCGTTTGCATGACTTGATAAAAAATATAGAAGCCGGTTCGGTTCTTAAAAGCAGTAAAGCAGCTTAATCTCTGCCGGAAATAACACGCAAAAATACTTGCACGCACTGACGCGGATGGGAGAAAATTATGTTTTGGCAACAAAGATATTGGAAAATAATGGAATTATGCGACTGGAGATTTGAAGGTGATGACGATAAAGTTTTGGCACCCGTCATACAGTTCCTTTCGCAAAAAGACGATTCCTTCATCTTCAAATTTGAAGACACTATATTTGAATTATTGCATAACCTTGATACGGAAACTGTTCGTGAAGGATATAAGAAAAATTCTGAATATATAAGCGATGACGATTTTTTGTATTGGCGCTGTACAGTCCTGATAAACGGAAAACAGTATTATGAAAAAGTAAGAAAAGGCTCTTTTGATTGCAGCTATGATTTGGAATTTGAATCGCTGCTGTATATAGCAGAAAAAGCTTGGGCACAAAAACATAATACCGGCAGAGAAAACTATTTGCACATTCCTAAATATTTTGAATAAAATTACATCAAAATGTTCCGCGGTAAAAACGCGCTGCGAGTTAAAAGCAATGTTAGGTTGATGGCGCACTGCATCCGATTTGTTATCAGAATCAGATTCCGAAACGAGTTCGGAATGACAGTTTTCTTTCGGAGTGACAGACGCGGCAAAGTTTTTGATATTATGTAAAAAAAATACAAAACCACGTACAAACATGCCGTTATGTGATAAAATGGAATGCTGACTGAGGTTTTTAGTGAAAAAAGAGTTTAAGCTTTTAGGGTTTTCTGCTATTTTCGTTTCTTTTTTTAATTTTTCAATTTGCGCGCTGGATTACTGGAATGACGGGCTGGCTGTAAGCGGCGGCTATATGTCCGGCACAACCATAAAAATTCCGGCAGAAGGAAGCTTAAGTTTTCAGACCCCAATTGACGAGCAGACACTGGCAAAAGCCCAGATTTCTTTTAATTCTTCCAGCATAGACACCGCAGGCACGGTAACTTTAACGCCTTTTTCAAACAGAATTTTAGACCTTGGCATAAAAAACGTTCTTCACTACGGGCGCTTTCTGGAATACGAAGGCTCGCAGGCTGACTATATGTGCCTTGGGCAGGTTTCGTTTAAGAACAAAGACACGGCGAACCCGCTTGTTTTTTCTGTAGGTTACGGAATGGATTTTAAGAAAAGCAGCATAAAGTCTAACCGTTCCAGCGACATTAAGCTGAATGACTTGAACCATGCTGCTTTTCTGGAACTGACCAAGCGGTTCAGGGGCAACCAGCAGCTTATTGCCCGGCTTTCTTCCTTTGATGACAATTATTTTCCCGTATTTTTTACGCCTTACTATTCCCTCGGCTATTCAATTGACGTAAACCAGAAAATGACGCTGGGCGCAACCGGTGCCTTGCATTATACAGACCAGGCTACGCTGAACGGTGCAATTGAAGGTTTTAAAGGCAAGCTTTTTATGGTTTACAGGTGGTAAAGTTGAAAAAGCGTGTTCTTCTTTTAATAATGGCAGTTTTGCCGCTTTTGTTCTGTTCCTGCGGTGGCGGCGGTGGTGGCGGCGGCAGTGTGATTGAAAAAATTGCAGACTTTTTTTACAGCGGCAACCAGCCCAACGACCGCACCGGCGACACTTTGGGAAGCGTTTCAGTTCCTTCCGGCTGCCCGACCGGTGGAAGTGTTTACACTTTTCTAATCATCACGGACATTCATTTTGGTGCAAAAGGATACGGAACTGTGCCGCTGGAACAGATTAAGACAACCATAACCAGCCGCACTTCAGCAGAAGATAAACCGGCGTTTATTGCCGTTTTGGGCGACGTTGCAGACAACGGGCTTGAAGGCGAATACCAGCAGTATGCGGATTTTATCAGCAAAGTCAGCGCGGCGTGCGGTGGTGCACGGGTTTTAAACGTTGCCGGCAACCACGATTTATGGAACGACGGCTGGGGAAGATGGAAAAAATACGCAACGCCGGGCAATTCCTTTTACAGCTTCAGCGTGCCTGAATGGAACAGAAGTTTTTATTTTACGGACACTGCAAGCGGCACGATGGGCAAAAAGCAGCTGCAAAAATTCATCAGCGTATTAAAAAGCGACGGCAACAGAAAATTCGTTTTTACCCACTACCCTTTTTATGGTGACAAAGAAGCAAGCAAAGACCGTTATTTTGTTCTTGCCGATACGGCGGAAAGAAATACGTTAGTTTCACTTTGCGCAAACAACAAGGTAGACGGCGTTTTTTGCGGACATTTTCACGAACCGTTTTACACAACCGCACCGGCATCTTTTATAGAAGTTGTTTGCGGCAGCCTGAAAAAAGACAAGAACAGCAATCGCCACTGGACGTTTGTAAAAGTAAACGAAACCGAAAAAAAAGCCTGTTTTACGCGTTACGATGTTGCAGGCGATAGTCCTTCCGCAACAAAAACAGAATGGACGTGGAATTTTAAATAACAAGACAAATGCCCTTTTTTTTTAAACAGGCTGAAAGATGAAACCATAATGCAATGCAGAACCTGTTTCTGATCACAGACGATGTTTTTGGCGCAGATTGTAAACTTGCCGCCGCAGGTTAAAAAGTTCGGTATGGCAATTTAAAATCAACAACCTCGCCGCAAGCAGCGAGGTATGTTGTTCTTAATAAGTAGTTGCAGTCGGGTTTAATGCCCCTTTTTACGACGCAAGCGTCAGGGTATTAAACCCTCCGCACAAATAAATTCTAAAAAACAAGGAAAACTATATGCCGGCAAAAAAAACGAATGCGATGCGCATTTTGGATCAGCTGCAAATTGAATACGAAGTAAAAGAATACGATTTTGACGAAGAATTTAGCGATGCGGTAACGGCGGCGGCTAAGGTCGGCTTGCCGGCAGAACAGGTTTTTAAAACCATTGTTTTCCGCAACGAACGGAAAGAAGTTTACGTTTTCTGCGTGCCCGCCCCAACCGAAGTAAACCTGAAAAAAGTGCGCGCCCTTACCAGTTCCAAAGACATTGAACCCGTAAAACAGACCGAACTTTTAGGCTTAACCGGCTATATCCGCGGCGGCTGTTCGCCGCTTGGCATGAAAAAAAAGTTCCCTACCTTTATAGACGAAACCGCCCAGCTGTTTGATTTTATTGCAGTAAGCGCCGGTTTGCGCGGCGTACAGCTGCTTTTAAGCGCAGACAATCTTTTAACAGCCTGCGGTGCCGAATACGCCGAACTGACTTTATAGGTTCAATTCTGGGCAAGCCACAGGAATATAAAAATATTTTCATGTAAACCAATTCACATTTTGAAAAATTATCTACCAATATTGCAAAAAAGGTTTATAATATAAATGCTGTCTAGTTTTTTCGGGGAGAAATTAGGCGCAACATTTTAGATTTTTTGAGGAAAACAAAAATGATCAACAACAAGCCAAAAGTAAAAATTGGTATCGTAGCAGTTAGCCGCGACTGTTTCCCAGAATCACTTTCTGTAAACAGAAGAAAGGCTTTGGTAGAAGCTTACACAAAAAAATATGGTGCAGATGAAATTTACGAATGTCCAATCTGTATCGTAGAAAGCGAAATCCACATGGTGCAGGCTTTGGAAGATATTAAAAAAGCCGGATGTAATGCACTTTGTGTTTACCTCGGTAACTTCGGTCCAGAAATTGCTGAAACATTGCTTGCAAAACACTTTGAAGGTCCAAAGATGTTCATCGCAGCTGCTGAAGAAACATCTGCAAACGGCGGACTTATCCAGGGTCGTGGTGATGCTTACTGTGGTATGCTCAACGCTTCTTACAACCTTAAACTCCGCAATATCAAGGCTTACATCCCTGAATATCCAGTAGGAACAGCTGAACAGTGTGCAGATATGATTAAAGAATTTGTACCGATTGCAAAAGCTGTTTACGCTTTGAACCACCTGAAAATCATTTCTTTCGGACCACGTCCTCTTAACTTCCTTGCATGTAACGCTCCTATCAAACAGCTTTACAACCTCGGCGTTGAAATTGAAGAAAACTCAGAACTTGACCTGTTCGAAGCTTTCAACAAACACGCTGGTGATGCACGCATTAAAGAAGTTGCTGCTGATATGGCTAAAGAACTTGGCGACGGAAACAAAGTTCCAGAAGTTCTTGAAAAACTTGCTCAGTACGAAATCACACTTCTTGACTGGATTGAAGCACACAAAGGTTACCGCGAATACGTTGCAATCGCTGGTAAATGTTGGCCTGCATTCCAGACACAGTTCGGATTTGTTCCTTGCTATGTAAACTCTCGCCTTACAGCAAAAGGCATTCCAGTATCTTGCGAAGTTGATATTTACGGTTGTCTTTCTGAATTCATCGGTACAGTTGTTTCTGATGACACAGTTACATTGCTCGACATCAACAACACAGTTCCACAGGATATCTATGATGCAGACATCAAAGGTAAACATGGTTCTTACACAATCAAAGATACATTCATGGGATTCCACTGTGGTAACACAGCATCATCTAAACTTTCATTCTGCGAAATGAAATACCAGATGATCATGGCTCGCAGCCTCCCAGTTGAAGTTACAAACGGTACTCTTGAAGGTGATATCGTTCCTGGTGATATTACATTCTTCCGTCTCCAGTCTACATCTGATGCTAAGCTCCGTGCTTACATTGCTCATGGTGAAGTTCTCCCAGTTGCTACACGTTCATTCGGTGGTATTGGTATCTTCGCTATTCCAGAAATGGGACGTTTCTACCGCCACGTACTTATCGAAGGAAATTACCCACACCACGGTGCAGTTGCATTCGGTCACTGGGGTAAAGCACTTTACGAAGTATTCAAATATGTTGGTGTACCGGTAGAAGAAATCGGATACAACCAGCCAGCTGGTGTTCGCTACCCAACAGAAAACCCATTTGCTTAATTCATTTTGCATAAATAAATGGTAAACAAAAGCCCGTCTAAGGCAACTTGGGCGGGCTTTTTACA
>JAKSTR010000012.1 GCA_024402495.1 Treponemataceae bacterium
GCGTCTTTTCCAAGACCGTTCAGGATACAGCGCAATGGTTCTTTGCGTACTTTGTCTGCTTTTGCAGCAATTTTAATTGCACCTTCAGCAGCTGCGAAAGATTCGTGACCAGCCAAAAATGCGAAACATTTTGTTTCTTCGCGCAAAAGACGTGCAGCAAGGTTTCCGTGACCGAGACCAACTTTGCGGTCTTCTGCTACAGAACCTGGAATACAGAATGACTGCAAACCAATACCGATAGCTTCTGCTGCATCTGCTGCGTTTTTGCAGCCTTTTTTGATTGCAATAGCTGCACCACATACATAAGCCCATTTTGCGTTTTCAAAACAGATAGGCTGTGTTTCTTCAACAGTTTTGTATGGGTCGATACCTGCTTTTTCGCAGATTTCTTTTGCTTCTTCAATAGACTTGATGCCGTTTTCGTTTAATGCTTTTGTAACTTTGTCAATACGGCGTTCGTAGCTTTCAAATGTAATTTTTTCTGCCATTTATTATTCCTCCCGCCTTATTCTTTTCTTGGGTCAATTAATTTAACTGCACCCTGTTCTTCAGTTGTGCGTCCATAAGAACCGCGTGCTTTATCCATAGCTGTTGCAGGATCGTCGCCTTTCTTGATGAATTCCATCATTTTACCGAAGTGGATGAATTTGTAACCGATGATAGCGCCGTCTTTGTCAACAGCAACTTTTTCTACATAGCCTTCTGCCATTTCCAAGTAGCGAGGACCTTTTGCAGCGGTTGCAAACATTGTACCAACCTGAGAGCGCAAGCCTTTTCCCAAGTCTTCCAAAGAAGCACCAACAACAAGACCGCCTTCGCTGAATGCAGACTGTGTGCGTCCGTAAACAATCTGAAGGAAAAGTTCGCGCATAGCTGTGTTGATAGCGTCACAAACAAGGTCAGTGTTCAATGCTTCAAGCAAAGTTTTACCAATCAAAATTTCAGAAGCCATAGCTGCTGAGTGTGTCATACCAGAACAACCGATTGTTTCAACCAATGCTTCCTGAATAATACCGTCTTTTACGTTAAGGGTAAGTTTACATGCGCCCTGCTGTGGTGCACACCAACCGATACCGTGTGTAAAACCAGAAATGTCTTTGATTTCTTTAGCCTGTACCCATTTTCCTTCTTCCGGAATTGGTGCAGGTCCATGATACGCGGCCTTAGCCAATGGACACATATGTTCCACTTCTGCCGAATAAACCATAGTTTAACCTCTGTATGTTTGAATAAACTCGCTCAGGCGAGTATTTTGAGTTTCTTATCTTCTATAATAGCGTATAATTTTTAAATGTTCTATAGTTAGCCAAAATACTTGACTAAAATTTTCCAAAACAGGCTTTTAACGCGAAAAAATGAAAGAGTCGCGTTTTTTTTTCTTATTCTGTTTTGTTTGATAGCGTTTCTATTATTATGAAAGCTTGCACATTCTTAATTAGTCATGTAAAATGAAAATATAAATAATCTGTCATGTTAAAAACGTTCCTGATTTTATGGTTGGGGACGTTTTTTTATTCGTGCGTCGGGGTATTTAGCCCGACTGCGATCACTTGTTGAGAACAATATACCTCACAGCTTGCGGCGAGGTTGGTGATTTTGGAGAAAACAAAATATCCTTGAAAAAGCTTGGGAGGAGGGCTTTTTTAAGGTACCCGGGGGAAATGGGAATGCTGGAAAAATCTGGAAAGTGTACAAGGTTCGGCAAAGTTTTTATTTGTTCGGTTTTGGTGCTGTGGTGCGGCATTTTGGGTTTTGCCCAAACGGCAGACAGTACGCCAAATTATTTTACCTTTTCTTCATTTGAATATGTGGCGCAGCTTAAAAGCGGCTGGAATCTTGGCAATACCCTTGATTCTTATGGCATTCCGGGGCTGGCTGCCGAAACTTACTGGGGTTTGCCAAAAGCCACCGCAGAACTTTTTGCCGAGATAAAAAAAGCCGGTTTTTCTACGGTGCGCATACCGGTCAGCTGGCACGACCATGTTAATGCAGAATACGAAATTGAAGCTGAATGGATGAACCGCGTAAAAAATGTTGTGGACATGGCGCTGGATCAGAATCTTTTTGTTATATTGAACTGTCATCACGACTGCGGCTTTTTTGGCGATGCAGGCTATTCGGTTAAGACTTTTGATATTGAAAAGTCCGAAAAATACTTAACTTCAATCTGGCAGCAGATTGCCGCAACTTTTGCCGCCTACGACGGCAGGCTAAGTTTTGAGCTGCTTAACGAACCGCGGCTGGTTGGTGAATCTTTTGAATGGGAATGGAATATCAGTTCTCAGCCTTTAATTGAAGCGGCGCGTACAATAAACGAACTCAGCCAGTGCTGCCTTGATGCCATACGGCAGAGCGGACAGAACAATGCACTGCGCTTTGTTCTGGTAACTTCTTATGTTGCAAGCCCTTATGCGGCAGCTTCTACGGTTTTTGCCCTGCCGGCTGATACTGCAAAAGACAAGCTTATTCTTTCTACCCACGTTTATGCGCCGTACCGTTTCGCCATGGACCCTAAAGGCATAAAATCTTTTGGCGTAAACGAGCGCATGGAAATTGAAGCCCTGATGGATACGCTGAAAAACGGCGTAATTGACCGCTTTAACGTGCCGGTTGTGATTACGGAATTTGGCGCGGTCAACAAGAATAATTTGAACGACCGCTGCAAGTGGCTGGAATGTTTTTTGGCAAATGCCCGGAATTATGGAATTGCAACCGTGGTTTGGGATAACGGAAATGCGTATTCTAAAAACGGAAGCAGCGAAGAACTTTTTGGTCTGTTGGACCGCAACAAATTGAAGTGGCATTTTAACAAATACACAAAAATTATGACGGCACAATAAAAGCTGAATTTTTTCATGCAATCGTTACCCGGAACCTGATTATGCATCTGCATCAGTCACGGTGCATAACATGATACAGGTTTTGGGTAACGATATTTTTTTGTTTTCTGCGGTATTCGTGGCGGGCGCTGGTGCGCGCCTATACAACCACGGCTGTGCATTCAATTTCATCGTTTAAGCCGGTGCTTTTTGGCGCAACAATTTTTACGCGCACTTCCGTACCGGCAAGTGCAATCAGCTGGTTTGTGTCGCCAGTCAGTTCCAGATGCAAAAAGTTTTCTGCAACGGCGCGCACCGGATTTGTGCGGCGCTTTTCTACAATTGCCAGAACTTCTTTACCTATAAAACCTTCTATATAATTCTTCTTGCTTTTTTCAGCTTCGGCACAAAGCCACTTAACGCGGTCATTGGCAATGCGCTGCGGTACCTGATTTTTCATTGAATATGCTTCGGTTCCGGGGCGCGGCGAAAACGGAAAAGCATGAATCCATGTAAAATTGCATTTTCTGCACAATTCTTTGGTCAGTTCAAAATCGGCATCGCTTTCGCCGGGAAAACCGGCAATAATATCGCAGGCTATGAATGCATCGGGTTTAATGCTGCGGATTTTTTGAACCGCATTTACGACGGTTTGGGCAAAATACGGGCGGTGCATTGCACGCAGAATAGCGTCGCTGCCAGACTGCACCGAAAGATGAAAATGCGGTCTTATGCGGTCGCTTTTTATGATTCTGCACAAACTTTCGTCAACGCGTTCCGGGTAAAGGCTTGAAATGCGGAAACTTACCAGTTTTGTGTTTAAAAGCAAATATTCCAGTAAATCTGCAAGGTCAAAAAAAGGCTTGCTTTGCAGTTCCGGGGTAAAAATCTGTTTATTTTCGCCGTTCTGCTGAAGGTTAAAAGGGTTGGGGCTTTTGTAAAGGCTTAAATTAACGCCGGTAATTACAATTTCGCGCTGTCCGCTTTGTTCAATTTGCAATACCCGTGCCAAAACTTCAGCCGCATCCAGCGAAACCGGCTTGCTGCGCGCAATGCAGATACGGCAAAAACTGCAATGCCGCGAACAGCCGTCCTGTATTTTAAGCGAGGCGCGGGAATGGTTGTAGAATGTATCGGTTACAAGCTTAAACTTTGCGCCCGTACCCGGCAGCGCGGCAAATTCCTGCATAAGGCTTGGAATGTTCTGTGCCTGCTGGGGTTTTAATTTGTTGTTTTGGGCTTTTTGCGCCGGGGCAGTGCCTGCGGTTTCTGTTTCCGGGGCAGGGGCTTTAGCCTGAAGCGTTTTAAAGTCGCAGTTTTTTAATACCGGCCAGCCGCGGATTTTTTCGCAAAGCAGGCTTGCAAAATTAAAATCGTTTATGTTTTCTTCTATTTGGGCAAACTGCCGGGCAAAATACGGCGCAAAATCTGCCATTTCTTCTTTTAGCGTACCGGGAACAGCCACAACCCGCGGATCAATCGCTTCAATTGCGGCTGGTTCTACCTGGGCGTAGCAGCCCGTAACTATTACGGCGGTTTTGCTGAACTTGCTAAGCAGCAGGCGTATCAGCCGGCGGGCTTTTTGTTCTGCCTTTGCGGTAACGGTACAAGTGTTTATAATGCAAATAACTGGTTCTGTTTGTGCGGTGTCGCCGGCGGTTTCGTGTTCCATTGAAATTGCAAAACCGCAATCGGCAAAACATTTTGCCAAAGATTCACTTTCAATTTGATTTAATTTACAGCCCAAAGTTTCAAAATGAACTGTGTAAGCGTTTAAATTGTTCATATTTTACAAATACTGACTGGTTCGTTCTTTGCCGCGCTGGGCATCAATCTGGCTTGGATTAATTTTCAAGGCGTTTTCGTAGGCTTTTGCAGATTCGCTGTAGTTTTTTGCCATTTCGCGTGCGTAACCAAGGCGAACCCACCACTGGTCGTTCAGCGGTTCGTAGCGAATTGCCGCGGTAAGGGCAATGTCGGCGTGGTTGTATGCTGCTTTGCGAATGTAAATTTCGCCCATGTAATAATATGCGTTGCCAATGCGGCTGGCGTTAACGCCCACCAGCGAAATATATTCCTGAAAAAGACTTAATGCCGAATTGTTGTTGCCCAGAAAAAACCGGGCTTCTGCCAAAGATTCAATTATATGGTGTTCGTAACGGTTTTGTTCTAAAGCCTGCGTTGCCCAATATTCTGCTTCGCGGTACTGGTGGTTTGCTACCAGCGACTGGCACAAAACTATGTAATAGTCCATGTTTTTGTCGTCGCTGCCAAGCACTTCCTTGCAATGCTGAATTGCCTTTGCGTACTGACCCTTGCTGTAAAGTTTGTATGCCTGATTCTGTTCGCTTTGTGCAAAAGCCCCGAATATACAGAAAACAGAAAAAATAATGGAAATTAAGCAGGCTTTAAGCTGTTTTTTCATACGCTTTTGCGTTCCATCGTACATTTGCCCGAAAAAAAGCATCCGTTTTCAAGCACAACTTTACCGGCTGTAATATCGCCGTTTACGGAACCGCTGGCTGTAACGTGTACAATCAGGTCGGCAACAATATTGCCTTCTACCTTGCCGCGTACAAGCACTTTGCTGGCTTTTACATCGGCGTTTACTACGGCATTTGAATCGATTACCAGCTCGCTGGTTGCATCAATTTTTCCGTTTACTGCGCCTTTTATCATAAGCGGTTTTTGAAACTTAATTGTTCCTTCAAATGAAATATCGTCTGCAATTACTGTATCAAAATCTTCTTCGTCAATGTCAAAAACGTCAATTTCTTTCTGGTCAAACATGGTTCAATTTTATGGGAATTGTGAGCAATAATCAATAAGTTTGTTCAAATTAAGCCGGTTACCAGCAAAAATTGCGCAAGGCAGTAGGTAAGCATTATTAAATGCCGCGAACCTGCAAAATCTTTTTTGAATATTGATATTGCTGTTGCGGAATACGAAACTATGAAGGTTATGTTGCCTACAAGCGTAATTTCAAATGCTTTTGAAAGGTATGCGATGTTGTTTGAAAACATTACCTGATAAACAAGGCTTGAAAGACAGAAAAAATTCACGCTTAAAAGCATCATTGCATAAACTACGCAGCCCAGACCGCGCAAACCGTATGGTTTATTTAAATATGAATAAACTGCGTACAGAATTCCTGCGTAAACCAAAAAGCAGATAAGTACAAACCATTTTGACAAAAGCCAGAAGTTGCTGCGCGGCACAATTTCCAGCAGGTAAAAAATGTGCCCGAAAGAAAATGCCGTTATGCCGCGTACAAAACTCTGCTTTGAAACAGGGCGTGTAAAATAAAAATCGCCGAATGTGCCGCAAATCAGGGCAAAAATTATGAATACCGGCAGTTTGCTTAAACGGTACAGAATGCCGGCTTCGGCAGTAATTACCGGGCTTACGGAAAATTTTGGCAAAATGCCTGTAAACGAAGCTGCGCATACTGTAAGCGCAAGGGCGGGCATTAAAAGAATTCTTGTAACGGTTGCAGGTTTTGTGCTTGTTAATGTACAGCAGCAAATATGGGCAATGCTTAAAACAAAATATGGTATGCACAGAATGTAATAATTCATAAAACCTCCGCAAATGCGCATGTTTTATTTTACATCCAATATTCAATATTTGCTAAAAAATTTGCACCTAATATAGAAGAAAATTGTTGAAAAAATCGGTATGTATAAAGTTTTTTCTTATAAAAGTCGATAAAAAATCTTTTTAGCTTACGTGCTGTAACCTTGAATACTGTTAATCTTTTCTATATACTTAATCTGAGAATTTATATATAGCCCATTTGGAGGAAATATGACAATTGCAGAGATGCTTGGTCAAAGTTTGCTTTTGACCGGTCTTGGTATGGGTGTCGTGTTTTTGTTTCTTATCATTTTGATTGTTTTCGTAACGCTTTCGTCAAAGGTTATTAAAGCACTTAAGCTTGATAAAGAACCAGCACCTGGCGCAGCTCCTGCAGCTGCAGCAGCCCCAGCACAAAATCAGGCAGCTATTGTTGCCGCAATCGCCGCAGCTGTGCGCGAAAAAGAATCTATTTAGTTTTTTTTGGAGATTAGTATTATGGCTAAAGTTGGAATTTCAGAACTTGCTATTCGTGATGCACACCAGTCGCTTCACGCAACACGTATGACTACAGCAGATATGCTTCCTATTTGTGACAAACTTGATAAAGTTGGTTACAAATATATCGAAGGCTGGGGCGGTGCAACATATGACTCTTGTATCCGTTTCTTGAACGAAGACCCATGGGAACGCCTTCGCAAACTTCACGCAGCACTTCCAAACAACAAAATCATGATGTTGCTTCGTGCGCAGAACCTTCTTGGTTACAAGCACTATGCAGACGACGTTGTTGAAAAATTCGTAGAAACAGCAGCAAAGAACGGTATCGGCTGTTTCCGCATTTTCGATGCATGTAACGACCCGCGCAACATGGAATGCGCTACAAAAGCTGCTAAAAAATCTGGTGTTGATGTTCAGATGGCTATTTCTTACGCCGTAACACCATTCCACACAAACGAAAAATATGCAGAACTTGCAAAAAAATATGCAGACTTCGGTGCAGATTCAATCTGTATCAAAGATATGTCTGGTCTTTTGAAACCTTACGAAGCTTACGACCTTGTTAAAAAAATCAAGGCTGCATGTGACCTTCCTGTAGAAATTCACTCACACGCTACAACTGGTCTTTCTGTAGCTTCTCTTCTTAAAGGTATCGAAGCTGGTGCAGACATTGTAGACACAGCTATTTCTTCTATGTCTATGGGTACTTCTCACTCACCGACAGAAACTATCGTAGAAATGCTTAAAGGCACAGAATACGATACAGAACTTGATACAAAACTTCTTCTTGAAATCGCAGCTTATTTCCGCGATGTTCGCAAACACTATTCATCACTTGAATCAGCATTCCTTGGTGCTGATACACGTATCCTTCTTTCACAGGTTCCGGGCGGTATGCTTTCTAACCTTGAAAGCCAGCTTAAACAGCAGGGTGCAGGCGACAAGATGGATGCTGTTCTTGCTGAACTGCCAAACGTACACAAAGATGCTGGTTATGTTCCTCTTGTAACACCTACATCACAGATTGTTGGTACACAGGCTGTATTCAATGTTCTTTTTGGCCGCTACGAAAGAATGACTGCCGACTTTGCAAACCTTGTAACTGGTAAATTCGGTGCTCTTCCAACTGATGCAAACGCTGATGTTGTTAAACAGGCTCTTGCACAGAACAAAATGGACGCTGTTATGACTTGCCGTCCTGCTGACAAAATTGAACCAGAATGGGACAAAATGGTTGAAGAATCTAAAAAAGCCGGCGGTAACGGAAGCGATGAAGATGTTCTTACATACGCTATGTTCCCACAGGTTGCAACTAAATTCTTCTCAACACGCGCTAATGGTCCTGTTGATGCAGCTGCTACTTTTGCTAAGAAAGAAGCTCCTGCTGCCGGTGCATCTAAGGGCGGAAACTACACAGTTACTGTTAACGGAACTGCTTACAATGTTTCTTCTAACGGTGCTGGTGCAATCACTGTTAACGGTACAGCTTACAACGTAGCATTCGGTGCTGCCGGTGCCGCTCCTGCTGCAGCTGCTCCTGCCGCTGTAAGTGGTGGTGCTTCTATCAAGGCTCCTGTTGCAGGTACTTTGCTCAAATATGTTGTATCAGAAGGTGCAAACGTTAAATCTGGCGACACAATCCTTATGGTTGAATCAATGAAAATGGAACTTGAAGTAAAATCAACTGCTGACGGTCCTGTTCATTTCACAGTTCCTACTGGTTCTGCAATTACTGCCGGTCAGGAAATTGCAACAATCGGTGGCGGCGCACCTGTAGCAGCTCCAGCTGCTGCACCTGCACCTGCTGCTCCAGCAGCACCAGCCGCAGCTCCTGCTGGCGGTACACCTGTTGCAGCACCTGTTGCCGGTACATTCCTTAAAACTGTTGTAGCAGAAGGCGCAAGCGTAACTGCCGGTCAGACAGTTATTATGATTGAATCAATGAAAATGGAACTTGAAGTAAAAGCAACTGTTGCTGGTACAATCCATTTCCTTGCAAGCGCTGGTAATGCAATTACTGCTGGTCAGACTCTCGCAGAAATCAAATAATTTTGTTTCATCATAGTTTTCAGCTGATGCTCTGCGTTTGCCGGGCATTCTGCTGAAAACCAAGCGATTTATAAACGGAGTTTTTAATGTTTGGAAAAACACAAAATAACAAACAGATTGTAGCTGCAATGGGCATTATCATGGCAATTGCTATGGTTTTCTCTTGCGTTTCTTCTGTTTTTGCTGACAACTCAAAAGGTGAAGTCAGCTCATGGCGCACAGCAAATACAGCTATCATCAAAGGTACCGAAAACTGGGGACCGGATGAAAACCGTATTAACGCAAAAGACTTTATCGCCAATATCGGAAAATCAACTGGTATTTACCAGATTATCAATGGCGCAAACCCGCCGGCTGCCCACGTTGAATCAGAAGACCCGTACGAAGGTCTTGAAGCACCGGGCTGGCAGAAACTTTTGATGATTGCCGTAGGCTTCTTAATTGTTTACATGGGTGCTGCAAAAGGTTTTGAACCGTTGCTTTTGATTCCAATCGGATTCGGTACAATTCTTGTAAACATTCCTGGTGCAGGTATGTACAACCCTGGTACTGGTATGCTTCGCATTATCTACGATGCCGGTGTTGGTAACGAATTCTTCCCGATGCTTATCTTTATGGGTATCGGTGCAATGACAGACTTCGGTCCGCTTATTGCTAACCCTAAAACAGCCCTTTTGGGTGGTGCTGCACAGTTCGGTGTATTCTTCACACTTTTCGGTGTTGCACTTATGAACATGATTCCTGGAATCGACTACACAATGTTGCAGGCTTGTGCTATTGCAATTATTGGTGGTGCAGACGGTCCTACTTCAATTTACGTATCTGGTAAACTTGCTCCGGAAATGATGGCGGTTATCGCGGTTGCGGCTTATTCATACATGGCTTTGGTTCCAATGATTCAGCCACCGATTATGAAAGCTTTGACAACCGAAAAAGAACGCAAAATCAAAATGAAGCAGCTTCGTCCTGTTTCTAAAGTTGAAAAAACAATTTTCCCTCTGGTATTGTTGTGCCTTTCAATTTTGCTTTTGCCACCTTCAGCACCACTTATCGGTATGCTTGCATTTGGTAACTTCGTAAAACAGTGCGGTGTTGTAGAACGCCTTTCTAAAACAATGGAAAATGAATTGCTGAACATCGTTTCAATTCTTCTTTCTTTGGGCGTTGGTTCACAGATGACACCTGAAAAAATCTTCAACCCGAACTCAGTTGGTATCATTCTTTTGGGACTTTTGGCATTTGCAGTTGCAACAGCCACTGGTTTGTTGATGGCAAAATTGATGAACGTATTCCTCAAAGAAAAAATCAACCCGCTCATTGGTTCAGCTGGTGTTTCTGCCGTTCCAATGGCTGCACGTGTTGCCAACAAAGTTGGTATGGCAGAAGATCCTTCTAACTTCCTGTTGATGCACGCAATGGGACCAAACGTATCTGGTGTTATTGGTACAGCAGTTGCTGCTGGTGTATTTATTGCCACATACGCACATTAATTTTTGCTGAATAGCGAAAATTAGCAGAAAGCCCGGGGCAAATGCCTTGGGCTTTTTTGTTTTAAAATGAATGTTTTCATCTGAACTTAAAAACGGCAAAACTAATGCTTAATCGTCAGCGTGACCAGACATGACATATAAAAAATTGAAATAACTTGCCCCAATTTGTAAAAAAATTGCAAATAGTTGAAAAAGGTTGAAAAGTTCGCAAAAATTGTTTAAATTATTAGAACTTTTTGCAGCAAATGTAAAATACTTGCTGCGCTAATTTAAAATTCCGGGATTTAAAATGGTTTTTTCGTCTTTGATTTTTCTTTTTGCATTCTTACCGTGCGTATTATTTTTCTATTTTGTACCATTTAAAAACAGCCGCATATGGAAAAATTTTGTACTGCTGGCTTCTAGCCTTGTTTTTTATGCCTGGGGCGAGCCGCTTTTTGTTTGCGTAATGGTATTTTCAATTTTACTGAATTACTGTCTGGGGCTTTTAATAAACCTTTGCAACCAGAAAGACAAAAAAGCGGCAAAAGTCATACTTGTTCTTGCCGTAATCTGGAATGTCGGTCTGCTTTTTGTTTTCAAATATCTTTCTTTCATTGCAGATACAATAAATCAGGCAATTTCCAGACCCGTTTTACCCGGTTTTGAAATTGCACTGCCAATCGGCATTTCGTTTTTTACTTTTCAGATTTTGTCTTACATAATTGACGTTTACAAGCAGAAAGTAAACGTGCAGAAAAATGTTTTCAGTCTTGCGCTGTATGTTTCACTTTTTCCGCAGCTCATTGCCGGCCCAATCGTGCGCTATCAGACAATTGAAGACCAGATACAAAACCGCAAGGAAACAATGGCAGGTTTTACCGCCGGTTTTGAACGTTTTGCAATCGGTCTTGCAAAAAAATGCCTGCTTGCAAATTATATGGCAATAATTTCAGACACAATGTTTGAAATGAACAATGCCGATTTAACGCTTCTGGCGGCGTGGCTTGGTGCAATTGCATATACCCTGCAAATTTATCTGGATTTTTCAGGTTATTCTGATATGGCAATTGGCTTGGGGCTGATTTTTGGCTTTAAGTTTGAAGAAAACTTTAATTACCCTTACGCCGCCCGTTCCATTACGGACTTCTGGCGCCGATGGCATATTTCACTTTCTTCATGGTTCAGGGATTATGTTTACATACCGCTGGGCGGCAACCGCTGTTCGCCGGCGCGATGTTCATTCAACCTGTTTGTGGTATGGCTTTTAACCGGCATTTGGCACGGCGCAAATTTCACATTCTGGTGCTGGGGGCTTTTTTATTTTGTACTTTTGCAGTTTGAACGCAGCACTGCATGGGCAAAAAGGGCAGAAAACGCCAAAGGCATAAAATTGATTTTCATGCGCATTTTGTGCCTGATTTTTGTAGTTTGCGGCTGGGTTTTGTTCAGAAGTTCAACTTTGGGGCAGGCAAAAGATTATCTGCTCTGTATGTTTGGCGCGGCAAAAATAGACGTGCCGCAGGTAACATTCCTGCTGACCAATGTATGGTTTGTGCTTTTAGTTTCAGTTTTAGTATGCGTGCCATTTAAAACAATGCTGCCGTTTTTGTTTACAAGTGACGAAGAAAAAATTGCCCGAATGCCAAAAATTGCAGTTTTCTGCCGGAATGTTTTTGCAGTAATCCGTCCGATTTTTATTTTCTGCATTTTTGTAATTTCGCTTTTAAATTGCATTCAGGC
Organism: Treponemataceae bacterium; assembly: GCA_024402495.1. GTDB lineage: Bacteria > Spirochaetota > Spirochaetia > Treponematales > Treponemataceae > UBA1240. Next base: position 12,158 of record JAKSTR010000012.1, read on the forward strand.
AACCTACAACCCGTTTATTTATTTCAACTTTTAAGGTGAAAAAAAATGAAAAACATAAATAAAGTTAGAATTTTTTTTGTTATCTGTTCGCTGATAATTCTGTTTCTGGGCGCTTTTTCTTATATTGTGCGTTTGGGCGCAAAAAGCTATGTTTCGCTGAAAGGCAAAGGCAACGCTTTTACGGGCTGGCTTTTTAAAGACCAGCCGACGCTTAACAAAATGCAGGAAGAAGAAAAGCGCGAATTTATAATTTACAATACCGACTGGTCTGAAATTTATCCGTTCAGCGGCAAGCCGGCGCCAAAAGTTGAATGCGCCGCAAATAAAACCCAGACCGCCGAAACCGGCAAAAAGCCGCAGAAAGCTGAAAAAACAAAAATTGCGCCGTCAAAAGTTTACAGAATGCCGGCAGTCAGCTTAAAGCCGGTGCAGGCAATTGAACGCTGGTACGGCAGGTTTTTCAGGCGCGCATATTTTGCCCAGCTTATGCAGACTGTTGAATGCAAGGCAAAATGGAACATGATGCCGCCGAACAATGGCGGAAATATTGTTACCGGCGCAGTAACCTTGCCCGACGGTCACTTGACAATTTACGAAAAACGCAAAAATATGGCGCCGGTTGCAAAATCAATCGAATCTTTTGCAGATTTCTGCAAATCACAAAAAATTCCGTTTATGTACGTACAGGCGCCGGGCGTAATTTCGCCAAAAAACAAGCGCATAAACGGAAACTGGGATTTCAGCAATGAAAACGCTGATGAATTATTGGAAAAACTGACCGACGCCGGTATTGAATGTTTTGATTTGCGCCCGGAAGTTTTAAACGATTTTGAAAAATACGAAGACGCGTTTTTTGTTACCGACCACCACTGGAAAATTGAAACCGGTTTGTGGGCAGCCGGTAAACTTGCAGAAAAGTTCAGAAAAAACTACGGAATTCCATTTAACCCAGGTTATTTCGTAGAAGAAAATTACGACAAAAAAGTTTACGAAAAATGGTGTCTTGGTTCTTACGGCAAAAAAGCAACTTTGGGCCGCTGTACGCCGGACGATTTTCCGCTGTTTTTTCCAAAGCAACAGGCATATTTTCATTATACAAACCCTTATGCCAACGACGACATCACCGGCGGCTTTGAATGCATTTATCATTACGAGCACCTTGAACCGAAAGATTATTACAACCAGCACGTGCAGGAAACTTACATGCACTGCCACGGCTTGATAAGCATTGACAACCTGAAACCCGAAGGCAAGGGCAGGCTGCTGTTTGTAGGCGATTCGTATTTGCAGATGGTTGTGCCGTTTCTTGCAGAACAGGCTGACAGAATTGATTTTGTATCGATGGACTATTTTACAGGTTCTCTTGAAAGTTTTGTAAAAAAGAACGGTCCTTACGATGCGGCAGTCATGCTGTTTTATCCCGGTGATTTGCAGGAAAGCATAAACTTTGACAGCCACTCCGACCATTTTGATTTTAGATAAAAACACAAAATATTTTTAAGTACAAAGCCGTGTTTCTGCAACGCGGCTTTTTTTCTTCAATTTGAAAAATAGTTCAATTTGCTTTAGGCGAAGCTTTAAATCGTTTCTGCAAGATTAAAGAATTTTAATGAAAGTGCCGGAAAGATTAAAATTTGATTAAAATTGAAAAAAAATAAATCACAGTATCGTTTTTTGAACCTTTTATATACATATAGTGCGGTATAACAATTTTTGGAGGTTCGTTATGAGCAATGAGATTTATTTTTACACCACAAACAAAAGACCTTTTAACAAAAAAAAGAACCTGCTTGATTTTTGGTTCAACGTAATTGTTGTAACTTTTGCCATGTGCCTGCTTCTGGCTACTATTACCTGCGTGGTTGGCGGATTTACGGCAATTTACCGCAACCAGAAAAACAACGAAAAAATCTACTATTCGGCAGCGGCGCAGCAAACTTACAGCGTAAGTTACGCCCAAACCGAAGAAAATAACTGAAAGCGCGATGTTTTTAGTTCGCAATAGCAAGATTTAAAAACCTGCGCTTATATCTAAAATATTTAGGTATGCATAAATAAGGAAGGGTGGAGAAAAGCACTGATTTTTATCGGTGCTTTTTTTATGTTTTTTTTCGGCTAACCCTAAAAACAGCAAAGTAAAAAAACATCGGCGTATTTTTTTGTATTCGGGCTGGTTAATTTTTCAATTGAACAGGCAAAAAATTGGGGCATTGAAAAAATTTGTTTAATTTGCGAAAACTGCCGGGCGTTGCTATAATTACTTATGAATATTGAAGAATTACCTTGCCCTAAAGCCGGGGCAAAACTCGGTTTAAATTACAGTTTTGCGCAAAAAACTTTAAGCGCGTCTTTATGGGCACCAAAAGCCATCAAAGTTGAACTGCGTTTGTATAAAAACGTCCTGCAAAATACCAGCGAACAATTAAAAACTTCCATTAATACTGCAAATAATTCTGTAAAAATTGAAGAAAACTTGCAAAACGCGGAATATTTTTCAGTTCAACTGAAATTTTCTGCAAAAACCGGCGTCTGGCAAAAAAACTGGAACGAAGCCCGGCTGCTAAATGATTTTAAAACTGCCGATTTAAGCGGCTGGTTTTACGAATATTTGGTTACCAATAACCAGAACGGCGAAACCATTACCAGAAACTGTCTGGATCCGTACGCATTTTCCATGGCGGAATACCGCAACGACGGCAAAAATTGTCCGGGCGCAATCATCGATTTTGAAGACAGCCGCTTTTTAGTGCCCGTTGCAGAATGGCGGACGATTCAGCAGGCAAAGCAAAGCGCCCCAAACCGCAGCAAGGTAATAATTTACGAAGTTTCGGTGCGTGATTTTACGGTTTCGCCAGACGCCGGCACAAAAGAAATGCCCGGCACGTATCTGGCTTTTATTGAAAAAATACCCTATTTAAAAAAGCTGGGCGTTACCCACGTTCAGTTGATGCCGGTACTGAATTTTTACAACAATGACGAAAGCAAAAAAGATTTTTCCCAAAATCACGAAAACTGCAATTATAACTGGGGCTACGATCCGCACAATTATTTTTCGCCGGAAGGCTGGCTTGCCGCAAACAGCCGGAACCCGTACCGCCGCATTATGGAACTGCAGCAGCTGGTAAGCGCCCTGCACAATGCCGGTTTGCACGTAATTCTGGATGTGGTTTACAATCACATGGCGACTACAAGTTTTCTGGAAGACATTGTGCCGGGCTATTATTTCAGGCAGAACGACGACGGTGCGTTTATTGGTAATTCGGGCTGCGGCAACGACACCGCAAGCGAACGCCCGATGGTAAAAAAACTTATAATCGACAGCATGGTGCATTGGGTAAAAAACTACGATGTTGACGGTTTCAGGTTTGACCTTATGGGCTTGATGGAATCCAGCGTAATTTTGGACGGCTTGAAAGCCTGCCGCAAAATAAAAAAAGACATTCTGTTTATTGGCGAAGGCTGGAAAATGTACAGCGGCAAAACCGGCGTTGGACTTGACCAGAATTATATGCAGCAAACTGACGAGGTTGCCGTTTTTAACGATGAATTCCGCGATTTGATAAAAGGCGGCGGCATGAACGAATATGTAAAAGGTTTTGCAACCGGCGCCAGTGTGGATTTGATGCAGCTTTTTTACAATCATACCGGGCGGCCGCAAAAAAACTATACCGTATGCCATCCGGCAAACAATGTTCAGTATATTGCCGCCCACGACGGCTTGACTTTGCACGACAATATCTGCGTAAATTGCGGCTTAAACGAAAACGACCCGGTTCAGTGCAGCGAGCTTTACAGGCGCATAAAGCTTGCCAATTTTCTTCTTTTAACCAGTCAGGGCATTGCGTTTATTCATTCCGGGCAGGAACGGGGCAGAACTAAACTTGCCGTTAGCCCGAACAGCAAAAATATTGCGCAGTTTTGCTTTGACAGCTACAACACGGCAGACAGCGTAAATGCTTTTAGCTGGCAGTTCAGCCAAAACCAGCAAAATCTCTTCTATTATATGTGCAGTTTAATTGAATTCAGAAAGAGCGCGGATATTTTCTGCTTGAACAGCTTTGAAATAATTGAACAGCGCACGCGCCCAATTGAAAGCCTGTGGAAAGATCAGCTGCTGGTTTACGCTATAAAAGATAAGGGCAAAAACTGGTACGTAATTGCAAACGGTTCGCAAAACAGCGAGCAGATACCGCTGGCTTTAAAAAAGCCGCAGGTTTTTGCCGACACAAACGGCGCGTGCCTTTCGCCGATAGCCGCGCCCAGCGGAATTACAATCGATAAAAACGGCATAACCGTAGAGCCGCTTTCTGCCTTTATTTTAACCGGCAAAGTGTAAAACCGCGTAAAAATATGCAAAACCTTTGTTGAAAAAATGAAAAATTTCAGCAAAGACTTTGGCTTTTATAAAATTTTTATATTGCGTTTTTTATTTTTTTCTGTTTATACCGCACGCCAAAAATGCAGTTGCCGCCTTAAAGTGCAGTTGCAAAAACAGATTGTATTTTGCAAAAACCAAAAACGAAAAATTGAAATTTTATTTAATTCTCAATATTATGAAGGAAAAAATAAAAAGTGCGCATTTGCCCTTAGTCAGGCGAATATTTGTGCGCTTTTTGTTTTTCTTTCAAATTAATTATCTTCTTTTTATAAAAAGGAAAAAACATGATAGCCGTATTTGTCAATTGTGGTGCTGTAATTTTAGGTTCAATAATAGGGCTTTTGTTCAGCAGAAAAATCAGCAAGGAATTGTCGAACATTGTGCAGGCTGGCGCCGGTGTGGTAACCATGGTAATTGGTCTGCAAATGGCGTTTACTTACAAAAGCATTATTGTATTAACCCTTTCAATAATTTTAGGCGGAATAATCGGTTCGTGGTGGGACATTGACGGAAAAATTCTGGCGCTAGGCAAGTTTCTGGAAGCCAGATTTGACAGACCGGCAAATAAAAAACAGAACGGCACTGCAAAAACAGAAAAAGCTGAAGAAACCGCCCAGACCGGCGCCAAATCAGATGAAAAAAATGAAGCAGGCGAACCGAAATTCAATTTTGCCTACGCGTTCTTAAATTCTTCCGTACTTTTTTGCGTTGGCGCCATGGCGATTATTGGTTCTTTTAAGGCAGGAATTGATAAAGACTATACGCTGATTTACACAAAATCAATTCTGGACGGCTTTATGGCGATAGTTTTTGCCGCAGCAATGGGACCGGGAACAATTTTTTCGGCACTTTCAATTTTTGTATATCAGGGGCTTTTAACTTTGGCTTCAACCTGGATAGAACCGCTTATAAACGAAAATATTCTTACGGAAATTTCTGCCTGCGGCGGTGCGATGATTGTTATGATTGGAATCAACCTTTTGCAGCTTCGTCACTTAAAAACTGCAAACTATTTGCCCGGCATAATTATTGCAGCTTTGCTCGTTCCTCTTATGGCGTTATTTGCATAATGGTGATAAAATAAATTACTTTACATTGAAGCACAAGGGGTTTTTATGTTTGTGATGGACGAAAGTAAAGAAAAAACAAAACTTACTTTTAAACATTCAGTTTCTAACCGGATTATGGCTTGTATTGCTGTTGCGCTGCCAGTAATTGTTTTTGTAATGATTGTTACCTGCTATTTTGCAACCCGCAGCACGTTGAATAACTATTTTAAGCAGCAGCTGAAGGTAAAACAGACTATTGTTGAATTTGAAATGCAGAAAGATCAGGCACAGCTTATAAGCCTTGTCTATTCGCTTGCTGAAAATTTGGGTACAAACTGGGAACGCTTTGTTGAAAATAACGAAATTACGGCACTTTTAAACGAGCTGACTGCATCAAACGGTGCAGAAGCTTTTGCTGTCTATGACGCAGAAAGTTCGGTTATCGGTTCTGCCGGCATGAAAGAATTTGCGCCTTCTGCTGATGCCGTAAGAACGGTATTGGGCGGCGGCAATTATGTTGATTATGTAAAAATGTCGGGCAACGTAGTTTCAGTTTGCGGTGTGCCGGTGCGCAGCAATAACCGCGTGGTTGGTGCAGTTTTTTCAATGCGCCGCATTACAAGCGAAGAATTTTGTGCAAACATTCAGACCGTTACCGACTGTCAGTTTACCATGTTCGACAAATACACGCGTATCGTTACAACTTTGGACGGCATGAAGGGTACAACAATCAGCGATACGGCTTTGCTTGATTTGGTAGCAAAAACCGGCGAAAGCCAGACTACGGAAGCGCTGCTTGGCAAACAGACTTGTATCTGTCTGTATTTTCCAATGCTGAATGCAAGCGGCAAACCGATTGAAGTTTTCTTTTTGGGCTTTGATATCGGCATCCGCGGAACGATAGTAAGAAAACTTATCGGTTCGATGCTGCCAAACGCTTTTGTCCTGATGATTTTGATGGAAGCTATTATGGTTCTTGCCATTTTGAACCCGATGCTTCGCCGCCCGCTTATGAATTTGAATGGCGCAGTTCAAAATCTTGCTTCCGGTGACGCCGATCTTTCCATGCGTCTGGAACACAAAGGCAAAACCGAATTTGCCCAGATTGCCGGAAACATTAACGTGTTTATTGCAACCTTGCAGGGAATTGTTCAGCAAATCCGCGATACTGCGATTAAAGTTCAGGGCGAAAGTGAACAGATTAGAATGTCTAGCCAGAGTGTTTCTACCGGCGCGGCAAGTCAGGCGGCTTCTACCGAAGAAATGTCTGCAACTATCGAAGAAATGACTTCAAATATCCGCCAGACTGCCGAAAACGCAATGCAGACTGACCAGCTGGCAAAAACTGTTAATGCAAACAGCAAGGCTGGCGGCGAATCTGTAAGCCAGGCTGTTGATGCCATTAAGCGTATTGCAGAAAAAATTACAATTATTGAAGATATTGCAAGCCAGACAAACTTGCTGGCGTTAAATGCGGCAATTGAAGCTGCGCGTGCAGGCGAAAGCGGTAAAGGTTTTGCAGTTGTTGCAAGCGAAATTAGAAAACTTGCAGAACGCAGTCAGGCAGCCGCCGCAGAAATCAGCCAGCTTTCTTCTGAAACTGTACAGGTTGCAGAAAATGCAGACCAGATGATTTCAAAGGTTATTCCTTCTATTGAACAGACGGCTGTATTGATTGAAGAAATTGCAACTGCCGCTCGTGAACAGGACAGCGGCGCACAGCAGGTTTCTTCTGCAATTGTTTCGCTTGATACGGTTGTTCAGCAAAATGCGTCAGCTTCTGAAGAAATGGCGGCGATGGCGGCGACTTTGTCTGAAGAAGCAGAAAGGCTTGTTCAGATTCTTAGCGTATTTAACGCAGAAGAAAATGGTGACAACAAAGTAAAAGGTTATATTGAATATAATTAATTGCTTAATTGCAGTTTTAGACATAAAAAAAGCCGGCATGATTCATGCCGGCTTTTTTTATGCAGAAATTTTTCTGCCAAACAACAACCTCACCGCAAGCAGCGAGGTTGTTGTTTTTAATAAGTAGTTGCAGTCGGGTTTCAGAAATTGGCAAGAAACGATTCTGTTTTATCAATTCCAGAAAACTCAAAATCAGAATTAATAAATGCTTCCTAATCCGCCCGGCTTAACCTGAAAGTGGCTGAATTCCATACTGAACGAAGCGCGGCCCTGTGTAACCGAACGCAGGCTGGTAGAAAAACCAAACATTTTTGCCATTGGCGACTGGGCGTGGATAACTTCGGTAGACGGCTTGCTTTCTAGGCTTGAAATAATGCCGCCGCGCTGTGTTACCTGACTCATTGCATCGCCAACAAATTCCTTAGGACACAGAATGTCAAGATTCATGACAGGTTCCAGAAGTTCCGGGCTTGCTTTGCGGCAGGCATTGTCAAAAGCGGCAACGGCACAGGCTTCAAAGGCAAAGGTGCTTGCTGTAAGTTCATCGTATTTTATGGCTGTAACGGTAACTTTTACGTCGGCGCACATATAGCCGTACTGAATGCCGGATGCAAAGCTGTTCGTAATGCCGCTTTTGATTGCATCAAGAATTTCTTCTGGAATTTCTGCGGTGCGACCGGCGGCATAAATATATTCGTTGCCCTGACCGCGTTCTGCCGGTTCAACTTTGATTGTAATGCCGGCTGTATTTTCTTTGCCGCCGATAGTTTTTTCAAAGGTTTCGCTGTGTTCGGCGGTGGCGGTAATAGATTCGCGGTAAGTAACCTGCGGCGCACCGATACGGGCTTCTACCTTAAAATCGTCTTTCATACGGGTTGCAAGTACGTCAATATGCAGCTCGCCCATGCCGGAAATAATTACCTGCCCGGTTTCAGAATCTTCGCGGCTGGTAAAAGTAGGGTCTTCGCGTGAAAGAATCTGCAATGTTTCTGTAAGCTTGTCTTTTTCTGAAAGGCTTGCCGGTTCAATTGCAACGGAAATAACCGGTTCCGGAAAGTGCATGTCTTCAAGCAGAACAGGGTAGCTTTCGTTAGAAAGAGTGTCGCCGGTCTGGGCAAGTTTTAGCCCGATAAAAACGGCAATGTCGCCGGCTTCTACGCTTTCAACGGCTTCGCTTTTGTTTGAATGCATGCGCAAAATGCGGTTTACGCGTTCGCGTTTCTTTTTGCCAACGTTGAAAACCTGTTCGCCGGTTTTAATTTTGCCTGCGTACATGCGCACGTAGCAAAGTGCGCCCATTTCGCGGTCATATTGAATTTTGAATACCAGACCAACCGGGGCTTTTGCGTCAGGGTTGCAGCTGATTTCAATGTTTTCTTCTTTTTTGGTATGAAAAGCTGTTGCTGCCGGAACTTCGGTAGGACACGGCAAATAGTCTATAACCGCGTCAATTAAAGGCTGAACGGCACAGTTTTTGCGGGCACTTCCGCACAAAAACGGCACAATTTCGCGGTTAATTGTGCGGCGGCGAATTTCTGCTTTAATCTGTTCAATAGAAACTTCTTCGCCCATCAAATAAAGTTCTGCAAGTTCGTCGTTTCCGCCGCAAATCTCGTCCAGAAGCTTTTCGTGCCATTCTTTTGCCTGTTCCAGGCGGCTTGCGTCAATTTCGCTTTCTATGATTGTTTCGCCTTCGTCTGCCGGATCAAAGCGGTATTCTTTCATTTTCAAAAGGTCAATTACGCCTTCAAAATTGCTTTCTGCCCCAATCGGCACCTGCAAGGCAACCGGCAGCGCGCCGAATTTTTCGCGCACGTCTTCCATTGCACCAAAAAAGTCTGCGCCGATACGATCCATTTTGTTTACAAAACAGATGCGCGGAACGCGGTAAGTATCTGCCTGCCGCCATACGGTTTCGGTTTGGGGCTGAACGCCGCCAACTGCGCACAAAACGGCAACGGCACCGTCCAAAACGCGCAAAGAACGCTCTACTTCGGCGGTAAAGTCTACGTGACCTGGGGTGTCGATAAGGTTAATCTGGTAATCTTTCCAATATGTTGTGGTGGCGGCGCTACAAATAGTAATTCCGCGTTCCTGTTCCTGCTGCATCCAGTCCATTGTTGCAGCACCGTCGTCAATTTCACCAATGCGGTGAATTTTTCCGGTGTAGTAAAGAATACGTTCGGAAGTTGTGGTTTTTCCGGCGTCGATGTGCGCCATAATTCCAATGTTCCGCATTTTTTGCAAATCTGGCATATTTTTCTCCAAGCGCACAAAGGCGCATAAAATTTATATTTAATAGAAGAATATCGAAACATTTTAGCCAAAAACAGCAGTTTACTCAACATGGCAGCCGCGCTACTGCAAGTTCGTAAAAAAATTGCCGGTTTTGGCAAAACACATCTGCTCAAATGAAAATTTCAAAAACGGTTTTAATATAAATTAACTATTTTTATATTTTTTGTTTGCGTTTACGAATTTATGAAGTTATAATTTTATACATGAAACAGACCGGTAAAAATAAGAGAAACCCAATTTCTGCAACAAGCATTCTTGGTATCATGCAGTTAGTTTTGTTTGTTGTTATGGCTTTTATCATAGCCAACAAGGTTTTTGTCAGCGTTACTACCAGTGTAACGGAATCCATACAGGCAAAAGCCGAAAATCAGGCATTAACGATAGAAAAATCCTTTGCCGGTATTATTGACACCACAAAAGACCTTTCTTCATCAGCATCAACCATTTTCCGTGCTTCGCGGAACGAGCATAAATATCTTTTGAATACTCTTCTGTACAATGCGGTGGCAACCGGCAATTACGAATCTGTTTGGGTTGTTACCGAACCCGGCGTTTTTGGCAAAAAACAGGGCTTTTGCTACGTAATGGATCCTGAAACCGGCAAGCCTGTAGAAGACGTTGTTCTTGGTTTTGACAGCGACTGGTATTTTTCTGGCATCAATTCTGAAAAAGCAATGATTGATGAAGACATTGACCTTGATACGATTGACGGCGAGCAGTTTTTAATGACTTCTGCCTATTCGCGCATTCTGAATTCCCGCGGAAAGGTTATCGGTTTAGCCGGAATTGATGTAACTTTGAACAATTTAAACCAGATGCTTAGCGGCGAAGCAATTTACAAGGGTTCAAAAATTTCGCTTCTTAATTCAAAAGGAAAAATTCTTGCAACTGACGGCGACCAGAACCTTGATGAAGTTTTTTATCTTTATGAAAAAAATCCGGAATATTTCAATATAACGAAAGCCGACGGCGCAGTTTCTTTTCAGAACGGCGAAAATATTACCACAATTGTGCCGCTTGAATACGATGAATGCGGAAATGTATGGCACATTGTTGTTGATACGCCTGTTAAAAACGCCATTGTACCGGCTAAAAGACTGATGATTTTTATCGTTGTCTGCTTTTTGATTTATTTGGCGCTTCTTACAGCCGGAAATACAAAAATAATTCTGTCTACGATGAAAACGCACAAAACAGAACAGCAGATTGGCGTAAAACTGGCTGAAGAAATACAGAATCTTGTGGTCTCTGCAAAGGAAACTTCGGCAACAAGCCAGGATCAGAGTGCGGCGGTAAAAGAAATTGTTGCAACAATGGAAGACACCAACGAGCTTTCCAAAAATATTTCTGCAAAGATTGAAGACGTAAGCGCCGTTGCCGGTAAAACAACGGACGACGTAGACGACAGCAGCGGTTCGCTTAACCTGAACATGGCAAAACTTGAAGAAATTTCTGCCGCAAACAGCGACACGATTGAAGGCATTAAAAAACTTAGTACCGAGATTGACGGCATCTGGGACATTGTTACGATGATTACAAGTGTTGCCGATCAGGCAAAGATTATTGCGTTTAATGCGGAACTTGAAGCGGCAAGTGCAGGCGAAGCCGGTAAAAACTTCCATATCGTTGCTTCGGAAATCAGGCGGCTTGCAGACGGAATTATTGACAGTACCAAAGAAATTAAAGGCCGTATTTCCGGCATTCAGAATTCTTCGGATGCGCTTATTCTTGCCAGCGAAAGCGGTACTGTAAAAGTGGAAGAAGGTATTGCCGCTGCAAAAGAACTGGAAGAACGTTTTGCAAGCATTAAAAATGCCGCAGAGATTACAGAAGCTTCTGCAAAGGATATTTCCGTAATAATTCAGCAGCAAAGTGCCGCAAGCGCCCAGATTCTGGTTGCAATCAAGCAAATTTCTGCCGGTGTTGAAAATTTTTCAATGGCAACGGAAAGCATTTCTTCAACTTCTGAAAACTTGAAGACAATTGCAGATGAATTAACCAGCAGTCAGAAGAAAAACATTATGACTGAAACTGAAAATGATAAAGCAGGTGAATGATGAACGAAGATTTATTGAAATCAATAGAAAATACCGCACAGAAAAAAGATTCTGCGGCTCAGCAGGTTGCGGCAGAAGAAGTTAAAATTACCTGGCTGATATTTTTAATCAATGGCGTTAAATATGCTTTGCCTTCTTTTAACGTAAAAGAAATTATCCACGACATGAATGTTTATCAGATTCCTTTTGTGCCAAATTACATAGAAGGCTTGATAAACGTTCGCGGTGAGCCATATACCGTTATTGAACCTTGCGTTCTGCTTGAAGTTGAAAAAAAAGACACAAAGCAGGGACATTCACTTTTCATTATCCTTAATATTCCTGGCGACCGGATTTGCCTGCGCATTGAAGACGTTTTGAATTTTTACGAACTGCCGGAAAGCGGTTTAAGAATTTTGAAGCACAGCGACAATGAAAGCTTTATTTTTAAGGGAACAATCAATTTTAACGGCGAAGAAATTCCTGTAATTGAAATTAACGCCTTTGAAATGATTTTGAAAAAGGATTTGTGTGATGACTGAGCAGTTTACGTGCATTTCTTTTGACAAAGTGGAATTTCTGCTGCCAACTTCTTATGTTGTGGCAGGTTCCTATCTTGGCGAACATAAAGATGACAATAGTTTAATGTACGATTCTCAGGTTATTCCGCATCTGAATGTTGCTGAATACGTAAAGGAAACTTTCGGCTGTTCCGGCAAGAACAATGTAGATTCTGCGCTGATATTTTGTGCAAAAGACTGGAATCTTAGCGTAATTGAAAAAATCGAAAAGAAAACGCTGGTAAATATGCCGCGAAGCGGTCTTTTTGCGCTTTCTTTTAGTGCCGGTTATATAAGCCGCTTTGTAGATACCGAAAATCTGTATCTGTTTTCGGGCTGCAAGCGTGATTTTTTGTTTAATCACGGTATCAGTGCCGTTTCGTTTTACGAAGATAAGGTGCAGTATTTGCTGAATATAGACATGCTGATTGCGCAATTTCTGAAAGAGGTAGGTGGGATAAAATAAATGAAGGTTATAATTTCAGATGCTTCTGCCGTAATTAGAGTTATTTTGGAACAGAAATTTGCCGCCGCCGGTGATATTCAGGTTGCTGCTTCTGTTTCTAACGGGGCGAAGGCTGTAGATAAAATAAGAACGGAAAAGCCCGATTTGCTGATTATTGACGACGGCAAGACAGATATTGAACTTGTTGAATCAATCATCCGCGACTATGCGGTGCCGGTTTTGATTTTTGGTGATAACGAAAAGCCTCTTTTTTCATTTGAAAATGCGTCGGCTATTACCTTTGTTAAAAAGCCAAAAATTTCTGATATGAACAACGATTTTTTCAAAACCTTTATAGAACAGGTCAGAAAAGCCGGCACTAAAGTAATCATCAGTTCTTTTGCAAAACTGAACCAGTCTTTTGATGCGGATATAAAGCAGGGGACTTTTTCTCTTTTGTGCATCGGTGCTTCAACCGGCGGACCAAGCGCAGTACGCACGGTTCTTGAAGGCTTGGGCAAAAATTTTCCGCTGCCGGTTTTGTACACGCAGCATGTTGAAGTTGGTGACGACGTAAACATGGCAAAGTGGTTTTCCGAAACCTTGACCAACATTAAGTTTTCACTCGCGCGTCCGGGCGAAGAAGCTTTGCCCGGACACGTTTATATGGCGCCTGCAAACAAACATCTGGTAATAGATTTTGTCAATTCACGCGGTACCCCGGTTCTTGCATTAAGCGATGATCCGCCGGTGCGTTTTTTAAAACCTTCAGTAGACAAAACCTTTTTAAGCGCAGCTTCATTTTTTAAAGACCACTGTCTTGCGGTTTTGCTTACCGGCATGGGTGCAGACGGGGCGGCTGGCTGCAAGGCTTTGGTTGATGCCGGCGCATACACCATTGCGGAAGACGAATCTACCTGCGCGGTTTTTGGCATGCCTGCCGCCGCAATTGAAATGGGTGGTGCAAGCATTGTTCTTAGGCGCGAACATATCGCCGAAAAAGTTTTATCGATGATTGGACGCTGATAACGCAGGAAAATTCCTTATGGATGATGTTAGCTTGTTGCCCGAATTAGAAGATTTTATTTCTCTTTTGACCGAACACACGGGAATAATTCCTTTGGCGACTCATAAAAATTCAATTGTGAGTTATATCGTCAAAAAAACGCAGGATATTTCTAAAGAAACGGGAATTGTAGACGGCAAAAAGCTTTGCAATATGTTTTACAACCAGCTTGTAAGCAGCAAAACCGAATTCAATAATTTTGTTAACGAAAGTACCGTAAACGAAACTTATTTTTTTCGCGAAGAAGCGCAGTTTGATTTTTTGCGCGACAGGATTTTTCCAAGCTGGCGCTTGCAGAATCCGGGCAAGAACATAAGGATATGGAGTGCGGCTTGTTCTACGGGCGAAGAAATTTATTCGCTTGCCTTGCTTGCAAGGTACTGTCATTTAACGCCGGTGCTTACAGCCAGCGATATCGATACGAATGTGCTTAATGTCTGCTCCGGCGGCGTTTACAGCAAGGCAAAAGTAGATCGCCGGGTTGACGGCTTGTCTTATCACAGCCTTATTGAACCTTATTTTAAGGGCGAAGAAGTGATTTTCCCTAAGGAAATTAAGGATTTGATAAGCGTAAAGGCGCTTAACCTTAAGGAACTTGCACAATCGCCTTTTGTGCCGGTTGAACAGGACGTGATTTTTTTGCGGAATGTTTTTATATATTTCAGCAGTGAAATGAAAAGGGCAGTGCTTAAAGCCATTGCCGATAAATGCCTTAAAAAAAACGGGCTGCTTTTTGTTTCAATTAACGAAGTTGCTTCCATTTCTGGTGACATTGTTCCTAAAAACCTGATTAAGGAAAATGTCGGAATGGTTTTTTATCTTAGAAAAATATAGAACGGAGAAAGTATGGGTCAGAATTCTTCGGAATTGTTGAATAGTTTTATAGAAGAAGCGGAAGAAATCTTTAAAACTGCAAACGAAAAAATTGAAATTGCTCACAAAACCGGTGACGTGGAAGATTTTGCAGAAGAAATGCTTCGCAACCTGCGCATTGTTGAAGGCAACGCCAGCGCGCTAAAGATTTTTTCCGTGCAAAAACTTGCAGCCGGGCTTGAAGGCGTTTTTGTTGCCCTGAAAGACAGGCGCATAAAAATTACGGAACGGCTTATAAAACTTTTTGAACTGGTTTCAAAAAAAATCGTCAATGTACTTAATCTTGTAAATGACAAAATTTTCTTCAATGATGAAAATATTGGCGTTTCTATTTATCTTTTGTACTGCGAAAAAATTGCAAATGGTGAACTTGTAAACGCTTCTTCTATGGAACGGGACATCCGCCTTAGTGAAAACCTGAACCTTGAAAACGAAGAAGATTTTTTAACCAGCGACGGAACGATTTTCAGCATTCACACGATTAAAGTTCGCATGGAACGCTTGAACGAGATTGTTTCTGCCTACGATTCTTTGATTACAAAGGAACTGCGGCTTAAGCACCAGCTGGACGAGCTTAAAAAAATTGAAGACGATACGGGTCTTGCTTCTATTTCTAAAGTGCGCAAGCAGCTTGCTTCCGAAATTGATTCTTTTGAAAGCCAGCTTCTGCAAATGCAGCAGCAGGTTCTTGACTTGCGCATGCTGCCGCTTTCAATTGTAATGAAAGGTTTGACCGACGTTGTAAAAAATGCCGCGAACGAAAACAAAAAGAAAGTTGACCTTGATTTGTGCGAAACAAACCTGATTATGGACAAGGAAATTCTTGCTTCGCTGCCGGATATCCTTTCCGGTTTGCTTAAGGTAATGATAAAAAGGTGCGTTGAACCGCCGGAAGAACGTCTTGCTGCCGGCAAAAATGAAACGGCAAAAATTACCGGCACTGTTTCCGCGGATTCCAGCACGGCAAAGCTTACTTTACAGGTTGACGGCAGCGGAATTGATTTTGACGCGGTACGAAAGCGTGCAATGGAAATTTTCCCGGAACAGGAAGAAGAAATAAAGCATTTAAGCGACCGTGAACTTTCGGCTTATCTGTTCCGCCGCGAATTTTTTTCAGACGATGACGAGCTTGCAAAAGTTCTTGAAAGCGTTGAAAAAATTAAGGGCAAAATCAATATTGAAAGCGAATACGGAAAAAGCGCTACTTTTATCCTGCGTTTCCCGTTCTCGCTTGCCATGCTGCAGGGACTTTTCGTTCTTTCCGGCAAATACAAGCTTTTAATTCCGTCTCAGCACATTACCGACGTTGTTTACCGCAACAAGTCCGAATTTATTTCGCTGCAGAATCAGACCTGTCTGCAAAATTACGGCGAGCTGATTCCTCTTTATGCCCTCAGCTACCTGTTTGACAGCAGCAGCGATTCGTTTAAGGAAAACAGTGATTCGGCAAACATCATTATCACCGAATACATGGAACAAAAAATCGGGCTTATCGTTGACAAAGTTTTGCGCTATGTTTCGTTGCCGGTTAAGCCGCTGCCACCAAGTTTTGAAAAATTTTCCGTTATGCAGGGCATTGTTTTTGACGAGCACTACGACATGGTGCCGATTTTGAACATGCCGGACATTATTACCAGATTTAAGGCAATGCGCAATTACGACATGAAAAAACGCGTTGCTAACGACCGCAACATTGTTCACAAAATTTTGTGCGTAGACAGTTCAGAAAATGCGCGCATTATTGAACAGTTTGCGCTTGAAAAAGTGGGATTTGTTACGGAAACAGCCTGTGACGGCATTGATGCCCTTGAAAAAACAAAGGAAAGCCGTTTTGACCTGATAATTTGCGCCAACGAAATGCCGCGCATGAACGGCATGACGCTGCTAGAAAACTTAAGGCGCAGTGAAGTTTACAAAGATGTTCCGTTCATTGTTGTTTTTGCCGAGCAGAACAACGAACTGTTTGAAGAATATGCGGAAAACGGCGCAAATGCATGGCTGGATAAATCCGTATTCAACCGCAACGAAATGATTGCAAAAGTAAAGGAGCTTTTGAATGCTTGAAAAGTTACTTGTTGTTGAACCTTCTAAAACGATTCAAAGGCTTTTTTCAAAACAGCTGCCCGAAGTTGAATACAATATTGAATTTGCCGCAACTGCAATTGAAGCTTTTGAAAAGATAGGTACAAAGATGCCGACCGGTGTTTTTGTAAATGCCGAACTTGATGACATTGACGGTTTTGAATTTGTTCGTCTTCTGAAAAAATTCAAGGGCGGCGACAATCTTTATGCAACGCTTTACTGCGTAAATCCCGTTCCGCTGAATACCGAATACAGCTGTCCGCTGATAAATGCCAGCAATATTTTAATGTTCGTAGAAGAATCGCTTGAAGCACGTACTGCGCAGGAATACGAAAAATCCGGCGAACGTTTTCCAAAGGTAGAAACATCGGAAATCCTTTCGGCGGCTACTAAAATATGGCGCAGCGACATTCAGAAAAACGAGCTTTTAAAAAAGATTTACGCTCTGGTTGTCGATTCCGATTCTGTAAAAAACGTGGTAAGCAATTTTTTGTCAATCTGTACGGACGTTTGCCGTTCGCCTATGGCATGCATGTTTTTGATTGAAGTTGACAAAATTTCTTCCTATTATGTTGCCGCCGAGCAGATTACTGAACAGACAAAAAACGATTTTTTTAATATTTGTGTAAAGGATTTTGAAGATTCCGGCGCAACAAAAGAACATTTTTACGGCGAATGGGAATGTGTTCCGGCTAATTTTGATATTAACGCCTGTTATTCGCAGGAACTGGATATTTCTGCCTGTGAAAGCCGCCGCATAGTTTTTTCCAGCGGACAGATTGGCGCGGTTATAGACATCGCTCGCTGCGGCAATTTTAGCCTGGAACAGCAGAATTTGATAAATTTTGCCGTTGAAAATTTTTCAATTGTTCTGGAAAATGCGCTTTCTCTTAAAACGCACGTCTTTTACGAATCTCAGATTCGCAAGGCTTTTTCCCGTTTTGTGCCGGCAGAAATTATTGACGATCTGGCAAAAAAAGACGTTCAGCAGGATATTGCGGTTGGCGAAAAACGTGACATTGCAATTCTTTTTTCTGACATTCGTTCTTTTACAAATATCAGCGAAAAAAATCGCCCGGAAGTTCTGGTTGCCTTTTTGAACCGCTATTTTACGGTAATGGTTGACATTATAAAAAAATACGGCGGTACAATCGATAAATTTATCGGTGATGCGATTATGGCAGAGTTTGGTACGCCGATTTCTTACGAGGACAATGCCCGACGCGCTGCAAAAGCCGCCTACGAAATGCGCAAAGCCTTGCCTGATGTTCCGCTTGAAGATTTGGTGATGCCGGACGGAATGACGTTCAACATTGGTATTGGTATTCATTACGGCGATGCGATTGTCGGCTCAATTGGTTCCAAAGACAAAACCGACTATTCCGTTATCGGCGATTCGGTTAACCTTGCTTCACGTCTTGAAGGTTTGACGAAAACTTACGGTGTTCAGCTTATTGTAAGCGAAAGCATGAAAGAAGATATCGTTGACAAAGGCAACCCGGATGAATTTGTTTTCAGGTATCTGGATGATGTGCGCGTAAAAGGCAAGAAAAAAGCCGTGCCGATTTATGCGATTGACAGAAATTATGAAGAATTTTCTGCGGAATACCGGGACTGTTACACCAAAGGCATGGAATTGTACAAGCAAGGCGTTTTCCGGCTGGCTAAAGATTATTTTGAAAAAGCGCTGGCAGAAGTTGAAGGCGACAAAGCTGCGGAACTGATGCTTGACCGCTGCAATGATTTTATAGAAAATCCGCCGGAAAACTGGGACGGTGCAATCAGTTTTACGACAAAATAGTTTTTTTAGGATTTTTTAAGAAAGAAAGCCCGGGAAATTCATCTTTCCGGGCTTCGTTTTTTTATATTTTCTTCAGTTCCTGGTAAAAAAACTTAAAACACGTATTGAATCAAAAGCATATAGGCAATTGTTCCCGCCACAATTGATAAAAGTGTTTTGCGCTGCCACAAGTGCAGGGCTACTGTTAAAATAATTGCCAGCAGTTCCGGCAAGCCGTGGCTGCCCTGAAAAACAGAAACGCCTTTTAAGCAGTAAACTACCAGCATTCCAAAAATTGCCGGCGGCAATGCCTTGCCCAAATACTGAACAAATGCCGGTGTTTTGCGTTTGTTTGAAAAGATTATGAAAGGCAAAAAACGCGTAATCAAAGTGCCGATGGCGCAAAGCGCAATTGTAATTATCTGCTGTTCTAATGTCATTTTGAACCTTCTTTTTCAATATTTTGGTCTTGACCGGCGTTTTCTGCATTGTTCTGCAAATCGCCAAATTCATCAAATTCAATTTGCCGGCTTATAGGCTTTTTAAAAAGTGCCAGAAAAAGCAAAATGCCAATCATTGCAGGCATTAAGAACGAATCTTTGCCAAAAATTACAAGGCTTAAAACCGAAATACCAAGCCCGATTAGCGCACTAGAATGTTTTTTGTCTTTCAGCCACTGTTCAAGAAAAATTACCACAAACATGGCTGTCATCACAAAATCAAGCCCCTGCGTGTTAAATGTCAGCAGCGAACCCATAAGACCGCCGGCAGTTGAACCTATAAGCCAGTAAAGCTGGTCTAATAGAGCTACAAAAAACATAAACCAGCCGCGGTCAACGCCTTCCGGCACTTTTGCAATGTAGTTTATTGAAAAAGTCTCGTCGCAAAGGGCGTAAATCATGTAAAAACGCTTTAATCCAAGTCCCTTGTATTTTTCCAGCATAGCTATGCCGTAAAAAATGTGCCGTGCCTGCACCAAAAGGGCAACGCAAAGTGTTTGCAGCGGCGCAAATGGCGATAAAAGCATGCTTACGCATACAAATTGCAGCGAGCCGCCAAAAATTGCTATGCCCATCAAAAGCGGGTACAAAAACGAAAACCCGGAAACGTTCATGTAAATTCCGTATGCAAAACCCAAAAAGCTAAAACCGGCAAGAACCGGCAATGTATGAGGAAAAGCCGCAGCAAGAGCTTTTGATAATTTTCCAGAAGCAGTCATTATTTCTCCAGATTGAAAAGTGAAAAAATTGTATACTTTTTTTTAATAATTTAAAAGTAAAATTTGTACTATATTATAGAAGAAAGTGAAAAACTTTAGAAAAATTTGAGGTTTGTCGACAGTTTTTTGAAAAGCTATAGACATTTTTACATAAATTCTGTTATTATTTTGAATATGCTTTGCTAGATAGGTACGGAATTTTACCGTACGTAGGAGGATCGTTGGCGGATAACAAAGGATTGCGGATTAATGAACAGATCCGTGTACGTGAGGTCAGACTCATTGACAGTGATGGCGAACAAAAAGGTATTGTTGCCACCATAAAGGCTTTACAAATGGCCAAAGAACAGGAGCTTGATCTTGTAGAAGTTGCGCCTAATGCAAACCCGCCGGTTTGCAAGATTCTGGATTACGGTAAATATCGTTTTGAAATGGAGAAAAAGCTCCGTGACTCCAAGAAAAACCAAAAAGTACTGAAGCTGAAAGAAATCCGTATGCAGCCTAAAATTGCAGACGGAGATATTGAGTTCAAATCAAAGCACATTAAAGAATTTCTTGCTGAAGGAAACAAAGTAAAGGTAACTGTGCGATTTCGGGGTCGCGAGCTTGCCCATACCGACCTTGGTTTAGAAGTTCTAAAAGAAGTATTACAACGTCTTGAGGACGAGTACGTTATGGAAAAACAGCCTGCAATGGAAGGTCGTTTTATGTCTATGACACTTGCTCCAAAAGCAAAGAAATGAGGTTGCTAAAATGCCTAAAATGAAATCAAAGCGCGCTGCCGCAAAACGTTTTTCATTAACCGGAAGTGGTAAAGTTAAGTACAAGAAAATGAATCTTCGCCATATTCTTACTAAAAAGGATAAGAAACGCAAGAGAAATCTTCGCGCTGCAGGAATCTTGAGTGAAGCTGATGCAAGACGCATGCGCAAACAGATGTTGCCTTACGGCTAATCTGTAATTTTTTTGAAAAATTTTCTAATTACTTCCATTTAAGGAGAATAAAATGTCAAGAGCTATTGACGGATCAAAGCGCAAAGACCACCGCAAGAAGATTCTTAAACTTGCAAAAGGTTTCCGTGGTCGCCGTGGCACAAACTTTAAAGCTGCAAAAGATGCTGTTACACAGGCATTGTCAGATTCATATGTAGGACGCCGTGATAAAAAAGGCAATATGCGTTCTTTGTGGATTGCACGTTTGAACGCTGCTTGTCGTGAAGAAGGTATTACATATTCACGCTTTATTGAAGGTTTGAACAAGGCTAATGTAAAAATTAACCGCAAAGCCCTTTCAAATATGGCTATCGAAGATCGCGCTGCATTCAAAGAAGTTGTTGCAGTTGCTAAAA
This sequence comes from Treponemataceae bacterium, assembly GCA_024402495.1. GTDB lineage: Bacteria > Spirochaetota > Spirochaetia > Treponematales > Treponemataceae > UBA1240. The sequence continues at coordinate 33,201 of JAKSTR010000012.1, forward strand.
AAGCTATCGGAGCATAATTATGATTTCCCTCGAGCAGGTTCAGCTTCTTGAACATAAAGTAGAAACAGCAGTTGCTAAAATTGCAGAACTTCAGAAAGAGAACGATTTTCTTCGCAGTAAATTTTCAGAATTAAAAGTTCAGTATGATGAACTTCAGAAAATGGATGTTGAGCGTTCTTCTAAACTTTCTCTTTATGAACAGAATCAGCCTCGCATTGAAGAGGGAATTATGAAAGCTCTTGAACGCTTGAATAATGTAGAAGATTCTGTTTTACGGGCTAGTGCCGTAACCAGCGAAGTGCCGGAACAGCCTCAGCCTGTTGAACAGAATCAAACCGTTCAAAATATTACACCAAATCCTGTAGTAGATGCCTATTCATCTGCTGCTCCAGCCTCAATGATTTCATCATTAAATATTACAAGTCAGTCGTCAATTTCGCCAGCCGGCAAAACTGATGCACAGCAAATGGATATTTTTTAACAGGTTTTTATGGCAGCAAAAGGAACTTTGCAAATAAATATTTTGGGTACCTCGTTTTCTATTCAGGCAAACGAGGATTCATTATATTTGGACAAGCTTTTGCAATATTACCGCAGCACTGTTGAAGATGTTGCCCGTTCTACTGATTTGAAAGAGCCGATTAAAATAGCAGTTTTGGCAGGAATAATGATTACCGATGAACTGATGAAAGAACGGCAGAATGCTGCTTCTACAGATTCTTTGATGGTAAATGCCGAATTAAGTGAAGTAGAAAAGCGGACAATTCAAATGATGAAAAAGCTTGATCAGGCATTAAATTAATTCACATGGAAAACGCAGTAAATTCTTTTACCATTTGGATTGATGCCGATTCTTGTCCTGTTCAAGTTCGTGATTTAACCTTGCGTTTCGCAACTCGTTTACAAATTCCATTACATTATGTTGCAAACAGAATAATTCCTCATCCTGAAACTCCTTTAATAAGCATGACTGTATGCGAAGCCAACCCGAATGCGGCAGACGATTATATTGTGGAGCATATTTTGCCGAATGATTTGGCAATTACCCGTGATATACCGCTGGCTTCGCGGCTGGTTGATAAAAAAATCTGTGTGTTGAATGACCGCGGCGTGGTTTTTACCGAAAAAAATATTGCCGAAAAGCTGGCAAGCCGGAACTTAAATTATATGCTTCTGGAAAATGGTCTTTTGCCGGCAGAAAAAAAAGGCAACACATACGGCAAAAAAGAAATTAATGCTTTTGCAAACAGTCTGGACAGGGAATTGCAGAAAAAGCTTCGTGCGTTAAAAAGCAGCAATTAGTCATTTTTATCTTTATTTTCGTTTTGAATATCTTTCTGAAAGCGGCAACAGTGCTTTATATTCTAAATTTCGAGATTTAAATAATTTCCTGAAAATTACAGATTATTTTTTTTATAAATTTTTCAAACTCGACATTCGGGTTAATATTATGCTTCTGCTGCTTCGTCTTTGTCCGGCCATGCAAGGCGGATCTGTCTGATGTTATCCATAACGGCAAAAAAGCACATTACCAGTTCAGGGTCAAACTGTGCACCAGCCTGCACTTGAATTTCGCGCAAAACTTCGTCTTCCGTCCAAGATTCTTTATAAACGCGCTTAGAAGAAAGCGCATCGTAAACGTCGGCAAGTGCAACAATACGTGCTGCAAGCGGAATATCTTCGCCAGACAAACCAATTGCCTTACCGGTTACGCTGTCAACTTCAAGGGGAACGCCTGTATTGATGTCAATTTTTCCAGGATAGCCTAAGCCGTCCCAGCGCTCGTGGTGGCGCAAGGCAACATCGCGTGCCATTGCATCAAGAGTAGAAAAAACATCATCAAAAAGCCGCGAACCTATAACGGTGTGACCTTTTATAACATTGTATTCTTCATCGGTAAGGCGCGAAGGTTTTTTCAAAATAGCGTCGGGAACAGAAACTTTACCGACATCATGCATCATGGCGGCAATTTTCAGGCTGTCGCGGTATTTTTCAGATTCGCTTTTGGGAATATTATGCTGAAATGCCCAGCGGTCGTAAATTTCTACAGCATAGTTAGATACGCGGTTAACGTGCGCACCGGTTTCTTTAGGGTCTCTAAATTCTGCCATGCGAATCATGCGTAAAATCATTGCGCGGGTTAAATGCGCACGTTCAAGCGCCTGCGTTGCACTTTGGGCAAAGTGTTCAATGTACAAAATGGAATCTTCATCAAACAGCGCAGGTTCATGATTTTCAGTTTGCGGATTGATGATTTGAAAAACGCCCAAAATCTTGCCTGAAGAACTTTTTAGCGGTACCGTCAAAATTGCCCGGGTTTTGTAGCCTGTCAAAATGTCAGACTGTTTGTTGAACGAAAAAGGCATGTTGACAATGTTGTAAGCGTCCGGAACGTTGATAATTGTATTGGTTAAAACTGCGTAACCGCAGATAGACTGTTCATTAATATCAAAAGAGAAAAAATTGTATGGAAGTTTTTGACCGGGTGCAAGTTTTTTCTGGTGGGTATCGTTCTGTGCATAGCGGATTTTTAAGCGGTTATTTTCGTAAACGTAAATTGAACCGGCATCAGCGTGAACAATTGCACGGGCTTCGGTAATAATTCTTTCAAGAAGAACGTCAATATCTTGAATCTCGTTCAAAACTTTTTCGAGTTCAATAATTTTCTTTAGTTTTTCTTCTCTGTTATTTCCAGCCATTTTATCCTCAAAAGGGCATTTTATAGCAAAATATCCAAATAGTCCACATAAAAAGCAGTTTTTATAAAATTCATTTTGTAAAATACACTATTCTTCTTGAGCCTGCTTGCGGATAAGTGAAAAATACAGCGGTCCCGCACCTTGCTGGGCATCAGGCAAAACGTGCAAACCGTATTCGGTTTTTTCTGCGCCGCAAAGGTTTGGGTATGGTTTTTCTTCTAGCTGAACAATAGAAGCATTTGGGTATTTTTTCAGCAGTTTCTGTACAACGCCGTCATTTTCGGTACTGGCAAGGGCGCAGGTTGAATAAAGCAAATAGCCGCCGCTTTTTAATACCAAAAATGCGCTGGAAAGTATTGACCATTGGGTCGCGGCAAGATTTCTCACTCGCGCCGGTGTCCACAATTCCAGATATTTTGGGTCGCTTAAAACGTGGCGTTCACTTGAACAAGGTGCGTCAAGCAAAATACGGTCAAAAACTTCTTTTTGGTATGTACACCATTTTGCCGCGTCATAGCCGGAAACGCTTACCCGGCTTCTTATATCTTCCGGCAAGTGTTCGTCCAAAACGCGCAAAAGCCGGGATTTCCGTTCGCGGCTTCGTTCGTTGCAGGTAAGCCGGGCTTCCTGTGACATACGGCTTGATAAAATCAAAGATTTTCCGCCGGGTGCCGCGCACATATCCAGAATATTTTCCGCGCCGTCTAAAGGAAGCGAAAACGCCGCCCGGACGCTGCCCTGATCTAAAAAATAGCTTTTGTTAAGTTTTTCGTTATATTCGTAATAAAGCGGTTCGCCTTTCAGCGATTCTTTTAATTTTTCCCAGCGTTCACCAAAAAGAGCAGAGTAATATTCGTCAAAAGCCGCTTCGCCCTGGGCATTTTTTTTGTTTTTACTCAATTTTTTTCTCCTTTGGGTTTCAAGTTTTTGTAAATTTACAAAAGTGAAAATAAATTTTCAACCAATTAAACTGGTAGGTTAGGAATTTGCAAAGCCTTTAAATTGAAAATTAAAAATTATCTGGTCAAAAAATCCAGTGCTTCTTTTTTTGCCGCAGAAAAATCGTTAAACATTTCTTCGGCATTCAATTTTTCACCGGCGGTAATTTTCATTTGGTCTTCGTCAAAATTCATCAAGCCAAGTTCAATTTTAAGCCTGATAATTTTTTTTACAGAATCTTTAACCTTTTGCGCAAAATCGGAATTGTTTTCAAATTCTTCAATTAAAACGTCAAAAGCCTTGCCAAAATGTTTTTCCGAAAGCATTAAAAGATTTACGCCTGCGTTAACAGCCTGCACCGCGGCAACTTCAATCGGGTAGCCGTTTTTTGCCAGCGCGCCCATGTACAAATCGTCGGAAATTACAACGCCATTAAAACCAAGCTTGCCGCGCAAAATATCGTTAATCATCCGCGGCGAAAAACACGCAGGCTTGTCGTCTACGCAGTCCACCACGATATGCGACATTAAAACCATTGCCGGATTGTATTTTATGAGGGCGGCAAAAGGCGCAATATACTGATTCTGCAAAGTTTCGGAATCAACGTCCAGATGGGGCAGGGAAGCGTGCGGGTCAATATTCGTGTTGCCCGGAAAATGCTTTAAAACTGCGCCGATTTGCTGGCTGCTGAAACCTTTTACCGCGGCGGCGGCATAGTTTTCTACATTTTCGGCATCGCCAAAAGTGCGGCTGCCCAAAAATGCAATATTTGCCTGATTCTGTACTTCAACCAGCGGCGCAAGGTTTACATGCAAGCCCAGCGCACGCATTTGCTTTGCAATCAGCGCGTAATAATCTTCCGCTTTCTGCACCTTAAAACTTTGGGCAATATTTTTTGCCGAAGGCAGCGGGCTTGCAATCTGGTTCAGACGGTAAACGGCGCCGCCTTCGTTGTCTATTAAAAGCAGCGGTGCAATGCCCTGCTGACTGAACCAGTTGTAAATTGAACTTGTAAAATCACAAAGGTCTTTTGCATTATTCGTTATGTTAGAAGAAAATAGCAAAAATGAACCCGGCGCGGCTTCTGCAAATTCGTTCTGCACGTAGGCTGGTAAACCTGTTTTGCCGTCTATTCCAAGCACAAAAAGCTGGGCAATCAGCTGTTCGTTCGTTAAGTTTTCTACAAAATTTTTTACGGCTTCCTGCTGTTTCTGTTTTTTCAGTTCGGCAGGGTCAGTTGCTTCAATTTCAGTTTGCGCCGCTTCTTCAATTGCCGGGCCAAGTGCTGCGGTATTTACCGGCTGCCGGTCTGGCATTTTTGCGGTATTTTTGGGTTTTGCGCAGGCAGAAAAAATAAAGCAAACCGAGGAAATAAAAATAATCGCGATTTTTTTCAAGTTTCTTCTATTAAATTTAAGAAAAAAAGCAAACATAATTTTAAGCGCTGAATTTTTCATAATCTTAATTCTGGTCTTTTAAAATAGAAGCAAAATCCTCTGCAAGTTCCTGCGGTGTGGCGGTGGCTGTGCAAAGAGCCGCCTTTTTGGCAATCGTCGGGCTGTAATCGGTCAGTTCCTGCAAACTGATTTTGTGCAAAACCGGAAAAATAAGCTTGTGTTCTATTTGTTTTGTAAACCAAAGTTCAAGGTCGGACTTTTTCCAATAGCGGTTTGGCAAAAGATAATCGCAGGAAATTATTAAAATTGCAAAATGGGCTTTTTTCAAGCCGGCTTCAAGCTCTTTGTTAAGGTCGCCGGGCAAAAGAATTGAAGGATTTTTGTTGTACCAGACTTTCAGTCCCTTGGATTCAAGTGCCTGTGCAAACGGCGCAGCAAAAGTCTGCATGTCTTCTTTTGCAGAAGAAATAAAAACATCGTAATCGCAGTCAGTTTTTACTTCAAAATCAACCGCCGCATTCTGAAAATTCTGTTTCTGGCGTTTTTTCTGGTCGGCGGCAATTTTTTCATATTGTTTCTGCAAAAAATCTATCTGCTTTTGCTGTTTCAGCTGTTCCTTGCTGTGGGCTTTTTGCAAAGTTTTTTCAGCATAATATTTTTTCTGCTGAAGTTTTTCAATTTTCTTCAGCAAACTGTCAAGTTCTGTAGATTTTTTTAAAATATCACTTTTGTAACGGATGATTTCGGTATTTTTGGATTTATTTGCCGCCGGAGAAGTGTGGCGGGTAATGGAATTTTCTATTTGGGCAAGTTCTTTTTGCAAATTGCTGATAACGGCTTCAATTCCGGCTTTCTGTTCGTCCAGAACTGCAATTTGCGCATTAAAACTTTCAATATTTTTCTGCACTGTTTCTAAAGACATGGACAAATGCTAGCATAAAAGCCCGAAATTGTCAGCACGGGCAAAAAAGCCGGCGCAAATATCATGTTTTTACTAAAAGCCGGGCGGCGGCTGCTGCGTCTGCGCTTGCGGAATGTGTTTTTTTGTGCTAATTTTTTTTTATGTTTGTTTTTCCTATGATTTTTCTTGCCGCATTTTTATTTTTTCTTTTAATTGGCTGTAAAGAATCAATTGTTTGTGTTGAAAAACCGGTGGTTGCTTTTGGTGCAATTACAGGTTTTGTTCTTGCCCTGATTTTTTGTGCCGTAGATTTTCTGTTTTTTTCTTCGGTGCATTTTGCGGTGTACAATTTAAAAACCGAATTTGTGCAGCTTTTTACAGCAGAAGCACTTATACCGCTGGCTGTTTGTTTTGCGGTGTATTTTCTGTTTAACCGCGATTCTGTTGCCTTTAAATTGCAGTCTTTTGCCTTTGTTCTTTTGGGCTTTTTCATGCTTTTTACCCCATACCGTATTTTAACGCGCTATTCAATATTGTCGCCGTTTTGCATTGCGGTAAAACCTCTGGCAGTTTTTGCGCTTATTCTTGGCGAATATTTTGCCCTCAGCGCCGCAGGTTCAATTTTGCAAAGCAGCAAAAAAGCCCTTGCCGTACCTTGCTTTTTGCTGGCGCTGGTAATTTTGCCTTTGCCTGCATTAACAGAAACCGGCTGGTTTTTGGCAAGCCCGATTATGTTGTGGGGCACAATTTTTGTAGTTTTGTGCGTGTTCGCATTTGTTTTTTTGCCAATTTTAAAATCTGTTTTGTGTAAAATTGCCCAAAATGAAAAATAAAGTTTTTTAGAGTTTTTATAAGGAAGGCTTTAAAATGAACAATATTTTAGATTATATTGCCTGGCGCGGCGATGTTTCTTTTGAACTTTCGCCTTTTAACGAAGTTGACAGCCTGATTTTAAGCCAGCTTTCGTATCTTGATTTTGCCGGTCTGGTTGGTGAAAGTTTTTCGGACCAGACTGCTTTAAGCAAAATTGCCCATTCTTTCAGTAATACCAGCGACCTTGACCAGCGCACCGAAGATTTGGCTTTGGTGAACAAATCTACCGTGCAGCTTTTAATAGCGGCAGGCAACAGCCGGCGTTTTGGCGACATTAAAATGTGCGCCTATATAAAAAGCACAGACCGCGCAAAAGAAGAACAGTTTGCCGCAGTTGCTTTTGTGCTTGATAAAAAATTGAATTATCTTGCTTTCCGCGGAACGGACGGTTCGCTGGTAGGCTGGAAAGAAGACTGCAATATGGCGTTCATGTCGCCGGTTCCAGCCCAGCAGTCTTCAGTTGAATATATGAACAGCGCCTGCGCCGGGTTAAAAGGCGAAATAATTTTGGGCGGTCATTCCAAGGGCGGAAACCTTGCGGTTTATGCTTCGGCTTTCTGCCTGCCCAAAAACCAGAAGCGCATAAAATCAATTTACAATTACGACGGTCCCGGTTTTGAACGTACAATCGTTGAAAAAGAAGAATTTCAGGCAATTCTGCCGCTGATTTGTACTTATATGCCGCAGTCGTCGGTGGTTGGCATTTTATTTGAACATTACGAAACCTGCGTGGTTGTAGAAAGTTCAAAAAATGTCGGCGTTTTTCAGCACGACCCGTTTACGTGGTTTGTTTATGGAACAGCTTTTGTTACCGTTGGCGGCTTGACCACCGACAGTATTTTTATAGACATTACCGTTAAGCACTGGCTTGAACAGCTTGATAAGGACAAGCGCGAACAGTTTATAGACACTCTGTTTGAAGTGCTTAACGCAACCCATGCCGAAACTTTAACCGATTTGTCTGATTCGTGGGTAAAAAACGCCAGACTGATTATAAAAGCTTTGGCGCATATTGAGCCGGAAACCCGTGAAGCAGTTTTGCAGACTTTCCATTTGCTGTTTAAAACGGCGCAAACAACCGTGCCAACAATCGTAGAATTATCACCGCATTTTAAGAATTTGCTTTCCTGAAAAAGAAAGAACATAAAAAAAAGCGCCAAAATACGAATAATATTTTGGCGCTTTTTTTATATTTCAAGCTTGAAGGCGGTTAAAAGGCTTTGCATGCCCGGCATCTGTTTTTGCCCGGCTGGATAAAGCCTGAAATTATCGCGGTTTTTTAGCGCCTGTACAGCCTGTGCACTTACCAGAACCGGCGCATCAAAAGTTTCTGTCAAAGTTTCAATCTGCCGGGCAATGTCTATGGTTTCGCCGATTGTGGTGGTTTCCATGCAGGATTCTTCGCCGATTGTGCCCAGCATAACCTGCCCGGCGTGAATGCCGATGCTTAAGCGCACTTCTTCTTCGCCGCTGGCAAGCTGAGCCAGACGCGCGTTAAAGTTTGCAAGGTTTTCGTTTATGCCGCGCACCGCCAAAAGCGCGCTGTCGCTTTGGTTTTCAAAAACGGCAATAAGCCCGTGACCATTGTATTTTGCCACTGCGCCGCCGTTCTGCTTAATTGCAGGCACCAGATACGCCCAAAGTTCGTTCAAAAACCCAAAGGCATCTACACTTTGCATGTGCTGGGCGCGCAAATTAAAATGCTTTACTTTCAGCACCATAACGGTCATTGGCATTTGCACGCTGTCGCCAAGGTGAACGTTGTTCAGGCTTTTTGCATTAATCCGCTTTAGCAGGTCAACCGGAATAAAGCGGTCGAGGGATTTGTTGATTTTGTAAAGGTCGGCAGAATAGCCCTGCAGCGCCGTATAAGTTGCGTAAAAATTGCTTTGCTGGTAAATGCACAGCAAAACAAAACTGAAAAAAGCCGCCGGCGGCAGAACCGGCACGGATTTTATAATATAAAAATCAAGCAAAAAGTCGTTAATTTGTGCCGCCAGCAGCAAAACGCAAGACGCAGCAATTAAGCGGCTGGCGTTTATCTTTGCCTTTGCAATTTTTACGGAAACAAAAAAAAGCAGAATAACGCAGATAAAGGCAAAAATGCCAAAAACCGGTGCAAAGGCAGAAGCCATGCCTTGCGGCAAAGCGACGATTGAAACTGCGCAAATACCGCAAATCAGCAAAACAGAATAAATATGCGTTTTTTTTATGTTTTCTTTTAAGCTTTGGAACAAAAACAGCGCAACAACGGCATAGATTATAAAAGGCAAAAGCATATTTGCTGTGCTGCAAATACGGTAAAAAACTGCATTTGGGGCAACCAGCTGCACAAAAAGCGAATCTGCGGTACAGCCAATGGCAAAAATTGAAAAAATGCTTGCAACGGCAAGCGGAATGTAAGATTTTTCCTGTTTGTTTTGCAGAATTTTAATTATGCAGTACAAAAACATGGCAAAAAAAGCGCCCAAAAGCAGGCTTTGCAAAAGCGTGCCAATCGTGCGTCGGGTTTGCAGTTTTGAATAAAGTGCAATTTGCGGAATTGCATGGCAGATATTGGCGCTTTTTGCAAAATCGTTAACCTGAATTGTTAAAAGCAGCCGGTTGTTGCCGTTCATCGCCGGCGAAAGGTCTATTATATTTGCCTGCGGATTATTTTTGCTTTCAAAAAGCAGGGTGCTGTTTGCAAAAATGCAAAAATCGGCGGCGACAGGTTCCATTAAAAGCCCGATTTTTGGCGCGCCGGATTTTGAAAACGCAAAAGTATCCGGCAGAATTATTTCCAGTGCAAAAGTGCCGCTTTTTACAAGGTTTTTGTATGAGAAACCGCTTTGAAAAATATTGTGTTTTGGCAGAAACTGGGGAAAACTTACGCACTGCTTAATTGTAGAAAGCCATATTTTGTTTTCTACCTGCGCCGGAGTTAAAATTTCTTCTGCCCAGAACCACCAGTCGCCGGTAAGGCCGCTGTTTTCTGTAAAAAAATCTACGTCGCTTAAATCAATTTGCCCGTATTCTGCTTTGTGGCTTGGAATGTAAAGCATTATGCTTTCGTTTTTGGCTTCGGGTTCAATTTTTGGGCTTTTTGCAAAATTAAAAACTGAAAAATCGTAAATGCGAAAAGCTACGCAAACGCCGAAAGCTATAAAAATGGCAATTATTGCAAAAATAATGTAAATTTTCTTACCGTTCATTTTTTTAGCTTAGCACAAAAGCCGGTTTTTATCACGCGCAAACAAAAAAATTGCATATAAATAGAAGAAACTTGTAAAAAACTGAAGTTTTTTACATTTTGCCGTATTGCGGCGGTGAGCGATATTTGTTTGCTGTATTTGTACGCGGTGGGTCGGTGCGATGTGGCGGTGCGGTACAAGCACCAAAGACCGCCGGATTTGAAGTTCATTTCAAGTTGCCGGCGGTCTTTGGAGCTTGGATGATATTTTGAACCGTTTGCAGTTTCAGTATAAAAATTAAACTGCCTGACTTTCTACATAGTGCAAAATGCCGTTCTGGTATGCGTAGCTGTAAAGAATTTCTGCAACGTTTGCAAGCGGCTTTTTAACGTTAAGCGGCTGGTCAAAACCAACGTCGTACATGAAAGACATCAGTTCTTTTGTGCTTTCCGGATTCCAGAGTTTTGCATTGTCAATATTTACGTAAGTGCATTTTTCAGATTCTGCAATTGCCTTTATGTGGCGGTTCATTTCGCCGTAGCTTTCGGAATTGTCCGGGCTGAAGTTTGAAATAAGGGCAATTCTGCGGTTTTTGTTCTGTGCTTTTACCGCGCCAATCAAATCAAGGTAAAGAACGTCAAATTCAGCATTGTTTCTGTTGAACAAATCCAGATCTTCTTCGCCAAGATGAAGTATTACGGCTTCCGGGTTAAGGGCTGCAACATTTTCGGCAAAAGCTTTCTTTGCATTTTTCAGCGAAAGACCGTAAATGCTTCTGTTAAGCATCTTGAAATTAAGTTCGTAATCCTGGGCAATTTCTGCAACGGGAATTTCTTTATCTTTGCTTCCGCCAAATAAAATTACACTGTCATTCTGTTCTGTAGATTTAACCATAGTTTCCGTCCTTCTGTCTAACGAGCGATTCCTGAAATATACAAGGAGATTAATCATAACGATTGCCAAATTCAAAAAATATACAACCAGAACATAATTCCTCTGGCTGTTTAAAAGTTTGGCTGTAATACCTGCAACGTAACCTGTAATAATCAGCAGGATAAATGCCAGACTTGTGCCTTTTGCAGTTCTTGCACGGTACGCCTTAATAACATTAAGCGGCCACGAAAAGCCAAAACATACCAGCATCGCTGTTTCAAAAATCGAACTCATTTAATTTTACCTCCGGGTTCTTTTCAACTTTTTATGGTTTCATAATATCAGGGCAAAAAAAATCTTCAATTTTTTGAAAGATAAAAAATGAAATTATGCCGCGGCGCCTGTTTTTTTTAGTTTCAAAAGGTTTAGGAAAATTTAAAATCTGCTATATTTATATTGTGAAAAAACAGAATACGGCAAAAAACAGTTCCCTTAATTCAATTCGCACCGAAATTCAGAAAACGCATTTGATTCTTATAATGGTAATTACAATTTTTTTAAGTGTTGGCGGCGCCTTGACCAGCATAAGTGTTGATACCCACGCCGTTGACCAGAATCTTCTGAATACTTCCAGCCTGATTTCGCGGCTTTACGGCTTTACGTGGCAGCTTCCGCCGGAAGAGCTGGCGGAATATTTTAATTCGGTGTGCCGGGAACTGCCTGAAGTAGACGTTATTTCTATAGTAGATTCTGAAAATGTGCGCATATATCACACTAACAACAGGCTAATTGGCACGCTTTACGACGGCAACATTCCGAATTTTTCAGATTTCAGCGGCAATGGTGAAAATTTTCAGGTTGAAAATGAAAACGGCCCTTCCGGACCGCAGCGGCGCACATATTCCGCAATTTATAACGAAAACGGTGAATACTGCGGTTTTATAATGACAATTATTTTAAAAACTTCTATCCGTTCAGTCACTTTGCGGACGGTTGCCCTTTTTGTTTTTGTAACGATTGGCGCAATTCTGATTGAAATTTTAATTTCCGGCACTTTTTCGCGCCGCATAAAGCAGAAACTTCACGGCTACGAACCGGATACGTTTTCTTCCATGTTCACCGTGCGCGACGATATTCTTGAATCGCTGAAAGAGGGAATTATTGCCGTAGACAAGGAAAAAAACGTTCAGTTTATAAATGCGGCGGCTAAAAAAATTCTTTTTGGCAACAATGCTGTGCTTGACGAATGCCGCAAAACTGAACGCGACAATTATTTGAAGATTACGGAGATTAAGGAAAAGGTTTTTACGGAAAAAATCCTTGACCGGGTGCTTAAAAATCAGGCGGACAGTTTTGGCATTGCAGAACGTACTGACGACGGCACGGAGATTCTGGTAGACTGCCTGCCGGTAAAAAAAGACGAAAAGCTTGAAGGTGCCGTGGCTATTCTGCACGACAGAACCGAATATACAAAACTTATGGAAGATTTGGCAGGCACAAAATATCTTGTAGATTCCATGCGCGCCAACAACCACGATTTTACAAATAAGCTGCACGTTATTCTTGGTCTTATTCAGATTGGCGAATACGAAAAAGCCGTTTCTTATATAGAAAATATTTCCATCATTCAGCGCGAAACTTTAAGCCGGGTCATGCATTCGGTTGACAATCCGTCTTTTGCGGCGCTGCTGATTGGTAAAATTGCCCGTGCCTCGGAATGCAACGTTAAGTTTATTCTGCAGGAAGGAATTTCTTACAAGGATTCGGACGTTCATTTTCCTTCCGAAGCTCTGGTTACGATTGCCGGCAACCTGATTGACAATGCAATTGATTCCATGAACACGGCGTATGCAGGGCTTGATAAAAAACATGCCGGCGAGCTGGTTTTTGGCGTTTTTACCAGACCGGGGGAACTTTTAATTTCTGTAAAAGACAACGGCTGCGGCATTGCCGAAGAAAACAGGCACAGGGTTTTTGACAACGGTTTTTCTACAAAAGGGCAGGGGCGCGGCGTTGGGCTTTATCACTGCAAGCAGCTGGTAGAAAGCCTTGACGGCAAAATCGGTTTTGAATCGACTGCCGGAATTGGTACGGTTTTCACCGTAAGTTTTAAAAATAAAAAGCCAGAAATTTTATAGAATATTCTGGAGTTTTTTGAGGTTTGTATGGCGTACAAGGTTTTGATAATTGACGACGACCCGATGGTTGCAATGATTAACGGGCAGTATGTGCAGAAGAATAAAGGTTTTTCGGTATGCGGCACGTGCCGGAACGGAGAAGAAGCCATTGCGTTTTTAAAACAGAATAAGGCAGACCTTGTTATTCTGGATGTTTACATGCCGCTGATGGACGGCGTGGAAACCTTGAAGCAGATACGCGAAAACAAGTTTGATACGGAAGTTATAATGGTTACTGCCGCAAATGATACGGCAACTTTGGAAAATACCATGCATCTTGGCGTAATTGATTACCTTATAAAGCCTTTTGCGCTGGAACGTTTTCAGGTTGCGCTGGAAAAATTTGAAGCCAAAATAAACGCCATAAAAAACACCGATGTTTTAGACCAGAACCGGGTTGATAATATAATTGGCAGCGGCAAAAAGGTCAGCTTAAAAGATTATCCCAAAGGTATTCAGGAAAAAACCCTGAAAAAAATTGAAGATTATTTGAAGACAAAAAGCGGCTGGGTAAACGGCGACAGCATTGCAGAAGCCGTCGGGCTTTCGAGCGTAACAATCAGGCATTATATGTCTTATCTTGTAGAAAGCGGCATTGTAAAAGAAAGCATAAACTACGAAACCGGCGGCAGACCTTCGATGCTATACAAATATTAGGCTGTGCTGTCTGCCATGTTTGCCGGTATTTAATTTTCC
>JAKSTR010000120.1 GCA_024402495.1 Treponemataceae bacterium
TACCCAAACAACAGCTAATATTTTGTGTGAACTGGTTAAAATTTTCTGTATAAGCCAAAAAAAGTGAAAAATAAGCGCAATTTTTTGCGTAGGCACTCCCCCCAGTTTTTGCGCACACCAAGCTATAGTTAGAGACAATGCTAGCAGCAAAAGCACGTCATGCTGAACTTGTTTCTGCATCCGACTTGTTCCCCAAAAACAGATTCCGAATCAAGTTCGGAATGACAGAACTTTAAAGCACGGCATTCAGGCTATTTGGAATTATTAGCTTACCGCGAATGTTGAGTTTCAGGTCCAATTTCGAGTTTTATATAAAAGGTCAAAAGACATCTATATAATTGTGATAAAAACAGCCGCAGACAGGCACTGACACGAAAAAAAACTCGTCACGACCGAAGGGCGAACGCTTTTTTTTCGAGGCAGGGACTGTCGAAAGGCTGTTTTTAAACATTTCATATAAATTCGACATTCGACCTTTCAAATATTTGCCTGAAAAATACAGGTGCTTTCCCATATATTTTCAAACACAACATTCGGGCTAGCTTATAACTGAATTCAGTTTCTATACTTTAAAAACGTCTATTTCTTCGCTGATTTTGTTAATGGAAGCCGACATTTCATTAGAAACATTGAACAGCTGGGAAGCTGCGCCATTAATTTCATTTGCACCTGTTTCCATTTCGTTCATGCTAGAACCAATTTCCGATGTAATTTTCTGAAGTACAGTAACTTCTTCAAGAATTGCCGCGTTTCCTTTTGTCATTTCAGCAGATGCATCTTTTACTTCCGCTGTACTTTCTTTCATAACATTAAGAGCTTCGTTTACCTGCATAGAACCGGCATTCTGTTCCTGCATAGACTGCTTCATTTGCAGCACAAGATTATTCGTATCCTGAATCATTTCTGAAACTTTTGCAAAAACCTTGTTTGTTTCTGCGGATTCGGTTGCGGCAGATGTAATTGATTTTTCAATATCCGAAAGATTTGTTTTGATTACTTTAGACTGAACAGAAGAATTTTCAGCCAGTTTTCTGATTTCATCTGCAACAACTGCAAATCCTTGTCCGGCTTCTCCTGCATGAGCCGCTTCAATTGCCGCATTCATTGCAAGAAGGTTCGTCTGGCTGGCAATATTCTGAATAACTTTATTTGCTTCATTAAGAGTTTCAGACTGATCCATAATTTTAACAATCTTTTCGTTTACCCCTTTATGCCCGTCAGTTCCCTGCCGTACAAGTTCGTACAAGTCGTTAAACGAAGCGACCATTTTATCCATGGAACCTGTTACCGAATTAATATTTTTAAGCATCTGTTCAATTGCCGCAGAAGCAGAATCAACGCTATTAGACTGAAGACTTACAATTTTTTCAAACGAAGAAATGTTGTCCGAAATTTCCGTAACCGCATTAGCAGTTGAAGAAACACTGTTTGACGAATTCTGAATCTGTTCATGAATATTTTTAATATTTGTCAAAATGTGCGCAACGGAACTTGCAGTATTTTCGGAAGATTTCTTAAGATTTTCTCCCATAACCATAAGTGTATCTTTTGAATTCTTAATCTCCAGAATAATCTGCTGAAGTTTTTCCGTAAACTTATTGAATCCGTCTACAACGTTTCCAACTTCATCTTTTGAAGAATTGCTGATTCGTTTGGTAAGATCTGCATTTCCGCTGGCAATATCGTTAATGGATTTATCAAGGCTTGCAAGCGGCTTAAACGATTTTTCAAACAGCAACTGCAAAACTATGAGCAGAATTATAACAGAAAGTCCGCACATTACCCAGGTTTTGTAGCGGCGGTGCATAAAATCTCCAAAATATATTTCGTAAGGAAGCGTAGAAACTACAGACCAGTTATAGCCTTCTGCTTTTACCGAAACCGAAATCATCTTTTTGCCGGTAATAACGTCTTTATATTCCTGAAATTCAGATTTTTGAGTAAGGTTATAAATCTGATTGGTATAAGCTTCTCTTTTATCTTCTTCAATATTGTCTAGCGAAGTAATTATTTCTTTTGTCTTTGTATTGATTACAATTGGATTATATCCGGCGCCAATATCAATTTTTGAAACAATCTGATCCATGATGTTTCCGCGCAGAATATCTACCATACAGCCAATAGAATTTCCGCTAGAATCTTTAACTACAGTTGAAAGGAACATTAAAACCTGATTATTTACCGTAGAAAAACGCGGGTCATCAACATAATCGCCTTCTCCATTACAAGGCCCAACAATATACGGTTTGTCTTTCAGCTGAATTATTGTTCCGTTTGGCAGGGCAAGAAAACCGTTCTTGTCGTAAAAAGCAATGTTTTCATATTTTTCCGGGTATGGCAAATAAACAGGAAGAAACTGGGCACATTTTTCAAGAACATCAACATGGTTTTCAAACTCTTCTTTAGTATAATCTGTTCTTGTTACGGAAGGTAATTTTGCAAAATCGTGAATCTTCGAGAACTCTTCATCAACGCTGGCTTTAATTTTGTTTGCAGCATCTACAGAAATGGCTGTAACAGTCTTAATTATTTCAGCTTTTTGCAGAACGAAAGCATTTTCCTGAATATAGGTTAAAATAACACCAGCACAAGAAGCAGCAATTAAAATTGTAGCTACCAATAGTTTACGCTTTAGTGATGATTTCATAAGTACCTTCTAATATCTTAGTTAAGATTTATTCATTTTATCATTAACTTTGTAAAATGTCCAATATGTCTAATATATCCAATAATAGAATTTTACACCGATTAAAAATTTTTAGGCAACCTGTAACGCTCCAGATTTGAAACGCCATATTTTCTGTTCAAAAACGCTGCATTTGATTTGGCAATTCAGACTTTAAAATATGATTTTATAATTATATACTGCAAGCACCGGTAAAAACGCCGGTACAGCAAAAAAACAGAGGACGAAAATGGAAATTAGAAAAGCCGAATTTAAAGACGCGGAAAAGCTTGCGGAGATTTTCAGGAATGATTTGGGCGAGCCGGACTGCACCAAAGAGCTGGTTTTGAAAAAAATGCAGCTTTTGGACGATTGCCGGGAATGCGTTTTTGTTGCGGCGGACGGCGATACAGTTTGCGGCGTTATTCACGCAGAAATTTATAATGTTTTGTATTTTGAACCGATGTGCAATATTTTGGGGCTTGCGGTTTGCGCCAGTTACCGCAGAATGGGCGTTGGCAAGAAGCTTTTTCTGGCGGCAGAAAACTGGGCAAAAGAACGCAATATAAAGTTTATGCGCATCAATTCCGGCGAAACCCGAAAAGAAGCCCACCAGTTTTACCGCAAAATGGGCTGCAATAAAGAAAAATTACAGCTCCGGTTTTTAAAAGAACTGTAAAAGATTTTTAAATCTGTAAATGCCGAGTTTTTAGAAATTGATAAATAAGAATCGCTTATATCAATGCATTGCCATGCAGAACTTTTTATAAAAATAACGCAGTTTTTGCGCAGCCATGCTACAGTTAGAGATAAAGCAAGCAGCAAAAGCATCGGATTCCGAATCGAGTTCGGAATGACAAAAGCCTTTTCAATCCGTTAGCCTTCAGCGAAGCTTCTGTTTGCGGGCATAAATGCGCAGTTTTGGCGCGAATGCGTTCAAATAAAAAAAAATGGTTTATACTTTTTCTTATCAGGAGAACTTCATGTCTGTAAAAATTTTACCTTTCACAATTGAAGATTATGACGCAGTTCTGGAACTTTGGAACAGCGTTGAACAGTCTAAGCGCGCCCTTAATTCGGTAGACGACAGCCGGGAAGGCATTGCGCGCTATCTTAAGCGGAACCCGGATACCTGTTTTAAGGCAGCCGGCGAAAACGGAGAACTTGCCGGCGTAATTTTAAGCGGACACGACGGGCGGCGCGGACTTGTGCATCATCTTTGCGTAAATCCCAGTTTTCAGCGCGGCGGCATTGCAACAAAACTTGTAAAAACAGCCGAAGAAGCCCTGAAAAAAGAAGGAATTCAAAAAATTTTCATTCTGGTATTTGAAAATAATGAAAAAGGCAACGCTTTTTGGGAAAAACAGGGCTACAGCCTTAGAACGAATTTGAATTACAGAAACAAATCCTTAAACAGCCTTATACCAGCCGGCGAATAATCGGGGGCGCTGTATTTTTATGAAATTCAAAACCGTAACAGAAGAAGATTTTGCCGCCCTTGCCGCCGTAATGGCAGCTTCCTACAGCGAAGCGCCCTGGAACGAAACCTGGACAGAAGAAAAAGCCCTGCGCCGGGTGCAGGCAATTATGGGCAATTTTAAGGCTTTCGGTATTGCGGCGCTGGAAGATTCCTGCGGCAGCGAAAAAATAACCGGTGCGGCTTTGGGCTATGCAGACCCTTATGCCGATTACGATATGTTTTTTGTTTCCGAACTTTTTGTTGCGCCCGGCTTTAAGCGCCGCGGTACGGGCAAAGCCCTTTTACAGCAGCTGGAAAAAGAACTGCTCGCAAAGAATATCTGCGTAATTCAGCTTATATCTATAGAAGATAATCACGAATTTTACAAAAAAGCAGGAATGTCGCTGGATAGCGTTTCCGTAATGTACAAAAGCTTTTAGCAAAATGAATCAATTTTTTTCATTTTGCTATTGAATTTTAGTGAAAAATCGTTTATGTTTAATACATAAGTTAGTTGCAAAGGCGCACTGTTTAACAGACGGTGCGTTTTTTTTTACTACGATGTTCAGTTGCAAAGGCGCAGAAAGAATAAAAGCTTTCTGCGCCTTTTTGCTTTTCAGGAGGATTTTACATGGAAAATTTGATTTCAAATGCAAATTTAATTAACGAACAGCTGGCTCGGTACGGCGTTAAATTTGGAATCTACAAAAACGGAACTTTCAACGAGCGTCTATTCCCTTATGACCCTATTCCCCGTGTAATTTCCGCCAAAGACTGGGAAAGTTTAAGCCGCGGTCTTGTGCAGCGCGTAACGGCTTTAAATCTTTTTCTTGCAGACATTTATTCTAAAAAACAGATTATTGCCGACGGCGTTGTGCCCGAAGATTTTGTATTTTCTTCTTCCGGGTATCTGGCGCAGGTTGAAGGCATTAAACCGCCCCACGGAATTTATTCCCACATTTCGGGGATTGATTTGGTTCAGGCTAAAGATGACAGCTGGTTCATTCTTGAAGACAATCTTCGCATTCCAAGCGGAGCTTCGTACCCGCTGATTGCCCGCGGACTGGAGCGGAAATGTTCGCCGCAGACTTTTATAAACAATCATGTTCTGGACAACCGCAATTACGGCACGCTTTTAAGGGACGTAATGGACGACATGAACTGCGGCGGCATAAACGTAGTTTTCACGCCGGGGCGCTACAACGCGGCATATTTTGAACACGCATATCTTGCGGAACAGACAGGCAGCGTTTTGTGCCAGCCGGAAGACTTGTTTGTAGAAAACAACGTGGTTTACTGCAAGACGCTGAACGGCAAGGAAAAAGTAGGCGCAATTTACCGCAGGATTTCTGACGAATATCTGGATCCGCTTACTTTTGTGCCGGAATCTTTAATCGGTATTCCCGGCGTAATGAGCGCTTACCGTGCCGGTAATGTTGCGCTTATAAACGCGCCCGGAAACGGCGTTGCCGACGATAAGGGCATTTATTATTTTGTTCCAAAAATGGTGAAGTATTACCTGAACGAAGAACCCATTCTGAACAATGCGCCAACTTATCTGCCGTTTTACGAAGAAGACCGGAAATATGTTCTTGCAAATTTGAAAAAGCTTGTAATAAAGGACGTTGCAGAAGCAGGCGGCTACGGCGTTGTTTTTGGCAGGGACTTGAGTGCAGAAAAACTTGCCGAAATGGAAACCCTTATAAAGGAACAGCCGCGCCGCTGGATTGCGCAGGAAGTTATAGACTTTAAGGATTTGGAAATTATGGACGAAGGCAAAAAGGTATGGCGCAAAGCCGACCTGCGCGCATTCGTTTTAAGCGGAAAAACCTGTCAGGTATGGCAAAGCGGATTAACCCGTTTTTCGCGTAACCCGGCAAGTTTTGTAGTTAATTCATCACAAGGCGGAGGATTTAAAGACACATGGATTTTAGAGAAGTAA
>JAKSTR010000121.1 GCA_024402495.1 Treponemataceae bacterium
ATGATTGGAATGATAAATCTTTTCGCTTTTTTGCTTGTGAATAAAGCGATTAAATGGTGTAATGTCTTTACAAAACTAAAAAAGAGGTAAAAATGAAAAAATTATTTTTAATTTCAATGCTGGCACTGCTGGGCGTTTGCGTTTTTGCGCAAAACCTTAAGCTTATTGATTTAGGCGGCGAAGGCGAATCTTATCTGTTTTTCAATGACGAAGAACTTTATCTTGTACTTCCCTATGTTGGCGAATACGCAAAGCTGGACAGAAAAGCCCTGAACTACGACAAAGACGGCTTCCTGAAATTCAACTACAAGGACAAAAGCCTGCTTATTATAGACGGCGACCGCATGCGGCAGTATTTTACGGATTTTCAGAATGACGGCGAAAACAAATACGACGATTCAAATGACGGTTTTCATAACTACAACATAAAAAACATTTCTGCTTCGTCTTCTTTCAGCGAAACCATAAAAGGCAGAAAAATTTCATACACGCCGGACAATCTGGGCAAATGCTTTTACATAGGCTGCAAATGTCACCCTTACTGGTGGAACTACGCGCACATTCCGTGGGTTGAAGGCGTTGCGGGCAACGGAACCGGCGAAAGCGTTACGATTGAATATGAAAAAGATGTTTGCGGCATTTCAATTTTGAACGGCTACACAGACATTAATAATATGAAACTTTTTAAGGAAAACGCCAGAATTAAAACCCTTCTTATTGAAGACTGTGTTTCCGGCAAATCGCAAACTGTAGAACTGGAAGACAAAGTTTATTTTTATTATGTGCCCGTAGAAAACACAACCAAAATCAGGCTGACAATTAAAGACGTTTATCCCGGAACAAAATATCAGGACACCTGCCTTTCCGCCGTCATCGACCACACTTATCAATTCAACGGGAACAATCATTATGATTATTTTTTAAGAGAAACAAAAAATTTGCATCTTGAACCAGCTGAAACGGTTCTTGAAGATTATTTTGTAAAAGAAATCGACTTGTTTAAAAGCAAATATCCTAAAAACTAAACCCTGCTGTCAGACAAAAAAAGCCCCTGTTTTTGCAACGGGGGCTTTGGTTTATGATGAAATTGTGATTAAACCGTAAACTGACCTACATCGTTCTGGATGCGGTCAATAACGTCGTCTACACGGCGCACAACTTCGCGCAAAGACTGGGTAGTTTCGTTAATCTTTTTAGCACCGGCAGACATTTCTACCATGCTGTTTTTCATAATCAGCGATTCTTCCTGCAAAACGCTCATTTCGTCAAGAATTGCCTTGCTGCCGATTGTCATTTCGGCAGATGCGCCGCGAACTTCGCTGGAACTGTCGGTCATCATGTGCAAAGCCTGACCAATCTGTTTAGAACCAACGCTTTGTTCTGCCATTGCGCCTTTAATCTGCTGAACCAGCTGGTCAGTTGCTTCAATGCGGTCGGTAACACTGCTGAATGCGTCGCGGGAAGCAACCGAAGCCTGTACAACGCTGGCAATTGAATCGCGAATATTGCTAAGCTGGTCGCCGATGGTTTTAGACTGATGCGACGAAGTTTCTGAAAGTTTACGGATTTCGTCTGCAACAACGCTGAAACCTTTACCGGCGTCGCCTGCGTGCGCAGCTTCAATTGCCGCATTCATTGCAAGCAAGTTTGTCTGCGACGCGATATTGTTAATAACTTCGTTTGCCGCCTGCAAAAGCTGCGACTGACTTTCAATCTGCTTGATTTTTACGTTTACGTCGTCCTGTTTTGCAATGCCGTTTTGTGTTGCTTCGTTTAAATAGCGGAAAGATTCTGCAAGTTTTTCAACTGAAACATCTACAGAAGCAATATTGCCCATCATTTCTTCAACGGCGGCGCTGGCTTCGTTTACACAGCTAAACTGGGCTTCAATCATTCTTTCAAGCGAAGCAATGTTAGAAGTAATCTGGGTCATTGTGCCCGAAGTTTCTGTAACAGATGCCGCCTGATTTGTAATCTGTCTGCCGACACTTTCAAGGCTTGCCAGAATCTGGGTAACGGAACTTGTGCTGTCCAGCATTGCATTTTGCAGGGCGGCACCGGAATCCTTTAATACGGTAGAAGAACTTTTAAGCGAAGTAACAATGCTCTGCAATTTTTCGGTAAAAATATTGAAGCTTTTTGCAACCTGCCCTATTTCATCGTGAGAAAGAACCTTTACGCGCTGGGTCAAGTCTGCGTTGCCCTGTGCAATGGTTTCAACTGCGGTATTAACCCATGTAAGCGGTTTTAAAAGCCGCGTTACAACAATCATCAAGACAACGGTTGCAATAACAACCCAGAACGGAATTGAAGTACAGGCGCTTAAACGGATTGAGCGCAAACCTTTCAGAAACTCATCCTTGTAACCGCACGCAACAATCGTCCAGTCCGTATTGCCGCCAACCGGCATATATGCAATAAGCTGGTTGCTTTCGCCTTCCTTGCTTACCACGGTACATTCGCGGTAACCGGTGTTGCCCTTGCAGGCATCGTTCAGCAAATCGGCAAAATCGCCGGTCATAACGCTAGGCAGATTTACGCCGCCAAGCACCAAATCCTGATTTTCGTGACCAACAACAGCCCCGGTATTCATGCTTAAAACAAAAGGCGTTTGCGTGCCAACCGGAATTTTAGAAACAACATTGCAAATGGCATCGCCGTTCTTAATTTCAGCAAGAATACCGATAATTTCGTTATTTTTGCCGTAAACGGGAATAGAATAAATAATAAAAAGCTGGTTGAAAAACGGGTTTAATTCCGGATCCTGAATGAATTTTTTGCCGCTTATTGAAGCCTGAAAGAAAGGTGCATTTGAAACATCCGTAATGTTAACTTCATCAAGATAACTTGCACCGTCGCGGCCGACAAATGTAATGGACTGACAGTCTTCGTCGCTTTCTGCCAGAGGCAGCAGAAACTGAATTTTATCCCATGCCGAAACAGACGGATCACGAATCATGTCAATCTGCGAAAGCTTTTCAAGCATCTTAAATTCAATGTCATTGCGTGCATTAATTTCTGCGCTGGCAGAATTAACGATGCTTGTCAAAAAATTCTGTGCCGCCTGATGCATTCTTGCATTTGCAACGTTATAAGAAGAAAAAGTTGCAATAACCTGGGCAACAATAAGAACAGACAAAGATGCTATTAAGATTTTTGCCCTTACATTATGAATATTTAATTTCATAAAACTCCCCAATATTCAAAAAAGTATAATTTCCCCAACAAATTTACTGTTTTTTAACTGCGTGAACTTTTTGAAAATTAAGAACTTAATGTAAATAAACAACTTATAACTTATTGTTATAGTATAAAGCAAAATAACGGAAAAACAAGGTTTATCGGTAAAAAATATATGCATTTTACAATGCAATTTAAAAATTACCGAAAATTTGCAAATTTTCTTCTAGGTTCAATTTCGAGTTTTATATAAAAGGACAAAAGACATCTATATAATTGTGATAAAAACAGCCGCAGACAGTCACGGACACGAAAAAAATTCGTCACGACCGAAGGGCGAACGTTTTTTTTCGAGGCAGGGACTGTCGAAAGGCTGTTTTTAAACATTTTTTATGTAAACTCGATATTCGTCCTTCTATTAAATTTGCTTTACAGGCAGGGAAAAGCTAGTGCGAGCGTCAATGCTATTATTTGACGATATACCAAAACGGTTTTATTATTAAATGTAGCGGAATATAAGGAGTTCCAGATGTTTTTAGACAATATTCGTATCAAACCCAAACTAATTTTAAGTTTTGCTGTAATAGCAGTTATCTTCTGGCTGGTTTCTAGTTTTACATGCATTGCGCTTGCAAAAGTAACCCATCGCTTTTTAGATACTTCTGAATTAACCGTAAAAACTACCAACTTGCCGTCGCAGCTGGAAATAGAAATAAAAGACGTGCTTATTCTGGTACGCGATACCAGCATTAACGGCATTCAGGGCAAGGCAAATTACGCAGCAAGCATTCAAAAACTAAAGGAACTGCACAGCGGCTGCGATGATTTGATGCAGGAAATTGAAGTTCTTTGCACGGACAGCGCCAGCCAGAAAGCTTTTACCGATACAAAAAATCATTTGAATAAATTATTTGAAACTACGGAACGGCTTTCGATTTCGTCGCAGACAGCGGTAACAGGCGCACAGACCTTAAAACTTTATGCCGAAGTTACCCAGCTGGGCGACCAGACCGAAGAAGTTATTGCCAGCCTTGAAACGGCTTTGATTGCAAAAGCAAAATCCATTAACGATTTCACTTCTTACGGCGCACGCCGTTCAATTGTAACAACCAGCATTCTGGCACTTGCCGTTACTGCTTTGGCAATTCTGGTTGGTTTTGTAGTTGCGCTGACAATTTCGCAGCCGCTTCGCGCATTCTTAAAGGCAATGAACGGACTGGCAACCGGAAACCTGCTGATGGACGACATTACCGAAGCTGAAAAAGCCAAGATAAAAAACCGCAGGGACGAAATTGGTGAACTTGGAATCGCTTTGGAAAATTTCAGGGTTTCGGTTACTGATATTTTGAACACAATTTCGGTTGCAAGTGCACAGGTTGCAAGCGGCAGTAAAGAAATCAGCATGACAAGCCAGAATGTTTCCAGCGGCGCAAGTCAGCAGGCGGCTTCTACCGAAGAAATTTCTTCTACAATGGAAGAAATGGCATCAAATATCCGCCAGAACGCAGACAACGCCATGGCAACCGCAAGCATTGCAGACAAAACCGTTGATTCCAGCACAAGAGGCGGCGATTCGGTACAAAAAACCGTGGTTGCAATGAAAGAAATTGCTTCTAAAATTACAGTCATTGAAGATATTGCTTCGCAGACAAACCTGCTTGCACTGAATGCCGCAATTGAAGCGGCACGCGCAGGCGATGCGGGTCGCGGTTTTGCGGTTGTTGCAAGCGAAGTACGCAAACTTGCAGAAAAAAGCCAGATTGCCGCAGCAGAAATTAGCGAACTTTCTAAAAACAGCGTGGCTATTGCAGAAGAAAGCGGCGAATTGATTTCTTCTATCGTGCCGGACATTCAAAAAACGGCTGAACTTATTGAAGAAATTTCAAGCGCAAGCAACGAACAGAATGTTGGCGCACAGCAGATTAACAAAGCCATTATGCAGATGGACAGCGTTACCCAGCAGAATGCGTCCGTTTCTGAAGAACTGGCTTCTATGGCGGAAGAACTTAGCACGCAGGCGGCAATTTTGCAGAACAGCCTTTCTTTCTTTAAGTTTGATGCAAGCCAGAAAAGCAAGAAACCGCAGAAAATGCTGCCGCCGGCTCAGGCTAAAAAACCGGCAGCCCCGGCTGCAACAAATGCGGGCTCAAGTTCTGCAAGCAGCACAGCGGCAAAACCGGCAACCGGCAGCGCCGCCGCGTTCAGCCAGCCTGCACCACGCCCGGCACCGTCTGCAACCAAAATCTTTAGCGAACCAAGCCCGGACGATTTTGATGATTCTGCCTACGAAGATCAGATGCCGGAAACAATCAGCATAAACGATTTTGGCAACAATTCTTCCGGCGAATACCGCCCGTCAGTAATTTCCAATATTTCTGACAGCGACTTTGAAGAATTTTAATTAACTGCCATAAAAACCAAAAGGGCTTCTGATATTTTCAGAAGCCCTTTTTTTATGCACTTATACACTTTCTGCACAGCCTGAACGTCGGGTTTTGTTTAATTGCAAGAAAGCAGCCTTCGGCAGGCATTGATAAAGAAATATTCAGGCTAAGTAATACAAAATCGGCATTCAAGGCACACAGCGCAGGTTCGGGAACTTCCCGATTGGCAACTTTTCCAAAATCTAGGCTTCGGGATTTTCCCGATTG
>JAKSTR010000122.1 GCA_024402495.1 Treponemataceae bacterium
AAAATTCAACATTTTGGAGAAAACATGAGTGAATGCAGCCATAACTGTGGTTCTTGCAGCAGCAACTGCAAAGACCGCACACAACAGCAGACAGATTTTAGGGAAAAACCGCACAAAGATGCCCATATCAAAAAAGTAATAGGCATTGTAAGCGGAAAAGGCGGCGTAGGAAAAAGCCTTGTAACAAGCCTTTTAGCCGTTGCGTCAAACAACAGCAGCTACAAAACCGCCGTTCTTGATGCCGACATCACAGGACCTTCAATTCCAAAAGCTTTTGGCGTAACCGAACGTCCGCAGGGCAACGAAAACGGACTTTTGCCGGTTTACAGCAAAAAAGGCATTGCGATGATGTCGCTTAACCTTTTGCTAGAAAGCGATACAGCGCCGGTTATCTGGCGCGGTCCGGTTATTGCAGGCGCAGTAAAGCAGTTCTGGACAGACGTAGCATGGGGCGACATTGACTTTATGTTTGTGGACATGCCGCCGGGAACAGGCGACGTACCGCTGACAGTATTCCAGTCGCTGCCGGTAGACGGAATTGTTGTAGTAGCTTCGCCGCAGGAACTGGTTGGAATGATTGTAGAAAAAGCCGTAAACATGGCTAACATGATGAACATTCCGGTTTTGGCGCTGGTAGAAAACATGAGCTATTTTAAGTGCCCGGACTGCGGAAAAGAACATCATATTTTTGGCGAAAGCCACATTGATGCAATTGCCCAAAAGTACAATATTGATACAGTTTGCAAGCTGCCAATTAATCCGGCTTTGGCGCAGGCAACAGACGGCGGCAAAATCGAAGACTGTATAATAGAAGAATTAAAGCCAATCGGTGAAAAATTAAGCAAACTTTTATAGTTCTGTGCTTATAAAAAAATGGCGGCAATTTTTTGTCCGCCATTTTTTTTATTTATTTTTCAGCCTTTTTTGCACCGGAACAGCAGCCGGAACCACAGCAACCGCTGCAAGAACAGGCACAGGTTCCAGTTTTTTTAGCTTTCAGGTATTTTTTTAGTTCTGAATGAATAATGCAACTTACAATCAGCAAAACGATAATACCAACAATTACTGTTCCCATACAAAACCTCCATTAAATTCCAAACTTCACAGCACTCTATAAGGCTTTTTACGCTGCAAGGTTATTTAGCCCGAATGTCGAGTTTTCGGAATGACAAATATTTCAAACTCGACATTCGACCTTATATTCTTTGCAGCGTATTTTTCAATTCAGTTTGCTTTTGAGTATTTATTTTTGCGCAAAAGCATATAAACAAAACCGCAAAGCACGGCAAAAGCCCCAATCACGCCAGCCATTCCGCCAGCGCCCAAAACAGCCCCGGAAAACAGACTGCCCAGCTGGTAAATTACAAAACCAACCAGCCATGCAAAACCGCACTGGTAGCCAATTGCAAACCAGAACCATTTTCTGCTGTTCATTTCGCGTTTGATTGCACCCATTGCGGCAAAACACGGTGCGCACAAAAGGTTGAAAACAAGGAAAGTAAAACCGGCAAGCGAAGAAAAGGCTTCGCCCATGCCAGCCCAGTCGCCGTACAGAATGCCCAGCGTACCGACAATATTTTCTTTTGCAACAAGCCCTGTAACCGCCGCAACGGTTGCCTGCCAGTTGCCCCACCCCAGCGGGCTGAAAATCCATGCAATAGCGCTGCCAATTTTTGCCAGTATCGAACAGTCCATCTGTTCTTCTTCCAGCATTGTAAACGCGCCGTCTGCCCAGCCGAAGAATGATGTAAACCAAACTACGATTGTTGAAAGCAGAATGATTGTTCCGGCTTTTTTAATAAACGACCATCCGCGTTCCCACATTGAACGGAGCACGTTACCGACAGTTGGCAGATGGTAAGCCGGCAGTTCCATTACAAACGGCGCAGCTTCGCCTGCAAACATTCTGGTCTTTTTAAGCATTATGCCCGAAACGATGATTGCCGCAACGCCAATAAAATATGCGCCGGGTGCAATCCACGGGTTTCCGCCAAAAAACGCGCCGGTACACAATGCAATAAACGGCAGTTTTGCACCGCAGGGAATAAAGGTTGTGGTCATTACCGTCATGCGGCGGTCGCTTTCGTTTTCTATTGTGCGGCTTGCCATAATGCCAGGTACGCCGCAGCCTGTTCCTACCAGCATTGGAATGAACGATTTGCCGCTAAGCCCGAACCGGCGGAAAATCCTGTCCATGATAAAAGCAATGCGTGCCATATAGCCGCAGGCTTCAAGAAAGGCAAGGAAAATGAACAGAACCAGCATTTGCGGCACAAAGCCCAAAACTGCGCCCACACCGGCAACAATACCGTCAAGAATAAGACCTTTCAGCCAGTCGGCACAGTCTACAGCGTCCAAGCCGCTTTCTATCAGTGCCGGAATGCCGGGAATCCATACGCCATAATCGGCAGGGTCTGGTTCTTCGTTTGCGGCAAGGTATACGGCGGCAGCAGAATATTCTTCCAGACTTGCCGTTTCGTAGCTTACTTCCAGAGTTTCTTCATCGGTTACGGCGTATTCAAAATCACCGGCAGGTTCAGCACCGTATTCTTCCGTAAATGCGTCAAAACCTTCCACAATAAGGGCGTTTGCGCTGTATTCGTCCGCAACTTCGCTATAGGCGCTGCTTCCAATACCAAATAAATGGTAGCCGTCGCCAAACAAGTTGTCGTTTACCCAGTCGGTTGCCCACGCGCCAACGGTTGTAATTGAAACATAATAAACAAGGAACATTACAACGGCAAAAATCGGCAATGCAAGCCAGCGGTTTGTTACAATACGGTCAATTTTGTCAGAAACAGACATTTTTGCGCCGGTATTTGCTTTTTTTACGCAGGTTTCCATCACTTTTTTAATATAGGCGTAGCGCTGGTTGATGATTATGCTTTCGGCATCGTCATCAAGCTCTATTTCGCAGTCTTTTATGTGCTGTTCAATATGGCTTAAAGTTGCGCTGTCCAGATTTAAGCCGGCGCAGGCTTTTGCATCGCGTTCAAACAGCTTTACCGCGTACCAGCGCAAAAAGCGTTTTTCTACCTTGTCTTCAATTTCTTCTTCAATATGGGCAATCGCGTGTTCTACGCTTCCCATAAAAACATGAAAAGCTTCTGCCGGCATATTTTCACGGGCAAGTTCCGCAGCCTTTTGCGCAGCTTCCTTAGAACCAAAGCCCTTTAATGCGCTGGCTTCTATAACGTGGCAGCCAAGAATTTTGCCGAGTTTTTTAGTGTCTATAAAATCGCCGTTTCTGTTTACCACGTCCATCATGTTAATTGCCATAACGGTTGGTATTCCAAGTTCCAGAAGCTGCGTTGAAAGATAAAGGTTTCTTTCGATGTTTGTGCCGTCTACAATATTGATAATGCTGTCCGGCTTTTCGTTTACAAGGTAATTGCGCGTAATTACTTCTTCCTGCGTGTACGGCGAAAGTGAATAAATACCCGGCAAGTCCTGAATGATTACATCACTTGTGCCTTTTAATTTGCCTTCTTTTTTTTCTACGGTAACGCCCGGCCAGTTGCCCACAAACTGGTTGCTGCCGGTTAAATCGTTGAACATTGTGGTCTTGCCGCAGTTCGGGTTTCCGGCAAGGGCTATTTTAATTTCCATAATATATCTCCCAAAAAAATCATCCGGTTAACTTATAGGGCTTTAACAAATATTAGCCTTAGCTAACCGATATGCAAAAAATTTTTTCTTTCCTATTCAGCAACTTCAATGCTTTCTGCATCGCCTTTCCGCACCGAAAGTTCGTAACCGCGCACCGTAATTTCAATGGGGTCGCCCAATGGAGCTACTTTGCGTACAAAAATTTCGGTATCTTTCGTAAGCCCCATGTCCATGATGCGGCGTTTTAACGCGCCTTCGCCGTGCAGTTTTGCAACAACGGCTTTTTCGCCAACTTTTACATCTCGTAATGTTTTCATAATATTTCCTCTTGCAAATTGAATTACACAATTACGCGCGCAGCCATGGCATCGCCAATAGCAACCCGGCTTTCTTTAACGGCAACAATTACATTACCGCAAATTCTGCTGACCACAGTAACCTGAGCTCCAACCACAAAACCCAGTTCTGCCAAATGCTGCCTGACATCATCTTTGCCAGTTATTTTTTTTATTATGTTCACTTCGCCAGGTTGAACCATTGTAAGCGGCATACACACCTCGATACAAAATTATTAGACTGAACTAATTTATATTAGCCTTATCTAATTAACTAATACTAACGAGAGTTTAGTTCTTCTAACTAATTTAGTCAATATGCATATTTTACAAAATTAAAGCTTTCAAGGCTCAAAACTGAAAAAAATACACGCCGCGCACATCTTCATATCTGCACGGGCTTTTATCTTTCCGTTGATTTATTAAAATTCTTATGTTATTTTTAAATAGCTTGAATACCGAGTTTTAAAGTTTTGTCAGCCCGAACCTGATTAGGGATCTGTTTTTGATAAAAATAAGATGCAGAACCAAGTTTAGCATGACAGAATGCTGTGCGCAGCAGCCGAAGGCTAGTAAATTCCGCATGGCAAAATGGGTTGCATTTGATAAAAACGATTCTTATTTAGCAATTTAAAAAAATTCGGCATTGGGCTAAATACAACAAACACAAACCATTTTGGGCAAACGCCCGATTTACCAAAAAAAGGGAAATTTTATGCAAATATTAAAATCTGCTGAAGATTATCTTGAAACAATGCTTATGCTTAAAGAAAAAAAAGGCTATGTGCGTTCAATTGATATAGCCACAACTCTTAACGTTACAAAACCAAGCGTAAGTTATGCCACAAAACGCCTGCGCGAAAACGGCTACATCAACATGGAAAAAGACGGCATGATAACCCTTACCGACAAAGGCATGGAAATTGCAGAAAAAATATATTCGCGCCATAAGATTTTAACTTCCTTTTTTGTAAGCATTGGCGTAGACGAAGAAACCGCCCGGGAAGATGCCTGCAAAATTGAACACGACATAAGCGACCTGACTTTTGAAGCAATATGCAGGCACACCGGCGCAACCAAATAGCGGCTTTTACATTGAAAGATAAAGGCTGAAAATATCGGCGCAAACAGTACGAAAAAAACTATATTTAGCTACATTTATAGAAGAAAAAAACGAGGAAAATAATGATTGTTACCACCACACCAAGCATTGAAGGAAAAAAAGTTGTTGCCTATAAAGGCATTGTTTTTGGCGAAGTTGTTTCGGGCGTGAACTTTTTAAAAGACTTTACCGCCGGTTTAAGAAACTTTTTTGGCGGTCGTTCCGGCAGCTACGAAAACGAACTGATAAAAGCGCGCGAAAACGCAATTGAAGAAATGCAGCAGCGCGCCCAAAATCTTGGTGCAAATGCCGTTATTGGCGTAGATATTGATTACGAAGTTTTGGGCGCTGACAACGGCATGCTAATGGTTACCGCAAGCGGTACCGCCGTTATAGTAGAATAGTTGAATAGTAGAATAATTTATTTATTGAAGGAAACCAAAGGGTACGTTACGGCAAGCGTACCCTTTTTTATTTTTCCAGCAAAACAAACGGCACACCCGTAAAATATGCGCCTGAATGATGATATATTTGCAGTTTAATAATACGGAGCAGTCTTATAAATCAGCTGTTATCAGCAGAAACTGCATCAACAGACTACAGCTGCTTTGCCAGATCTTCTACTGTTTCCAGCGGCAAATCCACTGCCTGGGCTATCTGTTCGTTGGTTCCGAGCTTCATGGCAAGCAGGTTTCTGGCGTTTGCAAGTTTATTTTTTTGTTCGCCTTTA
>JAKSTR010000123.1 GCA_024402495.1 Treponemataceae bacterium
CACCACAAATAACGCCTGCAAAACTTACCGCTTTTAATCACAGCCAGCCTTGCACGCCTGCAAACATAACACCATCTCTGCTTCACAATCTTTTTCATTTCTTCCCCTTTGCCTTTTCAACACCGGCAGCCTCTTCACAACCGCGGAACAAAATCCCCCTTAAACCGCCGTTTTCAATAAGCATCTTCAAACACTTTTCACCCTCACGCCCGGCAACCACAATCAGGCTAATCCACAGCCATTCAGAACAGCCAATAAAACCCCACATGCGCATAGCCGTAGCCGCAAGAAAAATTACAAACTTCACACTCAAAAGCTTGCAAACCAAAGCATTAAACCTTTTCTTCATAAACAATCCCCTTCCTGTTTTCAGTCATCAAATCCCTGTAATACAAAAACTCATCATCAGCACCAAACAAATCGTGGTTCAAGTCACTGGCTTCCTGCAAAGCCCTGCGGTTCAAATACCGCACCTCGCAAATAAAACCCCGGTCTGCATAGTCCTTAATCATTCCGCTAAAACTGCGCAAATACGCCCTTGGCTCAACACAGTTCAGCACCACATCCTTACCGGCAAAACCAGCCACATGGCTAACAACCCCGGCCTTATAAAACGAACCGCCCAAATTCTGGTTATAGGCACTAATAAAAAAAGCCGCCTTAATGTCGCCCTCACCGCCTGTCTTTTCAGTAAAAAACTTCCTGTACAGATAATCAGCCGTAACCCTGATACTGCACCCGGTTGCCAAAAGCAGCCCCAAACAAACCGAACCCGAACAGTCACTCATCAGCCGGTTTTCCTTACCAAGGCTGTACTTAACAAAATTTAGCCTGCTCATATAATAGGCAAACCTGTCACCCTCACTTAAACCGGCAGTAAACTCCTTTTCTGTTTCAAAAATCAGCCTAATCTTAGCCTTGTCAAAATAACTGTTATCCTTCAACACCACCTGCCTATTTATCAAAAATTCTTGTACATATAACCAGCAGAAAACTAAGCACGCTAACCACACAGGCAACCAAAGTGCAAACCTTGTTCACCTTACTGCCGTCACCCTTAATGTGGTCATCAAGCCTGCGTGCAGTAGAACACACAGCCGGGTTCAGCTGGCAGGCAAACTGATTTTTAGAAAGAAGCGAAACATCATCACCCACGCTCTTTTTAAACTCCTTCATCTCAGCCCTAAACTCTGCCAGCTCCACAGCAAGGCCGTTTACCATTTCAACAAGCTTTTCTTCAACCGTCATTCACCACACCCCCATTCTGCAAATGCCCGATACATACCAATTCAGTGTTAACCGCACCAAACTTTTCATAGCCAAAAACAATCCTTTCAATCCTCAGCCTTTCCCCCTTATAGCAGATGCAGGCGCCAACCCTTGCATTGACCAGAGCCAGAAAACTCTTAATCCGCACCCGTTTCTTTTTGTATTTATAAAAATCAAGCAAATCCCTTGTACGCCTCACGTAAAAAGGCAGCCCCTCAAAATTGATGCTGGCAAAATACCTGCTGGTAAAATCCCGGCAAACCATACCGTGCACCCTTATGCTTTCCTCATCATTCAAAAAACAGCACACATTAGGCACTTCACCAATACCGCTGCCATAAATCAAACAGCGGAAAAGCTTCAGCTTACCTTCCGGCACAAGCTTCAGCACGGCATGATTTTTATATTTCTTCTCGTTGTAATCTTCCACCACAAGCCTTGCACCCTCAGTAACAGGCTCATAAACCAGATTCCTTTCAAAAGTTTCCCGGTCGTCAACATTTTCAGCATAAATAATGCTCCTCACCTCGCCAAAAGTGTCTTCGCCCTTAAAATATGCCTTGTAACCGTTCCGGCAAATAAACCGGCTGTCATCGGCAAAAGGAAAAACCAGCCGCATATTTTCATCGTACCAAGCCGGGCTGTCGTCATAGTTCCAGATAACCTGCCGGGTAATGTTCACATATTCAGTAAACTTAACCCTCAGCACATTGGCAAAATATCCGGCATCTTCCCACTCGCTCCACAAAAACACGTCATTTTCTTCTATTAAATACGCTTCATCTTCCGCATCTTCATTCGCCAAATCAAAGTTCCATTCTTCACGGTACGGACTTTTTACAAAACACAAAGGCTTGTCAAAAGTGCATTCCAAATGCGCCCCATAGCACAAAGCCAGTTCGCACAGTTCTTCCCACGCACTGTAGCGCAGTTTTACATAGTTCACAGGCAAATCGATATTTTCACATTCAACATCTTCCGGCGCAAAACCGCACCTTTTAGCCAGCAGGTGAACAAGGCTGTTTTCTGCATCATCATTACTGCAAACCTTGCAGTGCACAAAAGTATTTTCATTCGTCCAGTCACGCTGATTAAATATGCTTTTCATAAACAGGCTGTAATCGCACAAATTAACAGTCAAAACACGCTTACAGCCCCGGCTTTCAAACCTGAATCCTTCCTTATCCGCAAAAAGGCAAAAGCGCAAAAAAGCATTTTTCTGCTCGCCAAAGCAAAAAAACACATCAACCCCAGTGCCGCTTTTCCAGCCTTCCCTTTCTGCAATCTTCGTATATTCAAAAAACTCATCATCAATCACAACCCAGCCACGGTTTTCTACACCCCCGGCACTGGTCTTTTCGCTAAAAAACCTGCATTTCAAAATGTCAAAATCATCAATCCAAACATCCCCAATACGCAGGCGCACAAAAGTCTTTACAAACTTATCCCGGCACAGCTTTTCCAAATCTTCATCAATTGCAAAAAACTTCATGCCAAACCCCAGCCAGCCGCACTAAAAAAAGCACAGCCAAACAAAACACCCTCATTCTTTACAGGCTTCACCACGCTGGTCAGCTTTAAGCCTTTCAAACAAATGCCTGCACTGCCGTCAGCACAAAGGGGCAGAAACAGCTCTTCAAGCCTTTCAATGTTTTCCTTCCATTCCCTGAACAGAACAAAATCCAGCCTTAAACTTATTCTGCAAAAACCGTCGTTTACAACGCTAAGGGCAAAAGAACAAACCACAGGCAGAACACCGCTGCCCCTAAATCCTGCACGCATCAAACCGGCATTGAAAATAAAGGGCTTTTCTCCGCCTGTCGGCTGCCGTTTAATGCAAAAAGGCAAGCTGTCAAAACTGCTTAAATAACTGTGCTTATTAAAAGAAGGAAAGAACTTAACAAAAACCGGCATACCGTTTTTGCCGCTTATCAAAACTTTTTTTACATTTATATTTTTAGCGCACAGCCTTTCTTCACTGCGCTTAATCAAAAAATCAAACTCAGCCCGCAAACCGCCATTAAGCAGAACAAGAAAATTAAACAGATTCCTTTCAAGCCTGAAACTGACAGAACCAGTCAAGTCATCATCACATTCCACAAAACGGCTTACATCACCACCACAAACAGAACCTTCTACAAAATACCCTTTCCTGCCAAACCGCAAGGCATCATTGCTCAGCCACAGGGCAAAAAAATTGCCGTCCAGCAAAAAACCATAATCAATCAATTCTGCAAACAAAAGCCGTTCTTTCATAAAACAGAATCTACACCAATACCAGCTAACCGGCGCAGTAAAAAAATAAACTGCCCCACGTTAGCAAACCAACGCATAACCAGCCCAAACCAGTAAACAATTATTTACTAACCCCAAAATGCAAAAAAAAGCCCCGGATTTCTCCGGGGTCTGCTTAAGCCAGCTTTAATTCAATTAACCCTTGGTTTTCTTCATAACGCTGTATAGCCTGCTGTCTTCTGTCAGGAATTATTTTAACCAAACCAGTTTTAATATCTTCATCAAAACAATCCAGTTTTTTTCCATAAACAAGAATCAAAGAAGGCTTCACACGTTTTTTCAATTCTTCAAAACCAATTTCAAACAGGTGCAGATACTCCATTTGCAGACGAATAGTATTAACCAATATAACAGAACCAGCTTCAATATTTGAAAAAGCAATATCAAAACTTTTTTCTGTCGTCCATACTGCATTGTATATACAATAATTTCCAATTTTTTGATTGAATACACAAAATCTTCTGTTCTTTTTTATTGCACAAATGTTCTCGTTATCATCTATATCAGGATAAGTTGAAAAATCGAGACCACCTACTGCATAAAAAGAACGCAGCCTTTTTATCAGGTTTTCATTTGTCTGCAAATTGAAATAATAAGGTTTTAATACACTATCAGGGGCAAAAAACAGCACAATATAATTCTTGCGTCTGTTTACAGGGATTTTAGAAATTTCATCAATTAAAACAAACTGCTTGTCTGTTAAATCAATTTTTTGCTTAACAATCCATGGAATAACAAACTTAAAACTTGCAATGTTTTCCCACCATATTTCATTTGGCAGCTTTTCAACCTTGCAGTTCATTATCAATTTCTCCAAACAAAGCTAGCTGCTTTTTTTCATCTCTGTGTACCGGCAAAACACTTCTACTTATACCGTTATCATCGCAAATAATTTCCGCTAAAGTTTTTAACCCTATTTTGTAGTTATGCACAAGTTCTTCAAGATTATTAAACTCCATACATTTCGTTGAATCAAAATAAGATGTATCACAGTCATCATCATTTACATGTATACGGCATACACCTGTACCAGTAAAAGGGTCATCAAACTCTATAAGATAATTGTGCTCTTTATACGGAAACTCAATTCCTGTTGTACAATCCTTATAAAAGTCTTCCACAGAAAGAT
Organism: Treponemataceae bacterium; assembly: GCA_024402495.1. GTDB lineage: Bacteria > Spirochaetota > Spirochaetia > Treponematales > Treponemataceae > UBA1240. The sequence goes on from JAKSTR010000123.1 coordinate 4,694, forward strand.
AAAGAATTTTTCCTTCTTCAAGATTTTTATTCTGCAGGTAAAGTCTTTCCTGTTCGTTCATAATCCTTTTACAATCTCCCTAATTCTTTTAACCATGTTTTCTTCCTCTTCATTTAATGGTCTGTACTGGTCTTTCGGCGGATGATACTTATCATTTTTACCAAAAATATGAACATGTTCTTTCAATTTTACGTGTACATGATTAAGGTCAATCTGCAAAATTTTCTTTTTATTCTCATCAAATACATTAATTTGCGTAAGCTGCTTTTCGTTATTTATTACAGCATATTTTGAATTGGCACTGTGCGCTATTTCTATCGGTTTATTTTGCTTTTCATTTGGAGCTAGCGTTACAATTTTAACATTCAAATCATTTAATGCAGCTACAGTTTGATAATAATATTTTGAAAATTCGCCGGATACAGCATTATAAGAAGCATAACTTCCCATCATTTACTCCTTTATCTAATATAGATAAAAATTTAAGCATTTAAATTTCTCCTAAAAATAATTTAGTTTAGTGAGGAAATTTGTTGATAAAAAAGTAAAAAGGGCTTAGACTAATTCTGCATAATGAAAAGCTAAACCGCTTTTTACTTATATTTTTTCTTCGCTATTTAGAATTACGCCATAATTCTAAATAGCTTTTTTTATGTCCATAGGCATCACCTCCATTAAAATATACGGTCAAAATCCATCTTTTTATTAATTATTATATCATAAATAATAATTATCATAAAGTCAAACAACACTAAATATAGTGTCAATACTTACGTTTTTTATATTTTTCCACTATTTCCTATGCAAAACAAAACGGGCTGCACTTATTTTAAGCACAGCCCGTTTATACGTATTTTTACGCGCTTTCAATAGCTCCGCCTTTTTCTGCTTCCAGCACTTCCTTAATATGCTTTATCAGCGCTTCTTCAATGCTGTCGCC
>JAKSTR010000124.1 GCA_024402495.1 Treponemataceae bacterium
GTTTTGCAGGCGGCGCGCAAACCTACGCATAGTAGAACAGCAGAAAAACGATGAACCCCGGCGGCAATTGTGAAACTTCAGAATCAACCCTCAAAACTACCGTGCGTTTTGCATGAAACGACTGTGCGTTTTGCATGAAACGACTGTGCGTTTTGCATGAAACTACCGTGCGTTTTGTATGAAACTACCGTGCGTTTTGCGTGAAACGACCGTGCGTTTTGCGTGAAACGACCGTGCGTTTTGTGTGAAACTACCGTGCGTTTTGCATGAAACTACCGTGCGTTTTGTGTGAAACTACCGTGCGTTTTGCATGAAACTACCGTGCGTTTTGCCAAAAACATCAAGGAGTTTTGTCAAAAACATCAAGGAGTTTTGTCAAAAACATCAGGGAGTTTTGTCAAAAACATCAGGGAGTTTTGTCAAAAACATCAGGGAGTTTTGCCGAAAACATCAGGAAGTTTTAAAAACTTCTGCTGGCAACAAAGAAAAACCGATTTTTACAATTCTTCTTAAGAATGGCGTGCAATAATTTTTGAATGTAAAAGTTTTTACAAAATGCGCCACAACATTTGTTTGGTGCTAAAATGATTTTTATACAACGGTTAAATGCCGCAGTTTTTTCAAAAGGAAGCAAAGCAAATGAAAATTGCAATTATTGGTGCAGGTGCAATGGGCTGTTTGTACGGCGCGTTTTTAAGTACCAAAAATCAGGTAACCATGATTGATTCTTTTCAACCACAGGTTGATTCCATTAACCAGAAAGGCATTACAATTGAAGACCTTAACGGCAAGCAGACCACATACGAAAACGTAAAAGCCTGCGTAAGCGGCGAATGTGCCGAAAAATTTGATCTGGTAATTGTTTTTGTAAAATCTACTTTTACAGAAGACGCCCTTAAAATGAACAAAATGCTTTTCGGCACGGAAACTTTGGTAATGACACTGCAAAACGGCGCAGGCAACGACCGCAAAATTGCACAGTTCGTTCAGAAAGAAAACATAATTATAGGAACAAGCAAGCATAACGCCGTAAATCTTGGCAACGGCGTAAGCCGGCACGCTGGCTGCGGTGCCACAACCATTGGCAGCAACTACAACCAGAAAGAAAATCTGGACAAAATTGCCGCCGTTTTGCGCGACTGCGGTTTTGAAGTAGAAGAAACGGACGACATTCAGCGCATTATCTGGAGCAAGCTTTTTGTAAACCTTTCGGTTAATACTTTTACAGCCCTTATTCAAACCCCGATTGGCTATATGATAAAAAACAAATATGCGTGGGACTTTGCCAAGCGGCTGATTTACGAAGCCGTAGAAGTTGCAGAAGCCGACGGCACTTATTTTGACAGGCGCGAAGCCCTTGAAATGGTACGGAAAGTTTGCGTAGACGCAGGCGACGGATATTCTTCAATGTATCAGGACAGAAAGCGCCGCGTGCGCATGGAAATTGATGCAATTAACGGCGCAATTGTAGAACAGGCAAAACTTTACGGCGTGCCAACCCCGTACAATTCGCTTATTGTAGACCTTATTCACGCAGTAGAAGGCGCATACGATTACTACGATTGAAAATTTTTAGCAAACAAAACCGTACACCAGTGAAGTTTTACAAACCGGCACTGGTGTGCCAATCAACAACCTCGCCGCAAGCAGCGAGGTATGTTGTTCTTAATAAGTAGTTGCTGTCGGGTTTAATTCCCCTTGTTACGACGCAAGCGTCGGGGTATTAAACCCTCCGCACGAATAAAAAAAACAGTACGCGCGTTACCTTTCCCCCTGTCCGGTTATTTTACTCTGTATGAAAAATATTAATTTTAAAATGCTTTTTATTTTAATGTGCGCTTTACTGCCTGCACAAATGTTTGCCGCCAGCGATTTATCGCAAAACGGACAGGAACTAATCGACAAGCTCTGGCTTCTTCGGTTTAACACCAGCATTACTTCTAAAAGCGAAGAAACGCTGCAACTTTACGAAGATTTTGAAACAGCCAACGCCGAAGAAATTGCATCTTTACCGGAAGACGAACAGCTTGTTATAGAAAACCTTTTAATTATGGAACGCTATAACTGTATCGGCGGTTTTCCGGGCGAAAAAAAAGAAGAACGCAAAACATTCGGAGACCAGCGTAAAAAAATTGAAAAATTCGTAAAATCCGCCGGCAGCGAAAACATCAACAAATATCTTTGCCTTACCTACGGCGACATAATTTCATATTACATGAGTTTTTCGCTGGGCGACGTAATACGCTACGGTCTTTCCGTAAAACCGCAATACGAAAAAAGCCTGCAAAAAGACGAAAAATTTTCGCCGGGCATGATAAACATGGGCAAATGGTACTACCACGTGCCCGGTCTTTTTGGCGGTTCCAAAACAAAAACCGCCCAGCTTTTTGCCCAGGCTGTAGACTGCGCCAAAACAGAACCGGAACTTTACTTTGCCTTAATCGATTATTCCCAGATTTTATTTGAACAGGGCGAAAAAGAAGAAAGCGCCCGTATTTTGCAGCGCGCATTTGAAATTGCGCCAGACAGCACCTATTTGCAGCTTATTGCAGACCAGAACGCCCAAAATATTTCGCTTTACGAATACAACAAAAAGCACACTTCCATTTTGCAGGAAGGCGAAAAATACAAGCAGAAACAGGGTATTGAATGAACGAACCGCGATGAAGACATAAAAAATACGGCGCAGGCAAACGTATTTTTTTTCAGCCTTAACCTGAATAAAGCCGGAAACGAAAGATTTTAAGCACGATTTTCTTTCGTTTCCGGCTTTTTTTATCAAACTCGACAATCAGCGTAAAAAAATTATAATATAGGCGATGATTACCATTGATTTTTCTAAACGGGGAAATTTAAGCCTGACCGGTTTTTTGTATCAAAGCTTAAAGCAGCAGATTCTTGACGGCACGCTTAAACCCGGCGAACATTTGCCAAGCAAACGCAGCCTTGCCCAGCATCTGGGCGTAAGCGTTATTACAATAGAAAACGCCTACGACAACCTGATTGCGGAAGGCTACATTTATTCAATAGAAAAAAAAGGCTTTTTTGTAGAAGAATTTAATGCCGCAGGCGAAATTGCAGAAAAACAAAGCGCCGCCATCATACCAGTTTCAGAAGAAAATACAGAAAAAACAGGAAATCCTGCACAAACGCAAAGTTTTTTTGCAGATTTTACAAAAAACGCAATCGCCGCGAACAAATTTCCATTCAATACATGGGCAAAAGTTACCAAGCAGGTTTTAACCCGGCAAAGCAGCCAGCTTTTAGCCACCCAAAACATGCAGGGCTGCCCGGCACTGCGGCAGGCAATTTGCCAGCACTTAAAAAGTTTCAGGAATATTGAAGCCGATTACGACCAGATAATAATTGGTGCCGGAAGTGAGATTTTGTACAATTTCATTTTGCAGCTTCTGGGAACAAACCATATTTACGCGGTAGAAAATCCCGGTTACCACAAGATTTACAAAGTTTTTACAAGTCTGGGCGCAAAATGCGCGGCAATAAACATCGATAAAAGCGGCATTTTAATTAACCAGCTGGAAAAATCCAATGCCCGGACGGTGCACGTTACGCCGTCGCACCATTTTCCTACCGGTATTGTAATGCCAATCAAGCGCCGCCTTGAACTGCTGGCATGGGCAAGCGCTGCGCCCAGCCGCTACATAATCGAAGACGACTACGACAGCGAGTTCCGCTTTATGAGCCGCCCGATTGAACCGCTTTTTGTTACCGACAGAAACAGCCGCGTAATTTACATGAACACTTTTACAAAAAGCCTCGCGCCGTCTTTCCGCATAAGCTACATGGTTTTGCCCAAACCGCTTCTGGCGCTTTTTAAGCAAAACCTAAATTTTTATTCAAGCACGGTCAGCGCAGTTGAACAGTTTACACTTGCAAGCTTCATAAATCAGGGCTTTTTTAGCCGGCACGTTATAAAAATGAAAAATTATTACCGTTCGGTTCGCAACTTTTTAATTGCAGAATTGCAGAACAGCAAAATTAAAAGCCAGATTGAAATTTTAGAAGAAAACTCCGGGCTGCATTTTTTGCTGAACATAAAAAGCGGCAAAAGTGCCAGCCAGCTAAAAGAAGATTTGGCGCAAAACGGCATAAATGCAAAACTTTTGCAGGAATATTTTTACAGCAGCAGCGATTCGTCAGATTTTTTCAGTTTGCCAAAAGCAGGCGCCGCCCCGGACGCTAAAAATCAAGCCGCTTTTGTGATAAACTATTCCGGCATACAGATTGAAGACATAAAGCAAATCGTACAGCGCATAGAAAAAAGCTTATAAACCGCCGCCGTCACCGCCCAAACCGCTGCCAGTTTTTTCAGTTTTGTCTACGCCCAAACCGAAAAGTGCAAAATCGCCTTTTGCCGGGTCGTTTTGCCAGATTTCTGCAAGCTGGCTGGTAAGCAGAACGGCGCTTTTTCTGGTAGCACCGGCGTCTGGCGGCAAAAGACCAAGCTTTTGGCTTTGGCTTAAAACGTGGGTATCCAAAGGTATAAGCAGGTTTGCCGGATTTAGCCAGCTCCAGCAGCCCAAGTCTACGCAGGAACCGGTGCGAACCATCCAGCGCAGATACATCCACAGGCGTTTGTTGGCGCAGTTTTTGCCTTGCGGCACAATCTTGCACCCGGCAAAACACTGGCTAAGGGCAAAAGCATAATCGCCGCCGGTTTGGGCAAGCATTTTTTTATAATATTCTTCCAGCGTGCCGCTTTCTTCAATTATTGCGTGCATGCGGTCAAACAAAGCCCGCATATCGGCATAAGAATAAAATCTGTAAAACTTTTTGGGCGAATCATTAAAAAGCTCCTGATATGCGCGGATTTTTATCCATTCGTAAAAACCGCCGGCATTATCTGCGGCGGCAAAAATAATTTCGCATTTCTGCAAAAACTGCTGCCGCTGACCAAAAGCAAGCATCGCGGCACAAAATGCCGCAAGTTCGGTATCTTTCAGGGTGCCGTATCGGCGCAAAACCCGGCTTGGGTCATCGTTTACAAAATCCGGCGTTTCATATTTTTCAGCAAGAAAAATCAATCGGTTTTTCAATTCTTCGTTCATTATTTTACCAGTGGCAGCAGCGCCGCCAAAAAAGAAATTTGGGCAAAAGTGTTTATAATCTGTTCTGCCCAGTTTGCCTTTGCAGAATTCTGGTTCAGGCTGAAACCCAGAACAAACATTACCAGCATTAAAACTGCGCAAACTGCAAAAAACACGACTGACGGCATTGAACGGATGGCGGCGAAAACAGCGCGCCATTCAATAACGCCAAAATTAAGGCAAATATAAATCAAAATCAACAAAAATCCGGCTGGCATTAAAAACTTAAACTGCCGGGTTAAAAACACAGCATTTTTTTTTGCAAATGGCAAGCAGAAGTTTCCACAAAACTTTTCCCAAACCTGCGCAAACGCACAAAACAATTCCTGTCGTAAAAAGCATATTTTTGCAAATCAGAGCCAGCATAATTCCGCTTACGGCAAAAAACACCACCGGCAGCGAATCTACCAGCGCCATACCAACGCTGGCTTTCAGCACAGCATTTCCGTTATTTTTCATGGTGAAATTATAA
>JAKSTR010000125.1 GCA_024402495.1 Treponemataceae bacterium
TATATAAGTGCAGAAACGCATAAAAAGTACGTTAAATTTGAAAAACAAAAATATTGACTTCTAATTATTTATTGTCGATAATTTTTGTATGGCTACTTCATCTAAAAACACGAATAACAGTTCCGGCGGATTTTTTGCCGCTCTTTTTGGGTCAAACGACCCCGAAGCGCAGAAAAAGCGCGCTTTGCGCATATTAGCCAAAGACATCAGCAAGGCAAGATACAAATTTTATAAAACTTCTACAAATCAGGTTTTGCCAAGCCTTGCAAAATATTTTTACGAAATTTACAAAGTCATTGCGCCGTCTCAGGCAATTTTTCAAAACAAACAGGCAATTCAGACTTTTAAATCGGCAATCATAAATTATTCCCTTTCAGACAGGCAGCGCGAATGTCTGGAAAACCTTAGCGACGATGCGCTGATTGCGGCGGCAAACAATATGAGCGTTGCAGACCTTAGCAAGCGCGTAAAAAAAGACCTTTCCGATTTTACAAGCGACTTCACTACCCAGCGCATGGGCACAATTGACGCGCTTTATTCTATGACCACGGCGTTTATCAGCTTTTGTTCTTTCGATTTTTTCATGTTTCTTAAAAAGTTCGACCCCGGTTTTCAGGAACGCGACTTTAAAAAAACGCCTACTTTCCAGACAATCAGGGCTGATTTTATAACTGAAGATTTGAAGGATTTTATCATTGTCGCATGGCCGCTGCAAAGCAAAGAAGCCTGGGGCAAAATGCTTGAATTTTTAAAGGAATACAAGCAGATTGAAACCATTCAGCTTAACCCGTGGACGCGCGTCGTAAACCGCATCAGCGAATTGCGGAGTTCCAGAATATTGGAAATGATTATCGCGTATTCGGCTTCTACTCCGGAATATGCGCCGGTTATAAAAATTACAAAAGAAAAAATCGTAGATTCCTATATTGAAAAAGTGCGCAGTCAGGCAGAAAGCACCTTGCGCAAAATTGAAAAAGAAAAGGCGTCGAATAAGTCCGATATGCTTTTGAAAAGCATTTTTGGCAAAACTGAAATTAATTCGCTTAAAAGCTATACCGAATCTTCCAACGAATATCTTTCTAAGCGTTCGCTGCCGATGTTTAAGTTTTGCGCGCCTGCGAATTATTTAAAAGCCTTTCTGATGGACTATTTTAAAAAAGACGTGCGCGAAGTTGCCGATCTGGTGCTTATCCGCGGCAAATGGGCGGATATTGAGCAGTCGCAGCGTATGTCGGATTCTTTTCATAATTTGATGGAACTTGGTTCTAAAATTGTTGCCATGGACGAAGCCGCCGGCGAATATATTGCAAGCGGCAACAAAATCAAAAATATGATTGGCGGCAAAGACATTAATACCGAAGCCCGCAATTTGATAACTCAGGGCGCGCAGAATATTGTGGCTTTTGCCAAATATCTTAAATTGCTTATCGAAGATTACGACCGCCCGAAACCGGAAGTAATGGGCAACTGGAAAGAAGTTGAACACGCTGCCGACCAGAATATTAAAAAGATGATGATTACGGTTTACAAGCAGCTTTTTAATTTTGTTTCTTTGATGCAGCTTTACATGGGTTCAAGCAAAGCCGTATAATTTATCCGCGCAGCCACTTTTCTTTATAATTGAAAAATAAAAGCCGCCGGGATATTAAATACATTCTGCCGGCAGCCTGCAAAAACGTGGCGATTGATTGCAAAAATCATAATCATTTGCCACGTTTTTTTATGCAACCCTGAAAAACAAAAAGCGCCCGTATCTAAAAAGATTGGGCGCCTTTTATATTTTTCAGGGTTTATTGCAGACTATAAACACGCCGGGCAAGCTTTAAGCTTTATGCGCAGCGTGTCATGACTGCAATATACAGCGGTTGTTTTTGCAATTAGAATGCAATAACAACTTCACCGTTTGGATAGCGGTTTTGTACCCAGTTTTTAACTTTGTCGCTCTGCAAAGCTTTTACCAAAGCAACAACTTTAGGGTCGTTTTCTTTACCGGCTTTAACAGAAATGATATTTACGTATGGCGAATCTTTTCCTTCAACAAAAAGACCGTCGCGGGTTGCAACCAGACCGGCTGGAATTGCATAGTTTCCGTTGATAACAGCCAGATCAACATCGCTTAAAACACGCGGAAGCGAAGCTGCTTCAATTTCTACAAACTTCAGTTTTTTGCTGTTTGCAACAACATCAAGAGGAGTTGCTGTCAAACCGGCGTCTGCTTTAAGGCTGATTAAACCTGCTGACTGCAAAAGCAAAAGTGCGCGGCCTTCGTTGGTAGGGTCGTTAGGAATGGCAATTGTTGCACCGTCTGCGATAGAAGCAAGGCTTTTTACTTTTTTAGAGTAAAGCGCAATCGGTTCAATGTGAATGCCGCCGGCGTTAACCAGGTGATAATTGCGTTCTTCGTTGAAAGAATCCATGTAAGGAATGTGCTGGAAGAAGTTTGCATCAATTTCGCCGCTTTCTACAGAAACGTTTGGTGTAACGTAATCGGTAAATTCAACAACTTTCAAGGTAATTCCCTGTGCTGCAAGGTCTGCGGCTACAAGGTTCAGCATTTCTGCGTGTGGTTCTGGTGTTGCGCCAACTGTTAAAACAGAAGAATCGGCTTCTTTTTTGCCGCCTGCAAAAGCAACTGAAAGTGAAAGAAGTGCAAAGAGTGCAATAGATAATGTTCTTTTCATTTGTTTTCTCCTACTTGTAAAGAAATGTTTTGCAATTTGTGTCGTTTCTTGCAAAATCTGAAAAAACTTTACTAAAAAATCTCAAATGTGTCCAATATGTCTTTTTTATATGTGGTTATAGTTTTTTCTTATAATAAAGCTGCAAATGCTATAAAAATATTATGCAGTAATGCTGCGCAGAATGAATTTTGTAATTCGTATCACGTTTAAAAACAGAAACGGCACAGATAATATTCTGCGCCGTTTTTGTTTTTCTGTTTAGGGTTTGCTTTGCGGTTTTTTAGCGTTTTGACATTAATTTGTTGGCTATTTTCGTACCGATAAGCTGAATTATTTCAACTAAAACCAGAATGACGATTACTGCCCAAAACATAATGTCGCTGCGGAAACGCTGATAACCGTAACGGATTGCAAGGTCGCCCAAGCCGCCGCCGCCAATTGCGCCTGCCATTGCCGAATAACCGATTAAGTTGATGATTGTAAGCGTTATGCCCGAAACCAGCGACGGCAGACTTTCGGGGATAAGGACTTTTACGATAATTTGCCAGTTTGTAGAGCCCATAGCCCGCGCTGCCTGAATAAGCCCCTGATCAACTTCTTTAAGGGCAGTTTCTATAATGCGTGCAACAAACGGGGCGGCGGCAATACTTAGCGGAACGATTGTTGCCGTTGTACCGATGCTTGTGCCCACCAGAATGCGCGAAAGCGGAAAAAGCAGAATCATCAGAATGATGAACGGAAAAGAGCGCAGGACGTTTACGATGCGGCTTAAAACCTGATTGAGCACCGGTTTGGGCGTAATTCCTGTAAGCGGATCTGTAATGCAAAGCAAAATTCCCAGCGGAAAACCCAGAACAAGGGAAAATATGGTTGAAAGAAAAACCATCTGCAAAGTTTGAAGCGAAGCAGTACCAACAAGGTTTACAATTTGAGAAACGTTCATTTATTCAACCTCCACAACAACGCCTTTAGATTTAAGGCTTTGAATCGCCCGTACAACACTGTCGGCAGAGCCGGTAATGTCTGTTACCAATGTACCAACGCTTGTTTGCTGCAATTGCTGTATTCCGCCGGCGCGAATATTAAAATCTACGTTGCATTCGCGGCTGATTTGGCTTAAAACAGGTTCTCCGGTTTTAGCACCTTCAAAACGCAGGGTATATTTGCCGCCTTCGTTAGACCATCGCACAATGCTGCTGTTTGCTTTTGCAGCATTCGGTGCAAGATGCGCCAAAAAGTCTTTGCTTACTTCAGACTGCGGATGACTGAAAATGCGTTCAACGCTGCCCTGTTCTACAACCTTGCCTTTATCCAGAACGGCAACTTCGGTACAGGCATCGCGCACAACTTCCATCTGGTGGGTAATCATTACAACGGAAAGGTTCATTTTCTGCTGAATCTGCTTTATAAGCGACAGAATTGAGCGCGTGGTCTGCGGATCAAGCGCAGAAGTTGCTTCGTCGCAGAACAGAATATCCGGTTTGGTCGCCAGGGCGCGGGCAATTGCAATGCGCTGCTTCTGTCCGCCGGAAAGCGTGCTGACGGCTGCGCCGCCGCGGTTTTCCAAATCAACCAGGGCAAGCATTTCTTCAACCCGGTCTTTTATAATATTTTTAGGCGTGCCGCAAATTTCCAAAGGGTAGGCAATGTTTTTTGCCGCTGTCCGCGAGCTGAAAAGATTGAAATTCTGAAAAATCATGCCGGTGCGGCGGCGGCGCTGAATAAGTGCATCTTTAAAAAGATTGTCCACGCGTTCGCCGTCGTATAAAACAGCGCCGCTGTCAGGCTGTTCCAGCAAACTGATAAGCCGCACCAAAGAAGATTTGCCGGCGCCGCTTTTTCCGATAATTCCGTAAATAATGTTGGAAGGAATGTCTAAAGAAACATTGTCGACAGCGCAGATGCTGCCGGCACCAGACTGGTAAGTTTTTTGGAGATTTTCCAGCTGAATACGCATATAAACTCCGTAGAAAAAGTAAAAAATTAAGGCTTTTCTTAAAAGCGGAAAAGCTTAACGCAGATACAGATTAGGGAAAAATTGCTGCTTTTGCAAGGCGGTTAAAATGGTTCTTCGGTAAACATATAGCCCACCTGCCGCACGGTTTTTATATAGCCTTCCGGCTTCGTTTCGCATTTCAGTTTTTCGCGCAGCCACGAAAGGTGCGTATAAATTGTGCGAAGCCCGACGGAAATGTCGTACTGCCAAAGTCTGTCCAGAAGCTCGTCTTTTTTTACGGCAACATCTTTGTGGGCAATCAGATACGCCAAAAGCCTGAATTCCTGATGAGTCAGGGAAACTGGTTTTCCGTTCAGTGTAAGGGAAAACTGCTGGTAGTTTACAGTAAATTCGCCAAAAGTGTACGGCGGCAGCGCGCTGAAAGTTTCGTCAATCTCGTTCTTTTTAACCGGCGGATTTTTTAACAGCTTGGCAACGCGCAAATGCGCCTTTATTCGCGCCAGAAGTTCTTCGTGGTTGTACGGCTTGCAAAGATAATCGTTTGCGCCGCTGCGCAGACCATGCACGCGCCATTTTACCGCCCTTTTGTCGCTTACAAACATGAACGGCGTAAGTTTGTCGCCCAGAGTGCGGCGCAAAAAACGTACCAGATAAAAACCGGTGTGGTCGTTAAACGCAGTTTCGCTGATAATAAGCGAGCATTCATTTTTTTGCAGCCATTCGCAGGCGCTGTTTACGTTTTTCAAATGTACGGTTGGCACGGAATTTTGCTGCAGCAGGTTTACCGCGGCGGTATCTTGTGAATCCACAATTAAAATGGGTAGCATTTTTGTAGTTTAGCATAAGTTTTTTATTTTTTTAAGAATGAAGAATAGAAAAACTTTGTAAAAAATACAGAATTGAAAAATTGAACGTTCCGCG
>JAKSTR010000126.1 GCA_024402495.1 Treponemataceae bacterium
AAAAAAATGTCTTTTGGCGTTATTAACAAATGTTAATATAAAAAAAGCCGCATAGTAAAAACCATGCGGCGCTGCATGAATGATTAAGGCGTATTTATAAGGGTTGGATATGGTGAACCTGCACGCCAAATTGACGGATATGATGAAACAAGGTCATTTACAGAAGAAAGAGTTGTTAAACTAGCTAAAGTTCCGCCCAAAAATGGAGTAGTTGATGACCAGACATCGACCACTGTTGTCGTATAACCACCTCCGAAATTAGTTATACCACCAACAACTCCTCCTTTGGGGCTGCCATACACAGAAGCTATGCTGTAACAGTTGGATATCGAAGTATTCGCTCCGCTTACTCCTGTTCTTCCTGCAATTCCACCAGCACCAATACCATTTGACGTTACAGTACTAGAACTATAGCAATGCTCTATAGAACCATAATTCCAACCGCAAATACCACCAGACATCGGCTGAAAATCTGCGGTAGACGAAACATTACTATTTGTATAACACTCTGTAATTGTTCCATTATTAGCACCTACTAAACCACCTGCATAACGTCCTGCTGTAGATACAGTTGCAGAACTTGAACAGTTTTTTACCGTTGCTCCTGTATTATTATTTCCACATGCAGCACCAGAATACGAACCTGTTGTATAGCCTGTCACCATACCCGCAAATTTAGTATTTTCAATTGTACCTTTGTTATCGTTAATCAAACCGCCGTTGCCACCTGTCATTGCTAGTGTTACGGTTTTGCCGTTACCGTCAAAAGTACCTTCAAATACCTCTATGCTTTTGTTTGAAGTTACGTTGGTTTCAAGTTTTATTGTCTGTCCTGCAAATGTTTTACTTGAATGATATGTCAAAAGGTCTGTATAGTCCTGCTGGCTGCAAATTGGCAAAGTTGAACATGACGGCAATACCGGAGAATCGTATCTTACTGTAAAAACAGGTCTAATACTTACGTCTCCTTTGGTTGAACCGGGAACAAACTCTGTTACACCGTCTGCAAGAACCCATTTTAAAACCCTATAACCCTGTATATCAATTTCTTTCAAACTGCACCCGGCAATAGAATAAAAAGTATCAGGTGCACTGACACTGCTTAGTTCTCCTGCACTTGGTATAATGTTGTAAGCACCTGGGGCTGGGCTAGTGATATCGTAGGTTAATTTGTATGGGGTTGCAAATGTCAGTACCGTATCTTCTGTTATGGTTTGTGCCGCAATTGATGTGTTTCGTGTTGTTCCGTCCTGCATATTCAGCACGGCGGTTGCGCTTACAGTATCGCCAAAGTTTATTTCAGGCATACCTTCAGCTGAAGAATTTCTGGTTAAGCCGTTAAAAACATAAGGCGTGCCGTTTACAACAAGTGTTACATCAATGGTATCAACTGCCAAATCAGGAAAAGCAGCAAAAAACGCACCGCCTGAACCGTAAGAAGAACTGCCAATTCCAAAAGTACCGCTTCCGCCAGTGCCGCCCTTGCCTTTACCCATAATAATGCCGCCTTTACCGGCGTTGTTGCCGCCACGGGCAGCAGCTATTCCACCTCCACCCCCTCCGCAGGAAAAGGCAAATGAAGCAAAAACAATAATTGAAAGCAATAAAAATACAGAACAGGTTAGGGAAACTTTTTTCATAAGCAGAACCTTTTTTATTTCAGTTAATTTTAATTAATTTGCGTTAATGCTTGCATTATATAGCGATAAACGCCGTCTTTACAAGGTTACACCACCTGTGTTGTTTGAATTACCTCAAATTACCAACGTTGTAAGCACACCCAAAAAAAACGTAAACAATTTCCTTTTGTATACAACATTCAATTTAATAAATACATTCTCTGCATCTGGGCAAGTTATTTTTTTGCAACCAGAACCATGGTGCGCGCCTTGTGGTCATATGGCGAAAGGTCAAAATCGCCGCAGATATTTACAGTTTTAAAACCGCAGTCCAGAAGCATTTTCTTAATGTCCACTGCCGAATACAGGCGCTGTACAAAAGTATGGTCAATGCGCTCGCCGGTTTTGTTGTCAATCAAAATCCAGTGCGAACGCAAGCCCTGCCAGTCGTTTACGGCGGTAAACTCGGTTAAAACGGTTTTTCCGGCGCGTTCAAACCATTCGCCTTCGGTAAAGTCGCGCACCGCAATTTCGCGCCCCAAACTTTCTAGCACGAATGTTCCGCCGGGCTTTAAGGCTTCGTACATTCGCTGCAAAATTGCAAAATCTTCTTCAACTGTGTCGCAGTAACCAAAGGAAGTATAAAGATTTACTGCCGCGTCAAACTTTTGGGCGCTTGTAAAGGTGCGCATATCGCAGTTTATCAGATTCAGGTTTACGCCTTCGTCCTCGGCAGATTCTTTGGCGGCGTCTAAAAAGGGCTGGGTAATGTCAACGCCGGTTACATCAAGCCCCAAAAGTGCAAATTCAAGGCTTACGCGTCCCGGTCCGCAGCACGCATCCAGTAAAGAATCTCCGGCTTTAAGGTTTGCAAGCCTGCAAATATCTTCTGCAACTTTTGCCGCTTCTGCCCAGCGCTGCGGGTCAAACATAATCGGTCCGTATTCCAGCCAAAAGTTTTCTTTTTCAAACCACTGTTTCTTTTCCATAAAAATTCCTGCAATATTTCAAGTTATTGCCCTGCACTTTGTCAGGGCTGTATGCGTTTTTTATAAAATGCTGAAAGCAAGCCCGGCGACTGTATTTTTATTTGCACAGTCTTGTTTAATACCCCGGCGCTTGCGGCGAGGTATGTTGATTTGCTCTTAATCTCTGGTTTCGTCCCAGCCTGCGCGGTAATTCAGTTCCTTAATTTCCAGCCGCTTGTAGCACGAAAAGAACGCCGGTATTAAAAATGCATCGGCTAAAATCCATGCAATCGGGCTTGCAACGCAGGCACCGTTAAAGCCGAATACCGGAATAAGTGCCAGCGCGGCAACGGCTCGTCCAATCAGTTCAAATAAACCTGCAAAAACCGCAAGCTTGCTGTAGCCCATGCCCTGTATTGCAAAGCGCAGAATGTTTACCAGCGCCAGCGGAATGTACATTATTGAGTTGGCAATTAAAAAATTGTGAACCATTTTAAGGATTACTGTTTCTTCCGCAGAAAGGAACAGAAGCCCGAAGTTTTTGCCAAAAAAGAACATGCAGCCAAAAGCCAGCACCGAATAAACGCTGCCGATTATGCTGCTTTGCCATACGCCCTGTTTTATGCGCGGCAGTTTGCCTGCTCCGGCGTTCTGTCCAGCCCAGGTTGCCATGCAGGTACCAAGCGCGTCAAAAGGGCAGCAGAAAAATATGCTTACCTTTATGGCGGCTGTCTGTGCTGCAACAGCGTCGCTGCCAAGCGAGTTTATGCCTGCGGCAAGAATAACGCTGCCTATCGCCGTAATTGAATATTGAATTCCCATAGGAAAACCCGTTCCGACCAGCTTTTTAAGCAGTTCCGGGTTAATTGCCCAGTCGCCGCGTTTCAGGCGCAAAACAGGAAACTTTGCCAGAATGTAAAAAAGGCAGGCAATTCCTGAAATTCCCTGGGCAATAACCGTAGCAAACGCCGCGCCCCGTACGCCAAGCTTAAATACAACAATAAAAAGCAAGTCCAGCGCAATATTTAAAAGTGAAGAAATTATCAGAAAAATTAGCGGTGTGCGGCTGTCTCCAACTGCGCGCAGAATGCCGGCAAGCAGATTGTACAAAAATACAACCGGAATGCCCAAAAAGATAATGCCGATGTAAAGCGACGCGTATTCAATAATGTTTTGCGGCGTGTTCATAAGGCGCAAAAGCGGGCGGCAAAATAAATAGGTAAGAATTGCAAAAAATACCGAAAAAACGGCAGAAAAAACAGCGGCGTTGCCAATCAGGCGGCGCATGGTATCAAGGTCTTTGGCGCCAAACTTGTTTGCAACCGGCACGGAAAAACCGCTGCACACGCCAATACAAAACCCGATAATCAAAAAGTTTACCGAACCGGTAGAACCAACGGCGGCAAGCGCTTCCTTGCCCAAAAACTGTCCTACGATAACCGTGTCTACAATGTTGTAAAACTGCTGAAAAAGATAGCCAAACAGCAGCGGCACCGAAAAACCGAAAATAAGCCCGAAAGGCTTGCCAGTTGTTAAGTCTTTAGTCATACGTTGAAAATACATAAAAGCGGCAAAAATTGAAAGGGGAAAAGCGTACAAAAGCCGCTGGTCTTTGTGCGGCGCGCTTTTTTTATTTTTTCAAAACCCGCGTTTTTTATCATATCTTTCTGCTTTTTTACAGGTACCGGTTTATGCCCAAGCAAGCTTCATAAACTGGCACCGGCTTAAGCCCGTAAAGTCTGATACGCCCGGCATGACGGAAAGTTTCGGAAAATCTCTTTATGGCGCTTTATGTCGCGGAATGCAGAATGCAGAATGCAGAATGCGCCGGGATTTTTTTCGGTTTCTTTTTGCGGAACATAATTTATAATTTTCTTTGGAGGTGTGGAATGAAGAAAGTTTTGGCAGCAATGGCAGGAATGTTTCTGCTTACCGTGTGGCCTTGCGGTGCAGTCTGGCAGTTTTTGTCGCGCCTTATTGGCGGCGGAGAAGCGGAATCTTTTCTTTTTCCGGTTTATGGCGGAATGATTCTGCTTGCGGGGCTTATTGCCGGATGCACGGTATCTGTTCTTAAAGAAATTAAATTGCTGAAAGAAGAACTCTTAAAAAACCGGAAAATTGAGCCTGAAAAATAAGCAATCGTTTATGAAATTAGCCCAATCCTCGGGTTTAAAATATTTGCCTGAAAAATGTAGGATGATTTTATAAAAAAGCAATCGCAGGCAGGCGCTGCCACAAAAAAACTCGTCACGACCGAAGGGCGAACGCTTTTTTTGTGGCAGTGTCTGCCTGAAGGTTGCTTGTGTGTAAATTTCAAACTCGACATTCGGGCTATATAATTATTCTTTTAATCATAATCCTATTTTGCGGAGGTGTGGAATGAATTGCCCGAAATGCGGGAAAGAAATGAAACCGGGATTTCTTCAAACAGGAAATCTTGTTGCCTTTAACAAGACGCGGCATAAATTATCGTTAAATCCTAAAGACAAAGACGATGTTATGATTGCTCAAAAAGCCTTTACGGGTTCAGACTTTAATGGCTGGATTTGCAAGGAATGCGGTTTGGTTGCTTTTGATTACACCAATGTAATTACTCACTGGTGATGTGCAGGCATTTTGTTTGTGTTTTGCGCTTTTTTCATTTTTTCAAAACCCGAATACAAAAAATCTTAAAAATTTTTCGCAAAAAGTGCTAAAAAATTTCTTTTTTT
>JAKSTR010000127.1 GCA_024402495.1 Treponemataceae bacterium
CAACAATCTTGAAAGCATCTTTCTTAAGTCTTTCTTCCAAAGCTTTGTCGATTGTTAAGAATGGAGCTGAACAGAAAGAGTCACCAGTGTGAACACCAACAGCATCAATGTTTTCAATAAAACAGATTGCAATCATCTGATTCTTAGCGTCGCGAACAACTTCAACTTCAAGTTCTTCCCAACCAAGAATTGATTCTTCAATCAAACACTGATGTGTCATAGAAAGATCCAAACCGTTAGAAACGATTGTGCGGAGTTCTTCAACGTTGTAACAGAAACCACCGCCCTGTCCACCCATTGTGTAAGCTGGACGAACAACTAATGGGAAGCCGATTTCTTCGGCGATTTTTTCAGCACCTTCAACTGTGTGGCAGATTCCGGAACGCGGAGTATCAATTCCAAGGTTTTTCATTGTTTCCTTGAAGATTTCGCGGTCTTCGCCACGTTCAATGGCGTCAAGGTTTACACCGATAACTTTTACGCCGTATTTATCAAGAACGCCAGCTTTGTTCAGTTCCATAGCCGAGTTCAAACCTGTCTGTCCGCCAAGGTTTGGAAGAAGAGCATCCGGACGTTCTTTTTCAATAATCTGACTTAAACGTTCAACATTTAACGGCTCGATGTAAGTAGCATCTGCCATTACCGGGTCTGTCATAATTGTAGCAGGGTTTGAGTTTACCAGAACAATTTTGTAACCGCGTTCACGGAGGGCTTTGCAAGCTTGTGTGCCCGAATAGTCAAATTCGCAAGCCTGCCCAATAACGATAGGACCTGAGCCTATGATAAGAACTTTAGAACCTTTCGGTAAGATTTCTTTTGTATCAGACATATAATTCACCGAAAACTAATTTTATCATAACGGCTTAAATATTTCTAGTTAATTATTGCGGCATTTCTGCAAATAGTTGAAATCTTTACAGTTTTTTTGCGTTTTGTGCGTTTGCTTTTATAAACCAGACATTCGGACGATGAAAGGCATTTTTAATATGCGGAGCGTTTATTTTTTCAATTTTAAAAACAAAAAGCGGCTGCCGTATTTTTTTTGCAGCTGCCGCTTTTTGTTAAGCCTTTCGGCTTTGCTGAACTTTACCTGTCAGCTTTTATTTTTCAAGCTTTATTTTACGGCTTCAAAAATAAGGTCTAATACAAATACTGCTGCCAAAACCCAGGTTACTACCGGAATTTCTTTTGCTTTTTTGCCTGCGCATTTTGCAATTACGTAGAAAATGATACCGTAAGCGATACCTTTAGAAATTGAATATGCAAATGGCATTACCATAATTGTAATGAAAGCAGGTACGCCGTCGGTCGGATCCTTGAAGTTAATGTCAACAACCTGCTGCATCATCAGGAAGCCTACAAAAATTAAGGCTGGTGCAGTTGCAGCGCTTGGAATCAATGCAAATACCGGTGTAAGGAACAGGGCAAGAAGGAACATAACGCCTGTTACGGCACTTGTCAAACCTGTGCGTCCGCCAGCAGCAACACCAGAAGAACTTTCTACAAACGAAGTAACGGTAGAAGTACCAAGACAGGCACCGGCAATAGTACCAATTGAGTCTGCTGTCAAAGCCTGTTTTGCACGCGGAATTTTTCCGTCTTTTACAAGACCAGCCTGCTGTGTAACGCCCATCAAAGTACCGATTGTATCGAACAGGTCGGTAAAGAAGAATGTGAACATTACAACGAAAAATTTAACGGTAAGAATGTTTGCCCATTCAAATGCGAAGAAATGCGGTGCTTCCGGCATAGAGAAAGGTTTCCAGCCAGCCGGTACGGTTGTTACGCCAAACGGAATACCGATGATTGTTGTCAAGATGATGGCAATCAGAATTGAACCAGGTACTTTCATGATGTAAAGGATAACTGTAAGAATCAGACCGATAATGCCAACAATTGCGGCTGGTGTAGCACCGTTAAAAGTAACGAAACCAATAACTGTTCCTGTATCGCCGGAAACGATGCCTGCATTGTTAAGACCAATCAAGCAGATAAACAGACCGATACCAACAGAAACTGCTTTTTTAAGTGTTTCAGGAATAGCATCGATGATTTTTTCGCGGATTCCTACAATTGAAAGAACCAGGAAAATAATACCTTCAATTAAAACGGCTGTTAATGCAAACTGCCATGTGCAGCCCATGCCGAAACATACTGTGTATGTAAAGAAAGCATTTAAGCCCATACCCGGTGCAAGACCGATTGGCAGGTTGGCACAAAATGCCATTACCAGAGTTGCAATTGCAGAAGCAATCGCTGTGGCTGTAAACACAGGTCCAAAGCCCATTCCAGTTTCGCCAAGCATACCCGGGTTTACTGCAAGAATGTAAGCCATTGCAAGAAAGGTTGTAATACCGGCAACAATTTCGCGTTTAACGGTTGTGCCGTTTTCCTTCAGTTTGAAAAACTTATCCATTTTCAAAACCTCGCTATTATATGGAATTGATTTATTTAATTTTATCAGCATGGGCTTTTATCTGCAAGGCGAAAAAATGCATCCAGACACCTGTTTATCAAACCGTCATGCTTCATAAGTTTCAATATTATGAACAATTTATAGTAAAACTATAGTTTTTGTTTGGTAAAAAAACTATTTTGGATTTATAATTAATGCATATTTTTAACATCGCTGTTATTTCTACAATTTCTATAGTGCAAAACTTTTCAAACAAAGCGGGGAAACTATGAAAGTCTCAGGTCTTTTAAAGCAGATTACAGTACCGGTAGTGGTTCTGCTAATTACAATCGTGGCATTATCTTCTTTTCTGTTCTTTAACGTATTTGCAGCCTTTTACGAAGAAGACGGCTTGCAGCGCAACTTTGAATCTGCAAATTACATAAGCAACATCGTAGGCGACTTTTTAAACGGCTGCTATGCCAGCGCCGAAGAAATGCTGCAAAATCCCGCGGTTTTTTCAATGCAAACCGAACAGCAGACGCCGTTTTTTGCACAGGCTGTCAAACGCTATCCTTATATGGAACTGATTTACGCTCAGGATGAAAACGGAGAACAGACAGGCCGTTCCAGCGGAACACTGGGCAACCGCAAAAACCGCTGGTGGTTTACCCAGATGGAACAAAGCAAAAAACCGTTCATTTCAAAATCATATTATTCAATTGCAACAAACATGCCGTGCACGTCAGTATTTTTCCCTGTCTATCAGGCGAACCAGTGGCGCGGCGTTTTTGCCATAGACATAAAACTCAGCGATTTGCAAAACCTGATTGCAAGCTATTCAAACGAAAAAGCCGGCAGCTACAGCTTTATTATTGACGGCGAAGGCTGCGTTGTAGCCCACCCGAACACTACTTATATAGAAGAACTTTACAACTTCCGCAAAAATACCCGCACCGTAAGCAAAAAAGACAGCAGCGGCAACGTTTTAAAAGACAGCCAGGGCAATATTGCAACGGAAGAAGTGCCGATTGAAGTTTCTGACAGCCTTAAAAACATTATAAATCTGGTTTTGCAGGGAAAAACCGGCATGCAGAGCGTAGAAATTGAAAACGCCCAGTATTATGCAGGCTATTCGCCGGTTGCGTTAAACGGCGCTTCTGACAGCTGGGCAGTAATAACAGTGCAAAGCAAGACAAATTTTGCAAACCAGCTGCGCAGCAAAATGATGAAAGTTCTGCCGGTTCTTATTGCAATTGTGTTTGCAGGCGTCATTCTTCTGGTTTTAATAATCCGCAAAATAACGTCATCAATCCGTTCGCTTATACCGGCAATTGAACAGATAAGCAGGGGCGATTTTTCAAGCCAGGTGCAAGTTAAAAGCCGCCAGAACGACGAAATCGGTCAGCTTGCACAAAATACGGCAAAACTTACCCGAAACCTGGGCGAATTAATCCGTTCAATCATCGCATCATCAGACGAAATTCACGATTCGGCAGACCAGATTAACAGGCTTACCCAAAATTCCGTAAACCTTATCGCCACCGGTCTTGACCAGACCCAAAAAGTTACCGCCGTTTCCGTAAAGCAGATGCAGGACGCCGAAAACCAGAAACAGTCGCTGCTGCAGGCGGTAGAAACGATGAAAAACCTTGTTGATTTAATTGAAACGCAAAGCGGCAGCATTGCAGAAACCGCCCGTTTTATAGAAGAAATGACGCAGAATTCCAATTCGGTAACGGAAAATTCGGCAAACGTTAGGCTGCACGTCATCAATTTGTTTGATAACCTTGAAAAAGCCGTAAAAATTCAGGACGAAATCAACTCCAATATTCAAACCAGTGCCGAAGAAACTGAAAAACTGCACGACGTGAACAACGCAATCGGTTCAATTGCAAGCCAGACCAACCTGCTTGCGATGAATGCCGCAATTGAAGCGGCACACGCAGGCGATGCCGGTAAAGGTTTTGCCGTTGTTGCAGAAGAAATCCGCAAGCTTTCAGAAGATTCAAGCGAGCAGCTTCGTCAGTCAGAAGACAATATCAGCGCAATTACAGAAAATATTTCAACCATTGTTGGCCTAAACAAAGAATATGGTCTGCTTTTAACCAAAATTCAAAATCTGGTAGAAATTGTAAAAAAACTTTCGGAACAGACCCAGTCTGAAACAGAAGAAAGTGCGCGCAAAACCGGCGATGCGCTGAATCTGGTAACGCAAATCAATTCAATTGCAAGCACCATTTCAAACGAAAGCCTTGGCATGCAGCAAAGTTTGAACCAGCTTATTACCAATTCCGAAAACGTTTCTTCCGGGGCAAAGCAAATTCAAAACGAAGCCAGCAATTTGAATACTGCAATGGGAACAATTGACAGCGCCCTTAAAAGTACAATGGAAGTTTCCGTTAAAAACAGCGAAATAGTTTCCAAGCTTTCGGGCAAAGTACAGGAATTCAAAATATAAGCCGACTTCATAAACATGAAGGAGTTTTTGTCCAGCAAAAACTCCTCCGCGTGCTTACACAATCAGAAATAAGAGACCAGCAAGAAGCAC
>JAKSTR010000128.1 GCA_024402495.1 Treponemataceae bacterium
TATTCTTCGCTTGAAGAATCTTCTGCCATTCCGGCTTCGTCACCGGCATTTTCCGGCATATCGTCTTTTTTGCGCGAATAGCTAACGGTAAGTTTTCTGCCGCGGTATTCGTAGCCGTTCAAAAGTTCAATTACCTTGTCTGCGTCTTCGGCAAAAAGCGTAATGAAAGAATAATTGTCGTAAACCTTAATGTCGCCAATGCGTTCGCGTTCAACGCCTGCACCCTGCGAAATCAAGGCAATTAAATCGCGGGCATAAACGCGGCGATTGCGTCCAATGCTGATAAATACTGTTTTGGCAAATTCAGGCGCAATTACGGCGCGGGCAACAGGCGGTTTTACGCCCATGCTTTCTACCGGATGGCTGTCTGTACGCACCGGGCGTTCGCTGCGTTCTGCAAAATCGCTGCCGTGTACGTTATTGTTTCTTTCGTAGCGCGAATAACGCGACGGGCGTTCCCTGCGCTGAAAACCGCGGCTGTTTGATGAAAGCATTTTTGCAAGATAGGCAGCCACGTAGGAACGGCGGCCAAACGGAACATTCTGCTTAAAAATCTTTTTAAGCTCGTTCATTTCGTCAGGGTCTTCTTCTGATTCAACCTTGCTTACAATTTCCTGCAAATAAGCAGCCAATGCTTCTGCATTAACAGAAAAATCTTTCTTTGACATTTTTTTCTCCCAACTGGCGACGCAACCAAAATACGGCAAAACCGCACGTCATTTCTTTTAAAATCTTCCGCAAAAAAGGGAAATTAAATAGTTTTAGACAAATCTAAAAAATAAATGGAGCCAAGCTTTGTAAAACCCATTAAAGGCAAAGTTTTGGCAAAAAAATCAGGAACACCGGCACAAGGCGCAAACAAAAAATGCTTTTTTTGCTGCTTTACAGCCTTCAGGCACTGCTGCAAAAGCTCTTTACCAAGCCCAAGCCCGCGGTAGCGCGGCAAGACAAACAAAGAACAAAGCAAAACCGAATTTTCAGAAAGCCCGAAACATGGTGCAAAAGAAGCAAAACCTGCAAAATCGCCGGAAGCGGTTTCGCAAACAAGGGCGGTCTGCCGGCTAAAATCGGCAAGCTTTTTCTGCTGACCGTTTAAAAGCGCCAGAAATGCAGCAAGTTCCGGTTCAAAAGTGTTTTTCATTTCATCAAAAACTACCAGTTCCTGCTCCCGGGCAGTATTCAAATCGTTTTCACCGGCAGTTCTAAAACAAAAATCATCAAAAACCAAATCTTCAAATTCTTCAGGTTCTGCTCCCAGTTGTTCCAGCCCCCAAATTTCCCGCAGGCTGTTGTACCAGTCTAAAATTACCTGATTCATTTCATGTTCTTTAAACGAAAACCAGAGGCGTTCTGCTTCCGGATATTCTTTAAGAACATTCTTAAAATTTCTAAAAACCCCGTGCCCCGACTTAAGCACGGCA
Source organism: Treponemataceae bacterium (assembly GCA_024402495.1). GTDB lineage: Bacteria > Spirochaetota > Spirochaetia > Treponematales > Treponemataceae > UBA1240. Next base: position 1,422 of record JAKSTR010000128.1, read on the forward strand.
CGCAGTTTTTCTTGAATTACGGCGTTTTTAACGGAAAGCACAAAGTTTTCCATCAATCTGAAGCCGCACAAAGAATCCCAGACCGGCAGTGAATAAAAGCGGTCCGGGTCGGAATTCGGAACATCACAAGATTTAACCAAAACAGGTCCGGCAGAATCGAGCAAAAAAAGCTCTTTTTGATTCTCCATAGAAAAAACGATTTCGCTGATAAGTTCTGATGTAAGCTCAAATTCCATAAAATGCTCTTTTTTTAGGCGATTTCTGCCCGTTTTGTTACAATTTTGCTGACCAAACCGTATTCTTTTGCTTCTGCCGAATCAAGCCAAAAATCGCGTTCGGTATCGGTTTTAACCAGATCAACGTTTTTGCCGGTTTCCTGTGCAATAAGTTCGTTAATCTTTACGCGCATTTTTTCAAGTTCTTTAGCGTGAATTTCAATTTCAGTAGCAACACCGCGAATGCCGCTTAACGGCTGGTGAATAAGATAACGGCTGTTTGGCAGCGCAAGGCGGCGTTCTGCCGGGGCAGCAAGAAGAACAATTGAAGCTGCGCTTGCAACCAAGCCCATGCCAATTGTATAAACCGGCGCATTTATAAAACGAATCATGTCAAAAATGGCAAAACCGGCATCTGCATCTCCGCCAGGTGAATCAATAAAAAGACGGATTGGATCTGAAGAATCGGCTTCCAAAATCAAAAGCTGACGGGCAATTTTTTCTGCAAGTTCTTTGTTGATTTCGCCGGAAAGAATTATCTGGCGGGTTTTAAGGAACTTGGAAGAAAGTTCATTTGCTTCTGCTTCTCCTTTCTTTTCCTTTTCTTCTTTTTCCATACTTGTTCCAAAAGATTTGTACATTAGTATCCTCAAATGTATGGCTAAGTTTTAAGCAAATGCCCTTGTTTCATTTGCACCTTTTTTAAAAAGTTTTTTGCACATACGCGTTTAATATAGAAAAAAAAGCGTCAATTTTCAAGCAGACAAACGCCAAACCTGCACTTTTATGGAAAATTGCACCTCTGCGCCCCGGGGTGCACAACTGCCATGCAACTGCATCGCGGTACGCAGCCAAGTACAGCCGGGTACACAGCGCCCCGGAATGCACTACCCTTCCCCCAAATTTAGCAATTCTTCTTCACTTCATCCAGCATAGTTTGAGCCTGCTTAGAAAGTTTCATTCCCTTTTTCCAGACAAGCACAACCTCGCTGTAAATCGGCGGTTCAAGGGGAATAAACCGTAAATTACTTTCACTTGAAGTATCGATAATTCCGTCCAGAGTAAGGGCTGAACAGATATTTTCTTTTATAAAAATGGAAGCGTTATAGAGAAGATTATAGGTACCAATTAAATTAAAACTTTCAGTAGAACCGCCAAACCATTCCATCAGTTCTTTTTTTGACTGTGCCTGCTGGGAAATCATAACAGGTTCGTAATGCTCCAGAAGATTTTCCCGCCTGATAGATTTTAATTTTGCAAAGGGATTGTCTTTGTGCGTTAAAAGCCCCCAGATGTTTTTTTGAGGAAGAACCAGGTGATTATATTTTTCAATATTGTTATATCCAATAAAAACGCCAAAATCGCAAAGTCCCTTATCAAGCCGTTCCGAAATGGTAAATGCATCTGCCGAAAAAAGATTTATTTCAAGCCGCGGATGATTTTTCTTTATATTGTAAAATGCCTTTGCCACAGTTGAAATCGAAGCAGTTTCTCCTGCTCCAATGTAAATCTTTCCATAAAGTTCCGAATTATTTGTCCTGAACTCTTCAATTGTTTTTTCAGAAAGATCCACAATTTCCCGGGCATAATTGTAGAACCTTGTTCCTTCATCGGTAAGCAGAAATTTTCTGTTCTGCTTGCTGCGATCAAAAAGTTCCACGCCAAGCTCATCTTCCAGTTCCTTTATCTGCCGAGAAAGAGTCGGCTGTGTAATATGAATTATATCCGCCGCCCTGGAAATATTCTGTTCGCCTGCGATTGTAAGAAAATATTTTAATACCCTAAGTTCCATTTTTTTTGCCTGTATGTCATTCCTTTACAATTTGTTACAAATCCAGTCCAATGCGTAAATCTGCCTGATTCCGTCATGAGATATTTCATTGCATTCATCCAGAGTAATCAGGAATTTTGGATAGGAATCTCTTATTGCTTTTAAGGGTTTCAATTCTCTGGTCAGAGTTTCTTCGTTTGTGACGGAAAGAGAAACCTGATAATATTCTGGCAGTCCGTTTTTTATTGCGACAAAATCAACTTCCATATCACCAAACTTACCTACATACACTTCATAACCACGGCGTAATAATTCAAGATAGACAATGTTTTCAAGAATAAAACCTTCGTTGCCTGTTTTGCTTCCAAGCATAAAATAATGCAGCCCAGTATCAACAGCATAATATTTTTCAAGGCTTTTTAAAAATTCTTTACCTTTTATGTCGTAGCGTGTGGCTTTATAAAACAGATAGCTTTCTGTAAGGGCTGTGTAGCAGTTTTCTACAGTTGCACTGGCAGTCTTTCTTCCTCCAGAGGTCAAGGTATCACTCACTTTTTTACAGGAAGTTAAATTGCCTATGTTTGAAAGACTGAACTTTGTGATTTTTTCAAGAACATCAGAATCAGAAATTTTTTTACGTTGAAGAATGTCTTTTAAAACAATTGTAGAATAGATGCCGCGTAAATAATCCCTTATCATTTCTTTGTCATTCAATAGGTTTGGAATATAAGGAAACCCGCCGAACATCACAAACTGATTATAAGATTTTCTGTTTGGTTCAATTTTGATTCCTGAAATTTCAGAACATAATTCACAATATTCAGAAAATGAAAGTGGCAGCATTTTTATTTCAATATAGCGGCCGCTCAATAGAGTGGCAATTTCACCAGAAAGCATATAGGCATTAGAACCTGTGATATAAAGGTCGATGTTGTCTTTTAAAAACAAACTGTTGATGGCTTTTTCAAACTCTGGAACCATCTGAATTTCATCAAGAAAAACATAGTTCATTTTTTTGGGAACGAGATTTTCTGCTATCTGTTTGTAAAGTTCGTGATAGTCATAAAGATGCTCGTTTTCAATTACATCAAGATTAATTGACTGAATGCAATTCTGAGAAATTCCCTGAGATAGAAGTGTTTTCTGGAATTCTTGAAGCAGAGTTGATTTTCCGCATCTTCGCACTCCAGTTACAACTTTGATGATTTTCTTGTTCTGCCATTTAAGCAGTGTTTCTTGAAATTCTTTTCTGATTATCATACTTGAAGTTTATAATAATTTGCGAAAGCTGTAAAGTTTTTAAGTTAGAAGTTAAAAACTTTACAGCTTTGAATAGTTTTTTATTTACAGATAAAAATAAACCGCTATAAATACAGCTATATAAAGAAGAAAAAAACTTCACTTATGCTTTTTAGGCATATTTTACTATAGAAATTAAGTTTTTGATATTAGATAGATTCTCTTTTATATTTTAATTGAGGATTTTAGAAA
>JAKSTR010000129.1 GCA_024402495.1 Treponemataceae bacterium
GCGTTGCATAAAAACGCGCCGAACCGGTACACACTGACTCTTTTAAAGCCAGCTTTGCAATTTTTAACGGTTCGGCATAAACAATAAAAAAAACAGGGCACGAAAAATGCCCTGTTTTCAAGCTAAATAAAAAGACTATTTTTCCTGAATCTTGTCTTTTTCTTTCTTAACCTTCTGGTCAAGAACATCCATAACCTTGTTCAGGGCTGCTGCAAAATCATAGTCTTCTGCCGAAACATGGGCTACTGCGCCCCAGCGAAAGTTTGCAGTAACATCAAAAATGATTTTTTTATCATCTTTTACCTTAACAAGAAGGTCGACAATCAAGTCTTCAGCATATTTAATTCTGTCTAATTTCTTTGTAATCAGTTCCTGCTGGTCTTTTTCAAAATTAAAACCAACGGCGCTCATCGATACGTTCATAAAATCCTCCTTAAAAATAAACGCGTTTTGCGCGTTCAAACGTTCAACAAGAAAAATTATAAATGGTATGCGGTATTTTGCAAGTTTTTTTTACTTGCAGAAAAATTACCGGTCGTAAGACGAAGCGATATTAAGCTGGGCGCGGTATTTTGCAACCGTGCGCCGCGAAACCGGCATTCCCTGTTCTGCTAAAAGCCTTGAAAGTTTTTCATCGGAAAGCTTTTTGCCTTCCGCCTGCGCCTGTTCAAGCAGTTTCTGCATCAAAAGCTTTACCGCTTCCTTGCTGACGGCGGCAGTATTTTTTTCTTCCGCAGCAGAAACTGTGATGCCGGACTTTGCAGTTTTTTTTGCGCTTTCCGCACCAGCCCCTGCCAGTGCCGCATTCTGAAAAAAATATTTGAATTCAAAAAAACCCTGCGGACACTGCAAATATTTGCCAGCCACCGCGCGCGAAACCGTGGTTAAATGCAAGTCAAGCTTTTCGGCTACGTCCTGCAGGCGCATTGGTTTTGGCACTGGCGAAACGCCCAGAAAAAACGCCTTTTGGTATAAAAGAATTTCTTTTGTTACCGCCAGCAGAGTTTTGTTGCGCTGAGAAAGCGCGTCTATAAAAGTCTGGGCTTCCTTTATTTTTTGAACAGCAAAATCTTTGGTGGCGTCTCTTGGAATATTCCGGGCGTTTTTTGCACCGCTTTTTGAAGATGCGGCATTTTTTGCAGAATATTTTAAATCCGCGCCGTTTCCTTCAATATTTACAGTGCTTTTTGCCCCGGAATTTTCCGCATTATCAGAATTTGCAAAACCAGCGGCAGAATCGTCCGCAAGTTCAGTAAAAAACGGTGCAATCTGCAACTGGGGCAAATCTTTGTCTGCACTAACCACCGCAAAACGCTCAAAAATATCGGTGCTGTCGGTATCAAGTTCGTAAATGTAAACATCGGGCACGGCGTACCGGGTTTGTTCGCCGGAAAAATTACGCGCCGGAAAAGGATCAAGCTGGCGCACAAAAGCCAGAGCTTCGTCAAATTCTTTCTGGCTGCGGTGGGGAAAATCTTTAAGAACCGCGCCAAGCCTGTTTTTTCCGCTAAAATCAAAGTCACTTTGCAAAAGTTCAATTAAAAAATCCGGCGCGCCGCCTTTTGCCTTAGCCTGCACAAGCAGGCTTTCTTTTAGCGAAGCACAGCAAACGCCAGCAGGTTCAAAGCCCTGAACAATTTGCAGGGCTTTCTGCAAAATCCGGTCGTCAGCACCAGCCGTAACCGGGTCACTTTGCAAAAGTTCCTTTGGCGCAATGCGGTGATAGCCGCGCTGGTCAAGATTCTGTATTAAAAGCCGGCAAATCTGTTCTTCGACTGGCGGCAAAGAAATTTCTGCCAGCTGGTTCAGCAGATGTTCCTGCAAGGTTTCTTCCATGTTCGGGCGGCTTTCCAGAAACTGATACAAATTGTCGCCTGCATCCGGCGCGGCGCTGGAACGGAAATAATTTGAATATTCCGGCGATTTTTCCGTTTTTTCTTTAAAAGTACGGCTTTCCCTTGCAATTTCCAGCGCCGGGTTCTTTTCAATTTCGTCGTAAATGCGTTCTTTTAAATCAAGCTGGGGCAGCATCAGAATATTCAGCGACTGAAGCATTTGCGGAGAAAACTGCATCAGCTGTTTCTGTTCGGCAGAAATATTTAAATCCACACGTCCCCCTTTTAAAACGAAAAGCCAGATAAAACTTAGTATAGAATAAAAAACGTAATTTGGGTTATATTAAAAACATTATGAATTACAAAGAAACTTTTGCACAATACGGCGTTAATTTAACGCAGATTCTGCTTCCTAAAAAGGGCACAGATTTAAAATCTTGGGCGGTTATCGCTTGTGACCAATATACCCAAAACCGCGAATACTGGAAAAAAGTAGCCGACCAGGCAGAAGGAAAACCTTCTACACTGCACTGCATTTTGCCAGAAGTTTATCTTGAAGACAACGACCGCGCAGAACGCCTTTCTTCAATTCGTTCTAACATGCAGAAATATCTTGCCGAAGGCGTTTTTGCAGAACCTCTGGAAGGCATGGTTTACCTTGAACGGCAGACTGCTTACGGCCGTACCCGCAAAGGTTTAATTACAGCAATCGACCTTGAAACCTACGAATGGCGCCCGTATTCAAAGGCACTTATCCGCGCCACGGAACAGACAATCGAATCGCGCATTCCGCCGCGCATGGAAATCAGACGCGGTGCGCCGCTTGAAAGTCCGCACATCATGCTTCTGGTTAACGACCCTAACCGCGGTCTGATTGAAGAAACCGGCAAGCTTGCAAAAGAAACCGGCGCGGAAGTTGTTTACGATACCGATTTGATGCTTGATTCGGGACATTCAAAGGCATGGGCAATTAAAGGCGACAAGCTTTTTGACCACGTTGCAAAAAGCCTTGAAAAAATTGCAGAACACAACACCGAAAACAATACCGACGGTTCAAAAACAACTTTCATGTTTGCTGTCGGCGACGGAAACCATTCGCTTGCAACAGCAAAAGCCGTATGGAACGAATACAAAAGCCAGCATCCAAACGTAAGCGAACATCCTTTGCGCTATGCACTTGTTGAAATTGTAAACATTTACGACGAAGGCTTGACATTTGAACCTATTCACCGCGTTCTTTTTGGTTCGCTGCCGGAAATGCTTATTCGCTACGTTGCCGCAGAACTTACAGGCACAATTTATAACCTTAAAAGCGCCGAAGAACTTGATGCGGAAATAAAAAAATCACAGGAAGCAATCGGTTTTGTATACAAAGACGAAAACGGCGTGCAGAAATATGTGATGATTGACGCAATCTGTCCGGATTTGATGGTCAGTTATTTCCAGCCGATTGTTGATACTTTCCTTTCCATTTTTGGCGATGCCGAAATTGACTTCATTCACGGCAGCGACGAAGTTTTCAGACTGGGCAGCACGGATAACGGCATCGGCATTCTGCTTCCGCCGATTTCAAAGGACAGCTTTTTTACGACAATTTCTGCCTGCGGCGTATTGCCACGCAAAAGTTTTTCTATGGGCGAAGCCAGCGAAAAACGTTTTTACATGGAATGCCGCAAGCTGACAGACTAAATATCTGCTGACAGCGCAAAAATATTTTTAACGAAAGGCGGCTGAAATGCACGGCAAAGCGAAAAGCTGATGTGCATTTCAGCCGTTTTTTTTGCCGTTTTGCGTAAAAACCATTGCTCAAAACGAATAAAGGCTTCCGGCGAGAATAAAAAATACAAAAACGGGCTTTATGCACTAGACATTTTATTTGAAATTTTATATATTCTAATAGTCGCGCCGGCGTGGTGGAATGGTAGACACGATAGACTCAAAATCTATTGAGGGCAACTTCGTAAGAGTTCAAGTCTCTTCGCCGGTATAAAAGCTGTAACAGAAAGTTGCAGCTTTTTTTATTTTAAACCGAAGTTTTGCAAGCCTTATTCAGTTTTTACAAAATATCAAAAACCGTTTGATTACCTGCCAGATTTGAAAACTGCGCTAGGTGGCTTCTACTACAGATAAAATACGTTTCACCAACAAATCATTTTTCCAACCACATGATTTGCATATAGAAAAATAATTTTCTGCATTAAATGTTGTTAATCCACAAACAGGACATTTCATTACCATCCCTCCGGTTTTAAGAAAGCAGTTTTCTCTGGAACATGGCCTAGTTCTTGATATTCTGAATAAACATATTCCATTAAATAAAAAGCGATTTTGTCATAAGGATAAGACCATTCATCTTCAACATTTTTAAATGCATTTGCACAATCCTTATCAATTATGGCTTGTCCTTTTTCTAATTTATTAAGAGACCAAACTAAATGCGGAACTCTCTTTTCAATCAGTATTTTTCTTCCATTAGCTTTTCGTTTTAGTTTCGTATGAATTTCTGGTTCTTCAAGACCATCTTTTTTTATTGTAAAGATCCCATCATAAGACAGCATTTTTGAGTAATCAAATTTACGTACAAGCTCACCGTTTCCCAAAAACGGATAATCCGAATATCCAGAATATTCATAGACTGCTGAGTACTCATCTTCTAAAACTAATCTTGCAAATCCTTCGACCATAGGGAGAAGTATATCATGGCACTGTGCCAAAGAGTGACACTGTAAATAAAAAAGCCCAGAATTCGTAAGAATTCCAGGCATTTCACCTCAAAATTTTAACCGCAATTAACCGCAACCACTGCGGTCAAGAGGGTGCTCCAGTTTATATTTCCACCCTCAAAGATGAGCAACTTTTCAGCAAATTTCACTAAAAAAGGAGGAAATTTCATCAAAATTTCCGCCACGATGCCCCCAGACACTTTTCCCCATTCAGATTTTTGTTTGCCGGAAATATAAATTGAATAGTTTCTATTTAAGCT
>JAKSTR010000013.1 GCA_024402495.1 Treponemataceae bacterium
TTTCCTGTAGTGGAAAAAACTATCTTATCCAATGTGGAGAAAATTCAAGTTTAGTCATAGATCAATGTATCTTTGAAAATTCAGGAAATATTATAAGCGGAGAAAAAATAAAAAAAGGGAATGTTCATTGTTTGAATACAGTTTTTAAAGACTGTTATAATATTGTTTATTCTTCAGGTTATTACAATGAATTCCTTTGCAGTATAAATCAATGCTGTTTCAATAATTTCCAAGAAAATGAACCTACTTGTAATCCGAAAAAATTATTTGAGGCAGGAAATAGATTTAAATTTTATGATTGTAAATTTTCATCAATTTTTAATAGCGATGTTGTTAGTAGAATAACTCTTAAAGAGTATTTTAATTGGACTAACGTTACAGGTGTTGTATTTGGAACATTAAGATCAGAGACTGTTTTCGAAAAATGTTGTTTTAATCAAACATGGTTTTATAATCTTGATGATGTAATTGTTTCAAAAGTAAGTGATTGTAAATTTTATCATTGTCATAGAATAGATTTTAAGTCTTCATGGTCTGGTTCAACAAATATGGAAGATTGTCTTTTTGAAAACTCAAATCTCTTTACAGATTTTACTAGCAGCAGTAAAAATGTAATAAAACACACAATTTTCGATAATTCAGGAATGGTTCACAAATGCTGTATGCCTGATTTTGAATTTTGTACATTTAAGAATTTTGAATCGCCTCATTATATATACATGACATCGTATGGTGAAAGACAATTGATTACATCGGAGGGAAATAATCCATATTCAATGATTAATGCTGAATTATATGGAAGTGCAACTATTCATAATTCAATATTCGAGAATATTCATTTGAAAACAGAATTTATTTTTTCTCCAGCGAAGGAATGTTTTAGACCATCTCAGAAGCATCCAGTAAGTAAGATAACGATAGATTCTTGTGAATTTATAAACTGCACTAAAGAATCTGGTCCATTGATTCAAAAAAAATCAACTTATGAAAAAAGCCTTTTTTCTGGTAAAAAAGAATATCAATGTGTGATTCTCAATAATTGTTCAGGAATTGAGGAGTAGAATATGGATAATACAGAAGAGAAAGTATTAGAAATATTGCGAAGACAAAACTCTAATAAGAGTCTTGAAAATTGTTTTGACGTAACATCAAAATTTTCATGGTTCTGTAATAATTGCAGATATGAATTTAGTAATAGTAATGATTTCTATGTTTTTGACCTTGGTTCTAAGGTACTTTGTGAATTGCAAAAAAAACTATATGACGCTATTACGGAAATATTATCCGATGAATCGTTAAAAGAAAGTCTTGAAACTGTAATAAATAGAGATAGACAGACTTTTGATGACAATTTTATAGCGAATTATAAAAATTTTAAAGGATTAGTATATCCAGATCCTTTTATTGCACAACGTTTATATGAATTATTGACTGAGAATAAAAAGAGTAACAAAGCTGATTTTGATGGAGAGTAATAATGTCTCGCACTGATAATACAGAATTAATTCGTGCCTTCAGGTTGTATAAAATAGACCAGATGATTCGTGAAAAACGGTATCCCACTGCAAGAGATTTGGCAATTGCAACAAACAGTTCATTAAGAACAATTGCTAGAGACTTGGGTTATTTGAGTGATAGATATAAGATTTTCATTGATTGTCTTCCCAACGGAGGTTATTTCTATCATGAAGAAGATGAAAACCGTTTTTCTTTAGAGGTGTTTTTTCCAATAACACAAGGTGAACTTTTTGCTATTGGATTGATAGAACCTTTGTTAGCTCAATATCGAAATACACCTTTGGAAAAGGACTTAAATTCTCTTTTCAATAAAATAGTGCAGGCATTTCCACATGACGTTACGATTGATACTGCTTTACCAGTGAGTAATATTTCCTTTATTTCAGAAAGTACTTCAAAAATTGATAGAGAAGTTTTTACATCAATAATGAGTGCAGTATTAGAAAAAAAAGAAATTATCTTTGATTATCAACCACTTCAAAAGACAACTTCAATGAATCGTCGCTTAAATCCCTATCATATTGTGTGCCAACGTGGTAATTGGTATGTCTTGGGTTATTGTCATGATAAAGAAGAAGTCAGGGTTTTTAATTTTTCGCGAATTAAAAACATTAAAATAGAAGATATAGGTTTTGAATTTCCAAAAGATTTCAAACTTGAAAATTATTTTGATCCTGCGGTTGGAATTTGGCTTTCATCAAAAGAAAAAATGAATATCAAACTTCAATTTGATGCTTCAGTCGGAACCTTTGCTAGTGAACATATTTGGCATCCGAAACAAATAATTACACAGAATAAGGATGGAAGTGTTGTTGTTGAATTTGAAACTACGCAGATACCAGAAGTAAAGCGATGGGTTTTAGGGCAAGGAAGAACGGTAAAAGTTTTAGAGCCTCCAGAATTAATCCAACAAATAAAAGAGGAGTTAAAAGATTCATTAGCACAATATTAAAAAATCGAAGAGTTCGTTTATATCAAATATATGAAAAACACTAATCAAACAGGAGGAAAATTATGTTCAATAATCTTAGATACTCAATTAATAGAATTCGTTTTAAAAATCCGGATAAATTTGTTGAACATTTGTATAAAATGAAGCGAGAGGATGTTTCGCTTCATTTTAGAATGCCTTTGTGTGGTGGCGGAATAGTCATGTTACCAATAAACCAAGATATACCTTGGCCACCTGAACCAAATTCTGATTTTGATAAAGAAATCAGAAGAAGGGTATTATTAGTGAATAATCCGTTTATTATCTCATGAATTAAGCAGTTTGTGTGTTTTTACTGAATAGTCTCTGTAGAAACCGCCCCTGTCATAAATTCTGTGTAAATGGCAAGGTTTAATTAAAAACGGGAACACGCCCGTCAAAAAGAATCGCAAATTGGTTAACCGCCAGTGCCCAGTCCTTTATGGACATTTTCCAACGAGTGCTGGCGTTTTTTATTGCCGGGTACAAAATGCCAAAAACTTAAAAACCTTCAATCTGGCTTGCTTTTTGCCAATTTTTATGACAAAGATGACAAAATACGCTATATTGTCACTAAAAAAATTGAAGTGTTGCCATGTTTTCAAACTTAATAAAAAAAATTAAACAGACTGGTCTTTTTTACAACATCTTTTTCATTTTTGCCGCTGCCCTGCTTGCCGCCGCAATCGGCTTTTCACTGTTCGTTTTGGCTTTGCCGCAGCTGGAAAGCTTGCAGGACAAAAACCTTATAAACGCCAAAGTTTTTTTTATTTTGCGCTATTACGTAAGTCCGTTCATTCCGCTGATTATCGCCTTTGTTCTTTTAACCCGAATTATAAAAAAATACAATTTTATAACCAAAACTTTCTGGTTTGGCTACCAGAACAACAATTTCAAATGGGCGCTTATCGGGCTGGGTTTTGGCTTTGCGGCAAACGGACTTGGCGTTCTGGTAGCAGTTTTAAACAAAAATATCAGTCTGGTTTTTGCCAGCGAAAACTTTCTGCTCATTTTGCTTGCTTCGGCGGCGGTTTTAATTCAGTCTTTTACAGAAGAAATGATGTTCCGCGGTTTTCTTTTTCAGGCAATCGCCAAAGCGCACAAACCCTGGCTTGGAATAATTTTACCGGCGCTGGTATTTTCCGCCGCGCACTTTTTCAATCCCGGTATTTCCACGCTTGGAAAAATAAACATTTTTTTAATCGGAGCTGTTTTTGGACTGGGCACTTATTATTTTAAAAGCTTTTGGTGGGCGGTAACTTTTCATGCCTCATGGAACTTTACCCAGAACTTTATTTTTGGTCTGCCAAACAGCGGAGTTTTTTCACAGATTTCGGTTTTCAAGCTGAAAAATTCCACGGATTCGCTTTTTTACAGCACAAGCTTTGGCATAGAACAATCTGTTACCGCCCTTGCAGTTGAAATTTTACTGATTGCGGCAATTCCGCTTATCGCCAGCCGGCAAAAAAAACGCATTATAATAGAAGAAAAACAGAAAAATTAAGGCACGCCGCGGATAACAACAGCACCCGTTAAAAAGTTTTCCACATTTTCCACAAAGCTAAAACCGGCGAAAATCTCGTTTTGTCTGCGCCTGCATACAAAACAGGCTTACATCATTCGGTCTAAACATTGTTTTTCATTTTCCGGTATTCGCTTGGCGACATTCCTTTTTCCTTGTGAAAAGCCTTTGAAAAATAAAGGCTGTTATCAAAGCCAAGCGAATTTGCAATCGCCGTCATGGAAAATGAAGTATCTTCCAGAAGATGGCACGCCTGCCTGATTCTGTAGCCGGTTAAATATTCTTTTGGAGAAACGCCAAGCACCGAATCAAAGCAGCGGAAAAGCTGGCTGCGGCTAATTCCTATAAAATCTGCAATTTCTTCTATACTGATAGGGTAGGAATAATTTTCGGAAATAAATTCAACAGCTTTTTTTATATAGGTCTGCGCCATGGACGGCACGGCTTCTTTGGCAGAATCTTTTACAAAAAACGCCAGCAGTTCGTAAAGCAAGCCCGTCATTTGAATTGCATTCGTAAAGCCGTTGCCGCGGGCTTTGTAAATTTTCCGGATATTTTCGGTTACTGCCTCGCCGTGATGAATTGACGCCGCCCGGATAAAAGGCGCGTCTACCGTAAAATCCGTGGAATTGAGAATCAGGCTTGCATCTGCGCCGTTAAAACCAACCCACGCATATTCCCAGGGCGCATTTTTGTCCGCACAGTAAGAAACTTCCGCATTTGGGTAGCAGATAAAGCAGTCTCCGGCAGAAAGGCGGTATTCTTTGTCCATGCAAATATATGTGCCGCAGCCCGAAATAATATAATGAATTAAAAAATGGTCGCGCACGCCCGGCCCCCATTTGTGCAGCGGTTCGCATTTTTGAAAACCAACGTTATAAACGGAAAGCGACACAAGTTCTTCGCCTGCAACCTTGTACGACGACCGCACCGGTTCTGTTACGGAAAAAGCCGGGCTTGAAATTGCAAAATCAAGCTGGAAAAGTGTTTTGCCGTTCGGCATTGAAATTTCGTTCCGGCTGAAAAGGTCGTAGGAAAGTTCCAGAAGCCGGGAAGAAAGCCCTTCTTCCGTTATGTTAAGCGAATTGCCGCCGTGAAAACTACAGCAGATAAACTGGGGGCGCACTTTTTTTACAATATTCAAAAAAAAGTCGTAGCCCATTTTTTCCAGCAGAAGATTTGTAACAAGCAGATCGGACGACTGCAGGTTGGGAATTACGATGGACTGTTTGTTTATGTCAATTGAATAAACGGATTTGTATTTTTTTTGCGGTATCGCGCCTTCAATTGCGCCCGTGCCAAGAACTGTAACGCTTAAAGCCGGATAGGTTTTAAGCTGCTTTTTTAATATTTCGTCCATTATCTGGGCGCTTTTTGCGTTCTGCGCATTCTGCGTGTTATGTGAAATCTTTACGTTCTGCATATTTTTCCCCGTTTTCCGCTTATTATGCAACATTTTTACATATCAAGTAAACATTATCCAATATGCAAATAAAAAAATTGCAAGTATTATTTCCACAGTTAGCAAAATACAACCCAGAAAGGAGAAAATGCGATGTCTATTTTAGTTACCGGCGGCGCCGGATTTATCGGCAGCCACACAGTTGTTGAACTTCAGAATGCAGGTTACGATGTAATTGTTCTTGATAACCTTGTAAACTCAAGCGAAATTTCTTTGAAAAGAGTTGAAAAAATTACCGGAAAACCGGTTAAATTCTACAAAGCAGATATTCTTGACCGCGAAGCCCTGAACAAAGTTTTTGATGCTGAAAAAATTGATTCTGTAATTCACTTTGCAGGTCTTAAAGCAGTTGGCGAATCTGTTGTAAAACCCTGGGAATATTATGAAAATAATATCGCCGGTACGCTTACGCTGGTAGACGTAATGCGCCAGCACGGCTGCAAAAACATCATATTTTCTTCTTCTGCAACCGTTTACGGCGACCCGGCATTTATCCCGATTACGGAAGAATGCCCTAAAGGTCAGTGTACAAACCCGTACGGCTGGACTAAATCCATGCTGGAACAGATTTTAAGTGACATGCAGAAAGCCGACCCGGAATGGAACGTAATTCTTCTGCGCTATTTCAACCCGATTGGCGCACATAAATCGGGCACAATGGGCGAAAACCCGAACGGCATTCCGAACAACCTTATGCCTTACGTTACCCAGGTTGCAGTCGGCAAGCTGAAGGAACTTGGTGTTTTCGGCAACGATTACGATACACCGGACGGAACAGGCGTGCGCGACTATATCCACGTTGTAGACCTGGCAAGCGGCCACGTAAAAGCCCTTAAAAAAATTGAAGAAAAAGCCGGGCTTTGCATTTACAATCTGGGAACAGGTCACGGCTATTCGGTTCTGGACATTGTTCACAACTTTGAAGCCGCAACCGGCGTAAAAATTCCGTATACGATTAAACCGCGCCGCGCCGGCGATATTGCCACCTGTTACGCAGACCCGGCAAAAGCAGAACGCGAACTTGGCTGGAAAGCCGAACGCGGCATTAAAGAAATGTGCGAAGACAGCTGGAGATGGCAGTCTAACAACCCTAACGGCTACGAAAACTAAAAAATGCGCCTGCTTGATTTCAAGCAGGCGTTTTTGTCTGTCATTTTCCAAATTGCAATTTAAAACTTCCGTGCTATTATTCGTACAGCTGCAAAAAAAAGAAAGAATATACGGAAAGAGTTTTGCATGACAACAGAATAGGGCAGTTCACTTCTTTTTTTTGCTGTGCTATATTTTTTGAATGAACCAGAACGAAAACCAAATTAACCCGCAGCCCGAAGCTGAAGAAAACCAGAAAGAACAGAAAACCGCAGTTGTCGCCATCGTGGGCAGACCTTCTGCCGGTAAATCAACTTTTTTAAATACTGCAAGCGGCGAAAAAATTTCAATTGTATCGCCGGTGCCGCAAACCACGCGCAACGCTGTAAAAGGCATTGTAAACACTTCGTACGGTCAGCTGGTTTTTATCGACACACCCGGCTACCATAATTCCGACAAAAAACTTAACCTGAAACTAAAGGCGATTGCCGAAGAACAGCTTGGCGACGCCGATTTGATTTTGTATTTAATTGATGCAAGCCGTGACTGCGGCGAAGAAGAACTTGCCATTGCCGACCTTCTTACAGCATTCAAAGAAAAATGCGTAATTGCAATTAACAAATGCGATTTGCCGGAATCGAAACCGGCAAGAGTACGCACATTCTTGCAGAAATATTTCGGCGCATTACCGGCAGAACGAATTGTGGAAATTTCTGCCCAGAAAGATACCGGTATAAACGACGTGCTTTTGCAACTGTACAATCTTGCGCCGGCTGGCGAAGGTCTTTATCCTGAAGAATTTTACACCGATCAGGAAGTTGATTTCAGAATTGCCGAAATTATCCGCGAACAGGCGATGAACTGCCTTTACGAAGAACTTCCCCACGCCCTTTATGTAGAAATTGCCGACCTTGAACAGCGCAAAAACGGCAAGGAACTTTGGGTTCGCGCCTTTATCGTGGTAGAAAGGGAAAGCCAGAAAGGCATGGTTATCGGAAAAGGCGCTTCCATGATAAAGCACATCCGCATTGAAAGCATTAAACAAATGCGCCGCATTTTTGACTGGCGCATAAACCTTGATTTGCAGGTGAAAGTCAACAAAAACTGGCGCCAAAAAGACCCGGTTCTGTTAAAAATACTAAAATAGCCCAAATATCGAGTTTTAATGTTTTGTCATCCCGAACTTGTTTCGGAATCTGGTTTTAATAGTAAATCAGATGCTGAACCAAGTTCAGCATGACAAAATGAGTTGTATTTGATGAAAAAGCGCTGCTCGAAGCTGCGCTGCATATAAAAAAACAGCCCGAAACCATAAAATATTTTTGCAGTTTCAGGCTGTTTTTTCTTTTGTCATTTCAGAATCAATTAAGAACCGCTTTCTATAAAACAGCAGCCACTGAAGTAAATTCAGCATGCATTATTTTTCAATTTGAAAGACGGCGGAATATTTAAAATTCTTTTACGGTGCCGTCGGCTTGGGCAACATAAACGATTGGTTTGTTAGCCGTAAAAAAGCCGTTTTCTACAACACCAACGATTTTGTTAATTTCGCTTTCCATTTTTGCAGCATCCGGCGGTGTCTGCCATACGATGTCCGCAATCAGGTTGCCGTTGTCTGTAATTACAGGGCCGGCTTTTTTTACGCCCTGACGCAAAGTACAGCTTGCGCCAAGATTCTGCAATGCGGCAAAAACGCTGGTGCGTGCTTCGGCAATAATTTCTACCGGCAGGGCGAATTTTGTACCGATGCTTGGCACGGTTTTGCTGCTGTCTGCAACAATTACAAAAGTTTTTGCATTGTATGCAACAATTTTTTCCAGCAGAAGGGCAGCTCCGCCGCCTTTAATCAGCTGTTTGTCCGGGTTAATTTCGTCAGCACCGTCAATTGCAAGGTCTAATTTTCCGCCAATTTCTTTTGCATTCATGGAAAAAACCGGAATACCAAGTTCTTCGCAGGCAATGCTGGTCTGAAAACTTGTTGCAACGGCTTTAATGTCTTTTAAAGTGCCGTCTTTAATGCGTTCTGCCAAACGGCTAACTGCCGGCATTGCCGTAGAACCTGTACCCAGCCCGATTTTCATGCCTGAAAAAATCAAGCCTTTTTCAATCAACGAATCGATTGCCACTTTTCCAACCAGAGCTTTCTGTTCAGCCTGGCTAATCATTTTTTCACTCATATTTCATTCCTGTAAATAATTCAAATTGCCGCTTTGCCTGCAACGTTATCAGCTCGTAGGCGTTGGCAGTTTTGCAGCCAGCTTTGCGCGCGCGTTTCAGGCAAGGGCTTTCCTTAGGATTGTATATACATTCAAAAACTATTTCTCTGCCGGAAAAATCGTAAAATGGAATCGGATCCTGAACCATGTCGGTGCCGCCCAAAAATACCAGATCCGGGTTTTCGCTTTTAGTTTGAATTATCAAATCTGAATATTCTTCAATTTTGTCTATGGTGTTTTCGTTGAGTATTGACCACTTTATGCCAAACTGTTCTGCAAGCGCCTTAGCCTCTTTGGTTTTGTTGCTGAAAATACAGGCTTTTGCCTTAAGCATTTTTACGGCATAGGCAACGGTTGCAGCTTCCGGTCCGGCATCAATAATTGCAACTTTGCAGCCCCAAAGGGTTTTTCTTCCGCTTAGTTCACGGAAAGTTTCAATTATTGCGTCAACGCGCATATTATAACCCTGCCAGTCGTCTTTTGGGTTTCCGTTTTTGCGCAAAATCGTATCGCAGGAAGCGCTTTCGCCGGCTTCTTCGCTGATTGATTCCAGATACTGAACAACTTCGCCTTTGAACGGCGGCGAAACTGTCATTGCTTCAATGTTCAAAGCGTCGGCAAAGGCAAAAGCTTCTTCAATTGAAGCCGAACGCAGCGGAATGTAAACATTATTCAAATTGTATTTTTTGTAGCCCAGATTGTGTATTGCAGGCGAAAGGGAATGAATCAACGGATTTCCAGTAATTGCAAAAATCTTGGTATCGTTATCAACGCCCCTGTAATTGTAGGTGTCTTCCAAAGTTTCCGGATCAATTGCCCAGTATTCGTTCTGGTCGTTAATCATTTCCTTTGGCAGAGTGTATGTCATGTACGACTGCAATTTTTGCGCCAGAATTGTGGCAGGCATTGCGTACAAACCGCCAATATCAAAAATATGTTCGCAAGTTACAGGCTTTTCTGCATAATCAATAAAAAGCTGGGTCAGCCCCTGCAGCGACTGGGGTTCAAAAACGATTTTCGGTATTTCAAAACTTGGCATAAGACGGCGCTCAAGGCGTTTGGGCAAAGTTGAAATATTGCTTTCGTTTACATAAATTGAACGGATTATGCGCGTACCGAATGCAAGTGCCGCATCCTGAATGCTTGAAACGTTGAAATCTTCTTCTAAATCTATATAGGCAAAGTTTTTGCGCGTATCCTGATTTGCAAATGCAATAGCTCTGGCAAAAAGCACGGTGCGCGACGATTCACCTTCGGTAAAGAAGCCACCGTTTACCGCGCGCTTTATGCTTAAAATGCACGGAATATTTGCCAGTTCCGGGAAGCGCCGGATTTTAAGGCGTTCATCCTGCAAAAGACAGTCCACGCGCAGTTCTGCAACGTCAATGCGGTTGCGATATTTTTCCAGAATTCTCAAATCTTCTTCAATTGTAGAAGCTGTTAATGACAAACATATTTTAGAATGGAACATACCGCCTCGCATCAAGCAATTCTAGTTTTCAGATTTTACTGTAATCTGGGCAACTTCGCTGTTTTGTACGTAAAGAATCAAAACCGTGTTTTTTGCAACAGAATACGGAATTGACAGATTTCCGCCCGGATGCTTGAAAGTTACAAGCTTATATGCAGCACCGTTTGCAGGCATTGCTTCCAGACGAACATCAAGAGGGAACGGATAATCTGGCAGTTTTGCTGAAAAAATACCCGAAATCGGTGCATTGAAGCCGCCTGCTTCCGGCAAAGCCATAGTTAAATTAACACGTGCATAAGTTTCCTTGCTTGTACCGGCTGGCACAGACTGCATTGAAACTTTCATGGATTTTTCTTCACTTGCAGTTGAATCAAAATCGAAAACCAGCTTGTTAGCCGCCATCTGTGCATAAACATCGTTTAAGCCTAAGCCTACGCAGTTCGGTACGGTAACAGTTTCGTTTGCAGGACCGCGGCTTACAACCAAATGCATCGTAATCTGGTCACTGATTGTTGTACCAGGAACAGGGTCCTGAGTTAGGACTGTGCCCGGCGCTGCGCTGTTATATTCATAAAGCGGTTCTGCAAGAACGATTAAGGCTTTTGAACCGGCTGTAAAAAGTGTCTTTAAATGGCTTCTTACGTCTTCAAGGTTCCAGCCTGAAAAATCTTCAACCTTATCAACAACCGTACCGCGGCTGACGGTTAAGTTAATGCGCTTGCCGGCTTTGACAATTGCACCGCCGGCTGGACTCTGCGCCAAAACCTTGTTTTTATCTTCCGGGTTTTCAGAATATCTTAGGCTTACGCGCGGATAAAGCTCTTTTACCTGCATTTCAAGCAGAGCTTCGGTTAAGTCCTTGCCGATAAGCTGCGGAACCATTACTTCTTCTTCGCCTTTAACGGCGGTAAAAAATACGGCAAGGGTAATGCAGCCCATCAAAACAATCATAATCAGGGCAAAAAAGAAAAACGTCCATCCGTTTTCAGAAAGTTTTTCTGCCGCCCCGCGAATTGTAAATTTTGAAGATTTATTTTCGTTCATTTTTTCCTCAATTTCTTCTATATAATGTGGTATTTTTTAAGCGTTTCCGCAAACAGAACCAATAAAATCTCTTGAACCGTTCATAAAACTTTTATAGTCCATGGCTTTTTTTGCCTTCCACTGAAGGTTTGTAACGGCAAGCAGACCATCGCCGGTTTTTATGATTATTCCGTGTTTTTTGCTCATTCCCAAAACTGTACCCGGTTTTGCAGATTTTTCAGCGTCTGCAATTTCCGGCGGCAGTTCGGCAAACTGTTCACCGGCTAAAACTTTTGCACCGTGTATTAAAAGCGTGTTGCCGCCGTTCTGGGTAAATGTAGAAGGCCACGGATAAAAGGCGCGCACTTTTGCACATATATCCAGCGCAGAAGCATTCCAGTCGATTAAACCGTCTTCCTTATTAAGCATTCCGCAATAAGTTGCCTTGCTTTCATCCTGTTCAACTTCGGTAACTGTACCGGCGGCAATCTGGGTTAAAACCCGTTCAAAATATGCGCCGCCAAGTTCTGCAACCGTTGCCAGAAGCGATTCCGTAGTTTCAGTTCCGTTTAATTCAAGCTTTCCCTGCAAAAGAATATTTCCGCTGTCCATTTTTTTTGCCAGCCGCTGAACGGTTATGCCGGTTACAGCATCTTTTGCAAGAATTGCGGCAGGCACAGGCGCGCAGCCGCGGTAAAGCGGCAAAAGGGAAGGGTGCAGGTTTATGCCGCCCAGCGGAAAAATAGACAGAAATCCTGTACTGAAAATTTTGCCGTAAGCAAAGCAAACCAGAATATCCGGTTTTAAGGCGGCTAAATCGTCAGCAATTTCGGATAATTTTTCCGGCGTAAATGTTTTAATGCCCAGTTCTTCTGCGGCAACTGCTACCGGAGTCGGTACAGGTTCCTTGCTGCGTTTCTGGCTTGAAGCCGGGTTTGTAATTACGGCAACAATTTCAAAACCGGGATTTTCTGCCAGAACCTGCAAAGGCTTTACGGCAGGTTCCGGGCTTGCGGCATAAACGATTTTTAACATTAAGCATTAGCCCCGTTTTTTCTGGCTAATTTTGCAGCAAGTTTTGCCTGCTTTGCCTGTTTTGCCGCAAGTTTCTGGCTGCGCCGTTCGGCACGGCGTGCAAACTGAACTTCTGCTTTTTCCTTGAATTCTGGGTCGCCGCGGTCTATATACAAAAAACCGTCCAGATGGTCGTATTCATGCTGAATGATGCGGGCAAGCAGACCGTCGGCATGCAGCGTAAAAGGCTTGCCGTTTTCGTTTAAAGCCTGCACCGTAATTTCTTTCGGGCGTACAATATTTTCGTATAATTTAGGCAGGCTTAAGCAGCCTTCTTCCATTTCACAGGTTTCCTGCGAAGTTGATACAATCTGGGGATTTATAAAAACCCGGCGAACATCGTCGTCGGAAATGATTACAAAAAAACGTTCCGAGCGCCCAATCTGCGGGGCGGCAAGACCAACACCATTTGCTTCAATCATTGTGTCAAACATTTCGCTGATTGTTGCTTTCAATTCGTCTGTAACTTGTTCTACAGGCACGGCTTTTTGCCGCAAAACAGGGTCACCAAGCTGTACAATTTCCATGCTTTATATAGTATACAAAGCTTTTGTGTTTGTAAACACAAGCCGAAATACCAGAAAATCCGCCAGTTAATGATTTGTTTTTATAGATTTTTTTTTACTTTTTTAAGTAAATTCTTAATGAATTCGATTTGGTTTTGTTATATAATTTTATCTGTTAATCTAAAAAGTACAGGAAAAATTGTGTCTGTAAAAATCTTCAAAAAAATTGCAAACCGTAATTTTTTCACCCTTTCGCCGGTGTTCATCATACCGGGAATTTGCCTTTTATTTATCATTTTAACTATTGCCTGCGTGTTCAGCGCCAGATCAACCGTAAATCACTTTACCCAAAACCAGCAGATTCTGCTTGAACAGCAGAGCAGGCAGCTGGAACTTTCCTTAAGATACGAGCTTTTGAATACCCAGAGCGCGGCGGTAAATTTGGGGCGCGCAGTTCTTTGGGGACAGGATTTGCAGACCGAACTGGACAGAATCGAAAAGGATCTGTTTACAAACGGTCTTGTTTTCATCAGGCGCTCGGACGGCAGAATTTTCAGTACGCACACTTCTTTTGCACGCAATTCAATTTCTTATTTCAGGGATAATTTCAGGGATTTTTTTTCGGAAGCAAGCCAGATATACGGCCCGATTTTAATTGACAAGAATACCGACACCGGACGCCCGATAATTGCATTCTGTACGCCGGTTTATGCAGGCACGGAACAAATCGGTACTTTAGGAAGCCTTGTTTACAGCGACGACCTTTTTACCCGCTTTATAGACAAAAGCGACGACAAGCTGGACTGCGGATTTTTTATCTGCGACGACCTGCGCACAATCCTTACCGCAACCGGGCAGCTTGAAAAAATGGGGTTCGTTTACGGCGAAAAACTGGACAACTGCTTCGACAGGAACTACAAGCTTTTCAATTTTGACCTTAGCACCCTTAACACCGTATTTCTGTCTGACAAAAGCGGTTCATTTTATTTTGAGCGGAACCAGCAGGACATTTACAATATTTCCTACATTCCGCTTAAAGGCAAAAACTGGGTTTTATATTCCATAAAGGAATGCACAAGCGTTCAGCGTGAAACTTTCATACATTTCGTAATCGTATGGATTCTGACAATCGTGGTTCTGCTGATTTTTTATGCAATTTACCGCCGCTACCAGAACGAAAGTGCCAGCCGCGAGCGCTTTACGATAAAGAGGCTGGAAAAAGAACGGTTTTTGCGCGACATTTGCTGCGATTTTTACGAAACCGTATACGAAGCCGACCTTAGCAACGACCTTTTGATTGGCGACGCGGCTTTAACAATTGCCAAAAATTTTCATCTTGAAGACAACTTAAGCTACGACAATTATCTGCGTGTTTTAGCCGACCGCTGCATTCACAAAGATTTCAGGGAAAAACTGTACGAAACCCTTTGCAGCGAAACCCTGATTCGCAGTTACGAGCAGGGCGAGCGCATTAAAAACGTGGAATACATGGACGATTCCACAAGCAACGACTATCTGTGGAAGCGCGTACAGGTAAAGCTTTTTACGCTGGACGGCATTCAGAATATCCGGGCGTTCTTTTTTGTGCAGAACATTGATAAAGAAAAGCGCCGCGAACTTGCCCTGATTGAAAAAAGCGAAAAAGACTATCTGACGAATCTTTTGAATAAATCTTCGTTTGACGACCGCGCCAAAGAATTTTTAATGGGCTGCAAGCCAAGCGAAAACCACGCCTTGATTCTGTTCGACATTGATAAATTCCGCTACGTAAACGAAACTTTGGGCTACATAAGCGGCGACACGATTATTACAAACTTCATTGCCACGATAAAAGAAGTTATTGGCGACGACCATATTATGGGGCGCATTGGCGGCGTAAGTTTTGCCGTTGTTTTAAAAAATTACAGCTCGCGCGAAAGTTTAATTGAACTTTTAAATACCCTGCGCGAAAAACTGCGCTGGGAAGAATATAAAGACGACGCACATTTTCAGATTTCTGCAAGCATCGGTGTGGCACTTTTCCCGGAACACTGGGCGGCAAACTACAAAAGCTTTTTCATGGCTGCAAACGAAGCCCTTTATTATTCCCAGACTCACGGAATGGATACTTACACCATCTATGAATCAAGCCTGTTTGAGGGAAGGGCAACTTTTGTTGATGACAAGGATATTGACATGCTGGTTGATACCGCCGCCGACGGTATTGCAAAGTTTGCCATCAACCCCGAATTCCGCATTCTGTATGCAAACTCAAAGTTTCTGGACTTAATAGGGCGCAGCAGCGACGATTTGAAAAACGACGGCTATAACGGCATTGCATACTTCCACGAAGAAGACATTCCGCAGATTTTTGAAGCCCTATATCTTGGTATGGAAAAGAAATCGGCGTATTCAATTTCTTACCGGATAAAGCACAAAGACGGTCACAACGTACACGTAAATACAAAATGCCTTTTCGTTGACGAAAACTACGAAGGAATGCCTGTAATGTATTCAATTTTTACGGACATTACCGACATGGTTAAGGCAAAAGAAGAAGCTGACGCCGCAAAAGAAGAAGCTTTGGCGGCAACAAAGGCAAAATCAAGTTTCCTGGCAAGCATGAGCCACGAAATTCGTACCCCGATGAACTGCATCATGGGTATGAGCGATTTGATTCTGTTTGACCCGGCAACGCCGCCAAGCAATATTGAATACGCCCAGAACATCAGTGCCGCAAGCCGCAGCCTTCTGGGAATTATCAACGACATTCTGGATATTTCTAAAATTGAATCGGGCAAGCTGACGCTGACGGAAGTTGCCTACGACTTTAGGGCACTGGTAAAAGACGTCGTTACAATGATTAAGCTTCGTGCCCAGGACAAATTTCTGGATTTTTACGTTCATATTGATACAGATGTTCCGGCAAAGCTTTTTGGCGACGAAATACGCGTAAAGCAAATTCTTCTGAACCTTTTAAGCAACGCGGTAAAATACACCCACGAAGGTTCTATCAGCCTTAAAATTTGCGCCGTGCCCAAAGGCGAAAATTACGAACTCACTTTTGAAGTTTCAGATACGGGAATCGGCGTAAAAAAAGAAGACATTTCAAGTCTTTTCAACGAATTCAGCCGCGTAGACACCCAGAAAAACCGCAATATCATCGGTACGGGGCTTGGGCTTTCAATTACCAAAAACCTCTGCCAGATGATGAAAGGTTCCATCGAATGCCAGAGTGAATACGGCAGAGGTTCAACGTTTACGGCAAAAATCCTGCAAAAATGCGAACTTTTTGAACCGTTCGCAAATATTATAAAAGCCCTGAACAAGCACATAATTTATTACGAACCGAGAAGCCACTTCAGCAGCCGCATGCTAAGCGAACTGGAATGCTTCAGATGCAAAGTTGACCTTTGTACCGACACAAAAGGGCTTACGGATTTTTTGAAAAACATAGAGAACGGAACAACCACCGACTGCAATTTGATTTTTGTTGCGGCAAAATACATAGACAAAGCAAAGCAATGCCTTAAAGCTGAAAAAATTGAAGGCATGAAAATTGTCGCAATTGCCGACGATGCCGCATCGCTTTCGGCACACAAAGACATAAGCATTTTAACCACGCCGATTTACTGCGTTCAGCTTGCGCAGGTTCTTTCCGGCAATTTTGAATTGCTGCAGGCACACCGGGCGCAGTCAAACATGCATAATTATGTTTATGCACCGGAAGCCAGGGTTCTGGTTGTTGACGACAACGCGGTAAACTTGAAGGTTGCCAGCGGTCTTTTAAAAACCCACAATATCGTGCCGGATACGGTAATTTCCGGTTTTGAAGCCATAAGCGCGTTATGTTCCAAGCCTTACGATCTTATTTTTATGGATCATCTTATGCCGGAAATGGACGGGATTGAAACCAGTCACCGCATCCGCCAGATGGAAAACACCGAAAACGCCCAAAAACCAATTATTGCGCTTACGGCAAACGCCATTACCGGTATGCGCGAACAGTTTATTTCCCAGGGGTTGAACGACTTTTTGTCTAAGCCAATTGAACCGGAACAGCTGAACAGAATACTGATGCAGTGGCTGCCGAAAGAAAAAATTCACTTAAAAGAGCGCGGCGAAGAAATTGCAGAAACCGCCGAAGCTGAACCACCGCAAAAAAACATAGAATTGCCGCACAAAATTGAAAACATCGATTTTGAAAGCGGATTGAGTTTTGCAGGCGGTTCTTTAGAAACTTACCACGATATTCTGGCAACATTTACCGCCGACCCGGAAAAGCGCAAAAACGATTTGCTTGCAATGTCTAAACTGACCGACTTAAAGCCGTTTACCACAAATATCCACGGGCTGAAAAGTTCTGCGCGCTACGTTGGTGCAAACGCAGTTTCAGGTCTTGCAGAAAAACTTGAAGAAGCCGGCAACACTGCAAACCGCGCTTTTATAGAAGAAAACCTTGAAAAATACCTGAATCTTTACAGCGACGCGGTTGAAAGCATTACGAATTATCTTGAAAAAGTTAAGGAAAATCAGGGCGAGACGGCAGCCGTTACCGGCGATTTGGGCTTTTTAAGGCAAAAAATTGAAGTTTTAAAAGACGCTGCGGATAATCTGGACATTATTTTGATTGAAGACACGATGAAAGAGATTTTGCCTTTCAGCTGGCAGGAAAATTTGCAGCAGCATCTGGAACTGATAAAGCAGGCTGCCACGATTTTTGACTACGACACAATAAGCCGCGAAGTTGCTTCCCTTGAAGCGGCAAGTAACAGCTTTTAGAAAACGGTTTTGTTTAATTTTATCGGAATTGCAGGGTATAAAATACGGCAAAGCGCTGTATTTTGTTCCGCACGAATAAAAACGAGGAGATAAAAAATGAAAGAGATTTACTTAGTAGATGACGAAATTACCAATTTGCGCGTTGCAGAAAATTGTCTGCGCGACAAATACAAGCTTAAGCTTTTAACCGGCGGCAAACAGCTTTTTGTCATGCTGGAACGCAGTATTCCGGATTTGATTTTGCTTGATATTCAGATGCCGGAAATGGACGGAATTGCCGTAATGGAAATTTTGCGCAACCACGAAAATTATAACAAGATTCCGGTTGTATTTTTAACCGCCAACACAGACAAAGAAGTGGTTATGCACGCTTTAAGCCTTGGTGCAACAGACTATATTGCAAAACCTTTTGATGTAAACCAGCTGCCGGTTCGTATTGCA
This sequence comes from Treponemataceae bacterium, assembly GCA_024402495.1. Taxonomy (GTDB): domain Bacteria; phylum Spirochaetota; class Spirochaetia; order Treponematales; family Treponemataceae; genus UBA1240. The sequence continues at coordinate 18,054 of JAKSTR010000013.1, forward strand.
AAAGTTATCGGCAAAGACTAGCGCAAAACATTTTTATATTTGACATTCTGCATAAAAAACAAAAAACCGGCATTTTACTGCCGGTTTTTTGTTGCCTTAAATGCCCTTTGCTTTGCAGCACGGGGCACTTATTCAATTATATAAAATTAATATTTAGCTTTTCTTAAGCGAACCTGTTCAATATCTGTACTGAACAATTCGCGCAAGTCGTTCAAGCCAAGTGCCATAAGCGCCATACGGTCAATACCAATACCCCAAGCAGCAACCGGCACATCAATACCCATAGCTTTTGTAACTTCCGGTCTGAAAATACCAGAACCGCCAAGTTCAAACCAGCCCAAAACCGGGTGCTTGATATGAACTTCTACAGAAGGTTCTGTAAACGGGAAGTAGCCAGGAACATATTTAACTTCTGTTGCACCGGCAATTTCTACGGCGAACATTTCCAAAAAGCCCAAAAGTGTCTTTAAGTTTACGTCTTCGCCCAAAACAATACCTTCAGTCTGGTAAAAGTCCGAAAGGTGAGTTGCGTCTACTTTGTCATAGCGGAAACAGCGGGCAATACCAAAATATTTTCCAGGAATTTTTGGATTTGAACCAAGCTGATGAGCAGACAAAACAGTTCCCTGACTGCGCAGAATCAAGCGGCGTGTAAATTCGGTATCAAAATCGTAATTCCAGCCGCGGCTGCCAGATTTACCGCCGTCGCGGTGAACGGCTGCAACATTTGACAGATATGGTTCGTCAATTTTTTTGGCGTGAGTTGGATTTTTAAGATAGTAAACATCGTGAATGTCGCGCGCAGCGTGGAACTGAGGCATGAACAATGCATCGCTGTTCCAGAATTCGGTTTCTACAAGCGGTCCGTCAAATTCTTCAAATCCAATAGAAACAAGCTTGTCTTTTACGCTTTCAAGGAATGAAACATAGGCGTTTGTACGGCCCGGAATAATACGTGCCGGTGGAACTGCAATATTGTAAGCGCGGAAAGTCTTGTCTTTCCATTCGCCGGTAGCAAGCATTTTAGATGTAAGCATACCAGTTTCTTCGCCCGTTACGCCTGCTTCAACCAAAGCTTTTGCAACATCGCCGGCAGCAGCAGTTAAGTTATAAACAACGGTTTCACGTTCCATAATACGGAAAGCAGCATCAGCAGCGCCGCGTTTTTTAGCCAGAGTATTCATGACAGCCATTTCGTCAGCACTTAAGGCATCTTTGTCCAGCAAACCATTTTCTGCACCGGCGGCTTTTTTAAGCAATGCTGCCGTAGTGCTTACGCGTGCCGAAAGTTCCTTGCCGGTATAAGCTGCCTTTTTTTCTGCATCCATTGCAAGTACGCCTTCTTTAGAAAGCGTACCGAATGCACTACCAACATCTTTATTTTCAATGCCTAGTTCTTTGGCAATCTGCGGCAATGCCAAAGAACCTTTTTCTTTCAGCAAAGCAACAATTCTTTCATCGTAAGTACCTTTTTCTACAAAAGTCTTACCTAAATCTGTAATTTCGTAATATGTATGCGGCTCGCGGCGTGCAACAGCTGCAAGTTCCTTACCAGCCAGCCATGAAAAAGCCTGGTTTGCGTGACCTTCCTTATAAGAAAGCTCTTTTTGCAAACGTTCCGAAGTCAGCTCATCTTTTGCAGAATATGAGCGCAAAACGCGTATTTCAAGTGGGTGCAGATTTTTAATAAGTGCTTGAATGTCCATTAGTTTTCCTCTTGGATTATATATTTCCTAAATACAACGTTAGCCCGGTACCGAGCCAAATGTTTTTCATTGTCGTATCGTAAAATTGCCTGTGAATTGTAATTGTACCAGTCGTAGCCGAATTCTGCGGTTAACTTGCGGGCTACATCGCGCACGGCATAAACTGCGTCGCTTTCGTGGTAAAGTGAATCGTAAACGATGTATGTAATGTAGGCTTCGTTTCCATAAGGCGAAAAGCGAACTTCTACTGTATAGGTTCTGTTAGTATCAGGAATTGTGCCCGACATTGTACGGTAAATAACTTCTTCCCAAGGTTTTGCATTTTTCTCTTTACCAGAATCCTGAGCAAATGCAAAAATAACTGCACAAAAGGCAAGCATAAAAATTGCTGTAATTTTTTTCATTTTTCTCCCCTTTTTAAATAATTGATTGGTAATTTCATAAAAAACCTTCTTTTTATAATAGCATTTTACGCCTGTATGGTAAAGAAGTTTTATTCACACTAAAAATTTTATATTAAACCGAAAAAATACGGCGCCACTTTATATTTTCAAATTTTACCGGAATATAAAAAGCAAAACAAAAAACCGGAACTTTCTGCGCAGAAAATTCCGGTTTTTTTAATGTTTTATTCGTGCCGAAGCCGTTTATAAAAAACCTAAACTATAAATTTTTCAGTTTCTTTAGAAAGGGCGTCTGCAATGCTTCGGTTTTCAACTGCAAGCGACGTAAGTTCAATTACGTTTTCGCGGATTGCCTTTGTACTGCTTTCAATTTCTTCACTGCCCTGGTTAAGTTTTTCCGCCAGAGAAGAAAGCTGTTTAACGTGACTTCCAACGCCGTCAACGCTTTGGTGCATTGTGGCATAATTATCAAGAATTTCAGAAGAAATTTCCTTAATATTGTACAAAGCTTCAACAATCTGCTGGCTTCCCGAATTCTGCTCATCCATGGAAAGCTTAATTTCCGTAATGAGGTTGTTGTCTACGGAAATCTGGTCTGCAATGCCGGCAAAAACTTCGCCCGCATTTTTAGAAGCATTGTAAACATTCTGAATGTTTGCCGTAACCTTGGAAAGCGTTTCGTTGATTGCGTGGCTTTGGGTTGTCGTGTTTTCAGAAAGCTTACGGATTTCTTCTGCAACAACACTGAAACCTTTACCGGCTTCACCGGCGTGCGCAGCTTCAATTGCCGCGTTCATGGCAAGAAGGTTGGTCTGGCTTGCAACAGATTCAATAACCTTGTTCGTGTTCAAAAGCTCGTCAGACTGCTGAAGGACAAGCTGAATCATGCTGTTAACTTCGCTGATTAAGCCGTTGCCGTTACCCGAATTGGTTAAAAGGTTTTTGAAGCTTTCGCCAAATTTATCAATATTTATGGTAATTGAATTGATGTTTGCCTTTAATTCTTCAATTGCTGTAGACGACTGATTTACCGCATCATTCTGTTCTTCAAGTTTTTCGGAAAGCTTTGCAATAATGCCGGTCATCTGGTTCATGGTTGCGGCAGTTTCTTCTACCGCCTGCTGCTGAATTTTTGCACTGTGGTTCAAATCGCCGGAATTGTCGCTAATCTGCAAAATTTCATCCGAAATATTGCCGGTAAAATCGTCAATTTTTCCTGCAAGTTCCGTTAAGGCAGAAGTTTTTTTGCGCGACGTTGCAACCATGTTGTTCATTGCACCGGCAAAACTGTTTACCATTACGCGCATTGAATTGATTTCGTCTTTGCTTTTGTTTTCTTTCAAACGGAAGGTCAAATCGCCGCTTTCCATCTGTTTAAGGCCTTTTGCCGTATTTTGAATTGGTTTTGTAAAAAGCTGGGAGAAAATAACTGCCGAACCTAAAGCGAGCAGTAAGAAAATAATAGAAAAAAATGCGCTTCTTCCAACGGCGCTGCTTACTTTATTCTGAAGTTCTCCGCTGATTTTACCAAGTTCTTCGTCAATGTCGTCGTAATAATTTCCGCTGCTTATAACCCAGTTCCACGGTTCAAACGCCATAGAAAAAGTGCGCTTGGGCTTTACGGTAACGCCGTCAGCCTTTGTAAACCAGAATTCGGTAAAACCGCCGTCTTTGTTTTTGGACGTTGTCTTTAAGATTTCCTGAATAATCATGACGCCGTTTTTATCTTCAAGGTTGTAGCGGTTTTTTCCTTCCTGATCCGGCAGAATAGGGTGGGCGATAAGAATATAGTTTGTATCGTCAATCCAGAAATATCCGTCGCGTTTATCGCCGTAGCGCAAGCCTTTTACCAGTTTTATTGCCTGTGCCTGTGCTTCTTCGCGCGTTAAGCTGCCGTTCTGTTCTTCTTTATAAATGGTATTTAAAAGTTCAATTACATTCTGCACCTGAAACTTTACGGCATCGTCGTAACCAACCATGCGCTGTTCCGTAATGCGCTGGGTAGAAAACGTGCGTATAACGCCCATTGAAAGGGTATTAATTAATGCACTTGCAGCGTACATTACCAGAACAAGCACAATACTATAGATAATCATTGTGGATTTTATAGATTTCATGGGTTCCTCACATCCAAAATCTTTCTATTTCTAACTCAAAAAATACAGAAAGTTTTTTTGAGCTGGCTTGAAATTTTTCAATTTCTTCATATAAATTTAGTTAATTTATATAAATTTTTTACTAAGTAATATAACTAATAACTATAAGAGGATTTTATGAATTTTGCAAAAGAAAATTACAAGGGATTTCTGATGAGCCTTGCCATTGCAGTGCCGTCATTTTTTATTGGAAAAATGTTTCCGATTATAGGCGGACCGGTTATTGCAATTTTAGCCGGAATGATTATCACGCTTTTTGTAAAAGATAAAAGCCCTTTTGCAAAAGGAATTACTTTTGTAAGCAAAAAGATTTTGCAGTGGGCAGTCATTCTGCTTGGATTCGGACTAAACCTTTCGGTGGTTTTGCAGACCGGCGCACAGGCTTTGCCGATTATCGTTTCTACAATTTCAGCATCACTGATTATTGCCTTCGTTTTGTGCAGGCTTTTAAAAATACCTGGCAAAACCGCAACTCTGGTTGGAGTAGGTTCCAGCATTTGCGGCGGTTCTGCCATTGCCGCAACCGCGCCGGTTATCAGCGCCGATGACGAAGAAGTTGCACAGGCAATAAGCGTAATTTTCTTTTTCAATGTTCTTGCGGCATTAATTTTTCCGTATTTTGGAACATTCATCGGGTTCAGCCAGACTGACCCAAATGCTTTCGGCATTTTTGCAGGCACCGCTGTAAACGATACTTCCAGCGTAACGGCATGCGCCAGCACATGGGACAACCTTTACGGCTTGGGCAGCGCAACTTTGGACAAAGCCGTTACCGTAAAATTAACCCGAACCCTTGCAATTATTCCTATAACTTTATGCCTTGCCCTGTGGAACGCACGAAAAGCAAAAAAATCGGAAGGAAACGGGGAAAACGCAAAAAACGCCTTTAACCTTAAAAAGATATTTCCTTTTTTCATTCTATATTTCGTGCTGGCTTCGCTTATAACGACTGTTGCAACTTCAGTTTTTGGCGTAAATGCTGCTATTTTTAAGCCTGTAAAAGAATTAAGTAAATTTTTCATAATCTGGGCAATGGCTGCAATAGGCTTTAACACAAACATCGTAAAACTTGTAAAAACCGGCGGCAAACCGCTGATTCTGGGCTTTTGCTGCTGGCTTGGCATTACAGCCGTCAGCATTTTAATGCAGATTGTTTTGGGTCTTTTTTAATGTTTCCGCCCTTTGACCAGACCCTTGCAAAGCAGTATTGCCTTGCCCTTATGGAAAAATTAGATGCCTGCCGCCGCCTTGATTACGAAACCGAAGAAAGTGCGGCAAATCCTGATTTTTCTACAGACTGGCTTTATGCCCAAAAACCCAGCCGCCCGGCAGCAGGGCAAATGTTCGGGGTTCTGGTTTGTGCCGACGTAAACAAAAAGTTTTCGGCAGAAGGGAAAAACGTTATATTAAAGGCATTTTCCGGGCAGTTTAACAGCCACTGGCACGTTGCAGGCTGGGTGCCGCCGCTTTTAGACACAGACGAATTTGATAAAATTACCCGTGAATCCGACAAAATAATCCACCAGCTGAGCGACCAAATTGAAAAAACAGGCGAAAAAATTGCGGAAATTGAAAAATTCCTGCAAAACTCCGCCGCCGGTTCTGAAAAAAATGGCGAAAACATTCCGGCACTAAACGAAAACTTAAATAATCTCCGCATACAAAAATCACAGCTACAAATTGAACGCAAAAACCGTTCCAAACAATCGATGAAAGAGATTTTTGGTCTTTATAAAATTCACTGCGCCAGCGGCGAAACATTAAATTTCTGCGATATTTTTGAAAACGACCAGCCGCCGACAGGGTGGGGCGAGTGCTGTGCGCCCAAACTGCTAAATCATGCATACAAAAACGGTCTTGTTCCAATAAGCATGGCGGAATTTTTCTACGGCGCAGAACCAAAATCCGGCTTAAAAAAACACAAGCAGTTCTATCCGCCATGCGACGAAAAATGCGCGCTTATATTACCCCACATTTTGGGCCTGCAAATACTTTATCAGGACGAAGAAATTGTGGTCATAAACAAGCCGTCGGGACTTTTATCAATTCCCGGGCGCGGCGACGACAAAACCGACAGCGCAACAAGCCGCCTGAAGCAGCTTTTTCCGGACTGCATAGAACAGCCTTCCGTTCACCGGCTGGACATGGATACTTCCGGCATTCTGGTTCTGGCGCTTACCGAAGAAAGCCACCGCAATCTGTCAATGCAGTTTATGAACGGCACGATAAAAAAACGCTACATAGCTTTTTTGCGCGGCAAAATTCTTCAAAATGAAGACGAATGTGGAAAACTTGTTGAAAAAACTGAATTTTTTGAGGAAAATTGTGGAAAACTCAATTTTTCAGCTGCTTTTGAAAGCGCAAAAAACAGAATCGGCATAAAAACCCTTGAAAAATTAAACCAGTGCATGAACGAAAATGCAAAAATGTGCAGAATTTTTACGCAATTTGACAATTCTGGTATGCCGTGCAGCGGCAGAATCTGCCTGAAATTCCGCCTTGATATAGAAAACCGCCCCCACCAGATTTACGACCCGGTCTGGGGTAAAACCGGCATTACCGACTGGCACATCGTACCACCGCAATTTGAAAAATATTACATCAAAGGCTTCAATCTAACCAAAAATCAGGCTGAAATGCTAAAAAATACGCCGCATACCTGCGTGGAATTTTCACCCCAAACCGGAAGAACTCACCAGCTGAGGCTTCATTCTGCAAGCAGATACGGCTTAAACGCCCCGATAATCGGCGATAATTTGTACGGCACCCAAATAAACGGCGAACGGCTGATGCTGAATGCCGTAGAACTGGAATTCGTGCACCCGAAAACCGGCGAAAGAATGTATTTTGTTCTTTAATTTTCAAATATTGCACTAAAAGCGCAGTTTGGGCTAATATTTTGCCATGAACAACAATTTGAACGCATTAAACGCCCCCCGCTGGCAAACACAAAGCATTTACAAATCTACAAAATCACAGGATTTTATGAACGATTTAGCCGAAATGCGCAGCCTTCAAACTGAATTATGCGATTTTTTCGGCAAATCTGAAGTTTCCACAAGTTTTCCACAATGGCTGGCAAGCTTTTTGCCCAAATATAACAGAATTTACGCCCTTGCAACGAATTTGTACGCTTATGTAAGCGTTTTGTACATGGTAGACACAACAAATGCAGAATTTATCAACAATATTTCAACAATTGATGAAGAAATTGCAAAAATTGACCAGATTGACGTTAAGTTTAAAAGCCTTTTTGCACAGAAATATGCTGAAAATTCACGGTTTTTAGAAGATTTTTACACAAGTTTTCCACAATACAGAAATTACGAGTTTTTATTTGAAGAAATCTTGCTTTTCAGCGCGCACCAGATGAGTGCCGAAAAAGAAGAACTTGCAAGCTTGCTTAATCTAAGCGGCGCAAACAGTTTCAGCCGCCTGCAGGAACAGATTATTTCTAACCTTAAAGACGAAAAATCAGGCAAAACTTTCAACGAAATTCGTAACGAGGCATATTCGGCTGACCGTGAAACCCGGAAAAATGCTTTTAATGCAGAAATTGCGCTTCTTGAAAGCAGCAAAATACCGCTTGCCGCGTGCCTTAACGGCATAAAAGGCACCACAATCACGCTGAACAAACAGCGCAACTGGCAAAGCGCCCTTGATAAGGCTTTGGCGCAGTCGCGGTTAAGCCAGAAAACTTTGAATGCGCTGATTGGCACAATTGAAAAATCGCTGCCAATGTGGCAGGAATATCTGAAAACCAAGGCGCAGTTGCTGCTGGGTAAAGACACTTTGGCTTTTTACGATATTTTTGCGCCGCTTGCACCTAAAACCGGTGAAAATACTGCAAAAGTATGGTCTTTTGAAGAAACAAAAAATTACATTATAGAAAAATTCAATTCTTTTAGCGAAGATTTTGGAAATTTTGCAAAAAATGCTTTTGAACAGAACTGGATTGATGCAGAAATCAGACCGGGAAAAGTTGGCGGCGGTTGCTGTCTGGAATTTCCGCTTGCAAAAGAATCGCGTATTTTAACAAACTACACCGGCACGTTCAGCGACGTTACAACCATCGCCCACGAACTTGGTCACGCATATCATTTTGAATGCCTTAAAAATCTTGACCATCAGCTGACGCGCTATCCGATGACTCTGGCAGAAACCGCAAGCATTTTTGCAGAAACAATTCTGACAAAGGATATGATTAAAAATTCTTCCGGTTTTGAGCGTGCAAAAATCATTGAAATTCACCTTCAGGACTGCTGTCAGGTTCTGGTAGATATTTTAAGCCGTTTTTATTTTGAAAAATCGGTATTTGAAAAACGCCAGACCGGCGAACTGACGGCAGAAGATTTCTGCGCCCTTATGGAAGACGCCCAGCAGCGCACTTACGGAAAAGCTTTAGACACAAAGCATCCGTATATGTGGGCTTTAAAATCTCATTATTACAGCCCGTATCTTGATTTTTACAATTTTCCGTATGCGTTTGGTCAGCTTTTCAGCGCCGGACTTTACGCCCAATACGTAAAGCAGGGCGCAGGATTTGCACAAACCTATAAAAATATGCTTTTAGATACCGGCAGATTAAGCTGCGAAGAAGTTTGCAAAAAAGCCGGTTTTGACATTCAGACTGAAGAATTCTGGCTAAGCGGCATTGAAAGCATGAAAGAAGAACTTGAAGAATTAAAGGCTTTTGCAAAATCCTAAAAAGTTCATGCTGAAATGTTAAGGTTTTACACGCCGGTAAAAACCTTAAATAAAGGTTGCTTTTTTAGCAAATACATTTTGTCATCCTGAACTTGGGTTCGCATCTGATTTATTATCAAAACCAGATCCCGAATCAAGTTCGGGATGACAAAACATAAAAACTCAACATACACAGAAAATAAAAAACCGCTGAAAAATATCAGCGGTTTTTTGCATTCAGTTACTAAATCAACATACCTCGCCACAAGCAGCGAGATATGTTGTTCTTAACAATGGGTATTAAACCCGACTGCACGAATAAAATTAGCGTACCTGAATAACTTCAATATCAAATACAAGATAAGAATTTGCAGGAATAATATCGCCAATAGAACGTGAACCGTAACCGAATTCAGGCGGCAATACGATTGTGCGTTTTTCGTTAAGGCACATATCCTGACACATCAAATCAAAACCAGGAATCATCTGTCCGCCGGCTGTAACAAATCTGAGCGGTTCGTGGTAATCAGAATCATCAAAAACTGTATCATCAAGCAAATAGCCCTTATATTTTACAGTTATGTCAGCTTTCTGACCAATTTTGCTGCCTGTACCTGTTTTCAAAACCTTATAGCGGATTCCGTTATCAAGTTTTGTAAAATCGCCGTATTTCTGGTCAAGTTTTGCAAGCATTGCTGCCTGTGCTTTTTCTTCAGCTGCTTTCATCTGGGCAACTACAGCATCGCTCAAGCGGTCAAAATCTGCCTGAGTTGCAGTAAAAGCTTTTGCATCGTCGCCGTTGCGGATAATTGTAACAGATTTAATCTGGTCGCCCTGTTTTACGGCATCTACAACATTCTGTCCAATTACAACTTTACCGAAAATTGTGTGCTTGCCGTTCAGCCACGGTGTTGCTGTATGTGTAATAAAGAACTGGCTTCCGTTTGTGCCAGGACCGGCATTTGCCATTGCAAGAACGCCGGCGCCGTCAAATTTGAAAGAAGGAACGATTTCATCAGGAAATCTGTAACCGGGACCACCTGTACCGTTACCGCGCGGGTCACCACCCTGAATCATAAAGTTTGCAATTACGCGGTGAAATTTAAGGCCATTGTAAAACGGCTTTTTATTTGCAGCTGCTAAAGTTCCTTCAGCCAAACCTACAAAGTTTGTAACTGTAAGCGGAGTTTCTTTGTAGAAAAGTTCGCAGACAATATCACCTTTCTGGGTTTCAATAACAGCAAACAAACCTTCTTTGTCTTTAAGGCTATCCATTGTTTTTTTCATAGGGGCACATCCTCCAATTGCAAGAACTGCAAATATAAAAATACTAATAAGAATCGATTTTTTCATTTCTGCTCCTTTGTCAACAAAGCATTTTCTTCGTCAATTTCAACAAAAACCTTAGAAAGCCAGCCGTACAGCGCATCTGCACGGGCAGCAAACGAAAGCTTAAGCTTGTTTTCAATCATTGACATTGAAATAACATCAGTTTCAATCAAAGTATAAACAAGATAATAATCGCCCAAATCGCTTACCAGAAGCGAAATCAATAAATCATCAGGGTTTATGATTTTAATGCCCATCAAACTTAAAGGATCTATATTTGCAACTTTGCTTAAAACTTCGGTTTCATTCTGCTGGTAAGAATATTTGTAAACAAAACGCCCAAAAGTAGAATCTTTCTGAACGGCATATATTTCAGCACCGTCTGCCGAACCTTCAGTAGGGTCGGCAATTCTGTTTTTTGAAGCAGGTCCGTCAACCGCATAAGATTCCTCATAAAGAATCCTCATGCGCTTGCGCGTGTTTGAATAATATTCAATTCCTTCCAAAGAAGAAATTGCCCTTACTACTTTTGAAAGTCGGTCTAAATTTGCTCCGGCTTTAGTCGGGCATTCTTTTTTGGTCAAATACAAGCCTTCGTGGTAAAAAACAGGCTTTTTAGATTTTCCGCTGTTTTCCCAAATCCGGCTTGCTTCTACACCAAGTGCCGTTTTAGGAAACAATTGAGGCGTATAATCTTCCATGTAAATCGTACGCTCAATTTTTCCGGTTTTCAAAAGTTCAGCAGCAGTTTGCGATGACAAAAGTTGCTGCAAGCTCTGGCTTTCGCCAAAGCAAAACGAGCAGGCGGCAAAAAATACCGCAATCATGCCCGGTTTTCTGAAGATTTTACAAACAGTCAATAACGACTCCTTAACAAATACCTTTGTAGATAACTCGTACCTGTTTATACAAACCTTCTCCTTCGCTTTTGGTTTCAACATCGCTGATATCATTTAAAGTTGTATGAATCAGGCGTCTTTCAAACGGGTTCATTGGCTCAAGCAGAATGGAATTGCGCTGCTGGCGAACTTTATCGGCAGTAGTGTAGGCAAGGCGAACCAAAGTTTCTTCCCGGCGGATGCGGTAATTTTCTGTATCAAGAATTACGCGTGTTTCTTCGTGACCAAGGCGGCCGGCGTAAACATTTGCCAGAAGCTGCAAAGCATCCAGATTTTTACCTTTGCGGCCAATCAAAATTGAAGAATGTTCAGAAACAAGGCGAACACCGATTTTGTGTTCTTCGCGGAACATAACTTCAACTTTTACTTCGTAACCCATTTTGTTGATTAAAGTTGTAACAAAATCAAGCAAAGCCTTTTCAAATTCATCTTTTGGCATCGGGTCTGCAATAATTTTATTTTCTTTCGGCATGGAACCGTCAAATTCAGAATCACTGTGGTGTTCAACCGTATCAACAGTATGAACGCGAATTTTTACATAGCCTTTCTTAAAAAGACTGTTTTTCTGTGTTTCAAGAATTTCTACATCAAACTGGTCGCGTTCAAGACCAAGTTCTGCAGCAGCAAGTTCAATTGCTTCTTTTTCAGATTTTGCTTCGTATTCGTATGTCATTTCTTTACTCCTTTTTTAGAAGCGGAAATTTTCTGCTGGCTTCCGCTTTTGTTATTAGACGCGTTTTCTTCCTTTTTCTGTTTCATAATCCTGTTTATGAACATCTGCTGGAAAAGCTGCAAAAAGTTACTCAAAGTCCAGTACAAAATCAAACCTGAAGGCGCATTGTAAACAATGAAGAAGAAGAAAATCGGCATACCGTACATCATGTACTTCATTGAAGCGTTTGCACCGTTCTGCGGCGTAGTTGCGCTGGTAATTTTTGTAAAAATCAGCTGAGAAACAACGTAAACAATCGGCAGTATGTGAAGTTCGTTACCCAGCAAAGGAATGTTAAAACCGAATGTCAAAACCTTGTCACCAACCGAAAGGTCAGGAATCCAGCCCGGAATAAACATAGCTCCGCGGAATTCAAAATAGTTGTTGAAAAGATTGTACATTGCAAAAATTATCGGGAACTGGATAAGCATAGGCAGACAGCCGGTCATAGGGTTGTAGCCCGTTTCCTGATAAAGTTTTGCCATTTCCTGATTCAGCTTTTCAGGCTGGTTCTTGTATTTTTCCTGCAATGCCTGCATGCGCGGCTGAATTTCCTGCATTTTTACCGAAGAAAGCGACTGCTTTTTGGTAAGCGGGAACAGAGCCACCTTGAGGAGGATTGTCATCAGAATAATGGAAACACCCCAGTTCGGAACAACCACATACAAAAGTTCCATAATCCACTTGAGGAAAACTTCAAGCCATCCTAAAAGTCCGCTGCTTTCCATACAGTCGTTCAATCTCAAGCCCGAAACTTTCCAGGCGTTGTCATCAACGTTGTTGTAGCGCTTAAGCATTTTTTCGGTGCGCGGACCAAGGTAAACATAAAAACTGTCCTGATTTTTCTGACCCGAAATTGCGCCGCGCGTTAAATAAACCTGGGCGTTTGAATAGTCCGGCTTGGAATCGTAGCGCATTGAATAGAGCGCCTGGCTGAAATTCTGCGATGCCGGGGCAACAAGAACCGTAAAATATTTGCCTGCAACACCAATCCATGTATACGGCTTGTCGTAATTCTGGGTTTTGCCCGGCGTAACCATCTGCTTTTTCTTTCTTTCGCCGGAATATGAGAAAAAGTTGCGGTATTCGTATTTGTTGCCTTTCTGGTCGTAGTAAGGACCAATTTGAGGCGGCGTACACAAAGTATAGGAATTGTTGTTGAAATTCAAACCGTAAAAGCTTTCGTCGCCATCAACAATAACATCCAGCTTAAAAAGATATTCGTCATCTTTAAAAGTGTACTGCTTGATAAGCGTAAAAACACCGTCAGTGCCGTTGGCATTTTTTACGGCAAGCTTTTTGTAAAAACCGATTGTGTGGTCATCAATAACTTTTGTATTGAAAATTTCGTTTACAACGGCACTTTCTGCACCACCCAAAGCTACAGAAAAAGCGCGCTTTGAATCGGTAACGTTATCAGCCATCTGAAGATATTCGCCATTGTCTTTGTGGTTAAGCAGTTTATAGCTGATAATATCGCCGCCGCGGTTTGTAAAGACAACTTCTGCAACATTTGTACGGATTGTATAAGTCTGTTCTTCAACGGCTGAACTTTCTTCTTCCTGAACAAATACGGCATCTGCAGCCTGTTCAAGTGCTAAAGTCTGCTCAGCATTAACAGCATCGCTGGAAGAATCTGCGGCAATTTCTGTCTGCTGTTCAGCAGGTACTTCTGCCGGCGGAAAAAATTTGTACTGAATAAAAAAACTTGCCATTAGCACAACTGTCGAAAGAACAATTGCCAGTATGGTATTTTTTTCCATGAGTATAAGCTCCTGAGAAAAGGGTAAACATGCAAAAGCAAATTTTGCCCAAAGCGAAAAATCAAAGTTTCATAAATAATTATTTTATAAAAATTTACGGAACAGGATCGTATCCGCCTTTATTATAGGGATTACAACGTAGAATGCGTTTTAATGCCAGAATAGATCCTTTCAGAGAGCCATATTTTTGAATTGCTTCAAGAGCGTACTGAGAACACGTAGGGTAAAACCTGCATGCAGGAGGAAACAGCGGAGAAATAAACCGCTTATAAAAACGGATTAGAACGCATAAGATACGAGAAACTAAATTCATTGATTTAAAAGTCCTGCTTTAGAAAAAAGCAATCTTAATTGTTCACACCGCGTATGGAACGAGTCATTTTTTGGATAAACAAGCAGAAGCATGTCATATCCGGTGTTCAGGTGTGATTTAAGGTGACGATAGGCTTCGCGACTTAAGCGCTTTGAATAATTACGCTGAACTGCCGAACCGTAACCTCTAGGGAGTGTAAAAGCAATGCGATTAATTTGCTGATTATTGGCTTTATAAAAAAGCTTTGCACCAAAAACGCTAACCTTTTTCCCTTCCCTAAAAAGGTTCCGTATTGTATCCGGTCTTTTTATTTTTTCCTCACGGCAAAAAAGACCGGTTTTTTCAAAGTCCGTTTCAATCACCTCAAACTAAGATCAGTAAGGCTTCTTTTCGTCAGAAACAGTGAGCTTTTTGCGACCCTTCTGTCTGCGACGTTTAAGAACGAGGCGACCACCTCTAGTCTTCATGCGTGCGCGAAAACCAAATTTTCTGTTGCGTTTAACTCTGCTTGGCTGATATGTCCTTTTCATGAACACGTCTCCTTTATGATAAGGTTATGCTTAAGCAAAACCCTGATTTGAAATAATTTGCCCAAATGTAGGTGACAGATTGTAGATAATAAATACAAATTGGTCAACTGTCTTGTATGTTTTTTTTCATTCTCTCAAAAATTTCAGCAAGTTTTGGGTCTAAAGGCTTCCTTTCAGGCTGTTTACCCTGATTTTCTCTGGCTTCAAGCTCTTCATAATACCTGCGCTGTTCTTCCAAAGGTGCCAGTTTCCGGTCCAGTTCTGCAAGAAGCTGGGCGCGGCTTGGTTTAGCTTCTTCATCCTGCCTGTATTTTTCCTGCTCAAAGCTCATTTTACTAAGCTTAAAAGACAAATTTGAAACATTCAGATCAGGACTTTTCATTTTCAGGCCTTTCAAAATGTAAGCCTTGTTCATCTGCAAAAGCTGAATCCAGCCCGAATGGTCTACTTCAACAATCAGGCAGCCGTTCTTCAAGTCCAGAACCCGGCTGTGGGCGGCAAGCTGCGGTCCGTTATTATAAATCGATTCAACAATTTCTTTCCAGACATTTACAAGATTCCGCTCGCTTTTATCAATTCCCGTATAGTTGAACCACTGGTCAACAAGCTCGCTGGCTTTGCTAATCTGATTTGACATTCCAAATACCGTTTTCTATTTCAAAAATCTTTGTGCCGGACTTTTTGTAGTTTTCGTAAGGTTCTCCCGGCAGAAAAGTACAAAAAAGCTGGTCATATTCCGGCAGCAGGTTCATAACTTTCTGGCGCTTTACCGGGTCAAGCTCCAGAAGAACATCGTCCATTAAAAGAACCGGCTTTTTCTGGGTGTGGGCGCAGTAATAAAGCGCCTGCATAATGCGCAGCAAAATTGAAAGCATACGCCGCTGCCCGGTAGAAGCGCCGGGAACAAAAGCCTTTCCGTTCTGTACAAACCTTATCTGGTCGCGGTGCGGTCCGCTCATAGTAGTTTCCAGAACTTTATCGCTTTCCCTTTTTTGCAGCAAAAGTTCCTGTACTTCTACCGCAGTTTCAACCTTCCACGAAGGCGAATAAACAATTTTAACGTTATCAATGCCGGTAATTCCGCTGTAAAAATCTGCAAAGTAAACGTTAAAATAATGAATTACTTCTTTGCGCTTTTTCTGAATTTCCAGACCGGTTTCTGCAAGCTGCTGGTCCAGAACATCAAGAAGCCCGTAATTGTGCTCTTTTAAAAGCGTATTGCGCGACTTTAAAAGCTTTTTATAGCGGCGCATCAGGTCAACGTAAAAAGCATCGTGCATCGTTAAAGACTGGTCTATAAAAAAGCGACGCCTTTCAGGTTCTCCGGCAACAAAATCCATGTCGCTGTGGCAGAACAGAACGCACGGAATAGTATTAACCAGTTCCTTGCGGTCTTTTACCTGCTTGCCGTTCCGTTCTATGCGCTTTTTTGCGTCCTGATAAAAAACGCCGACAATATTTGTGCGCTCGTTTGCGTCTTTAAACATTGTGCGCACGCTGAATTCCTTTTCGTTATAGCGCACAATTTCACTTTCGCTGCGGGTTCTGAAAGACGAAGCATAAGAAACATAATACAAAGCTTCCAAAAGATTGCTTTTACCCTGACCATTTTGCCCGACAAAAAACACTTCCTTTGCAAAAGTGTCCATCGTTTCATTCTGCAGGTTTCTGAAATTAGTCAGCGAAAGATTTAAAAACGGCAAAGACTACTCCATCTGCATAGGCATGATAATGTGGAAATAATCTTCGGCAGGTTCAGGACGCATGGTAATTGCCTTCATGCGTTCCGTAAATTCAACGCAAATGCGGTCAGAATTTATAACTTTCAAAGGTTCGTCAATATAGCTGTAGTTTACGGCAATTTTAATAGATTCTCCGTCGTATTTACACGGAATTTCTTCTTTTGCCGTACCAATTTCAGATTCCTGACAGCTGATTGTCAAAGCACCCGGATTGATTTCAAAATAAATGCGGCGTGATTTCTGTTCAACATACAAGCCTACGCGGTGAAGGGCTTCTACAAATTCCTTTTTTTCAACTTCAAAACTGCTTGCCTGGCTTTCAGGAATTACGCGCTGGTAATTAGGAAACTGACCGTCAATCAAAACTGAAGAAAGTTCGTAATTGCCAAACTTGAAGAAAATCGTTTTGTCCAGAACTGCAACAAAAATCAGTCCTTCAGAAGAAGCACGTTTTGTAATGATATTAAGAACTTTGGTCGGAATGATTACAGGATCAAAAGTTTCCAGAGGATTGATAAGCGGTTTTGAAACAAATGCAAGGCGACGTCCGTCTGTTGAAACCATAACCAGTTTTTCATCACGTTTTTCAAAATAAATGCCATTCATAAAATAGCGTGTCTGGTCTGTAGAAACTGCAAAAATAGTCTGGTTAACCATTTTCTTAAATTCTTCAGCAGCAATTTCAAAATAAGGCACGCTGTCGTTAATTGAAAATTCAGGGAATTTGTCGCTTGCCATGCTTTTAAGCTTGAAGCTTGCTTTTTTGTTTACAGGCTTGATGTGAATAATCGAATCGTTCTGGCTTAATTCAATGTCACCGCTTGGCAAAGAATTCAGCGTGCTTAAAAGTTTGTCACAAAATACAGTGGTTGAACCCGGTTCTTCAATGTCAACAGGAATGCGGGTTTCAAAATTAACTTTTGTATCTGTAGCTTTTATCGTAAGGCTTCCGTTTTCTGCCAAAAAGTAAACGTTAGACAAAATTGACAATGCGTTTTTTGTTGAAATGATTTCCTGTGCAATGGAAAGTTCTTTTGCCATTGCATCTTTGTCAAAAGTGAATTTCATAAGGTTTTCCTCCGGTTTATTATTTTTGTTTAAAATTTAAATATAAGTAATAATAATAATAAGCTCTGTTGAAAACTGTAAAACCATGATATTTTGTTCTAAAGCAAGGTTTTAGCCTTGTTGAAAACTTTGCTTTTTCAGCAGGAAGTTTTCAACAAATTCACAAATAAAAATATTTGCAAAAGTTTTCCACAAGATAAAAGTGTGTAATTCACAGCTTTTCTTTTACTATATTCCTCTAATTTTCCTTTCCAGACTTTCAATGCGTGTTTCTAAAGTCGGATCCTGCTGCTTGAGGTTTGCAATTTTTTCAATGCCGCTCATAACAGTCGTGTGGTCTCTGCCGCCAAATTCAGCACCAATTTCGGTAGTTGAATAATTAAGGCCTTCCATATTGTAAGCCAGATACATGGCAATATGGCGCGGCAGAACAATGTTCTGCGATCTTTTTTTGCCCTTCAAATCTACAAAAGAAAGCCCGAAAGATTCGGCAACGGTTTTTTGAATTGTTTCAATCGTAATGCCTTCCTGGGCAACAGAAATGAATTTATCACGAAGCAGACGCTGAACGTTTGAAACCGTAATTTCCTGCCCGGTAACTTCAATGTAACTTACAATCGTTGTTAAAGAAGATTCAAGGTCGCGCACGTTTGTGGCAACATTTTTTGCAATAAGGTCTAAAACTTCGTTGGAAACTTTTACATTCTGGCTTTCAAGTTTTTTACTGAGAATTGCTAAACGTGTTTCATAATCCGGCGGGCTTAAATCTATTGAAAGTCCGCGTCCGAAGCGGCTGCGCAAACGGTCAGAAAGATTTTGAATTTCTGAAAGAGGGCGGTCGCACGTAAAAACCATCTGGTGGTTTGCTTCGTAAAGCGCGTTAAAAGTATGAAAAAGTTCTTCCTGCGTTTCTGCCTTTTTCTGAAGAAAGTGAATATCGTCAATTAAAAGCACGTCTGCGGTGCGGTATTTTGCCTTAAACTTCTGGGTCGTCTGTTCCCTTATCGATTCAATGAATTCGTTGGTAAAATTTTCTGCGGTAACGTAAATAACTTTGCCGCCGCGGCTGGAATAAATTTCGTTGCCGATTGCCTGCATGAGGTGAGTTTTTCCCAAACCTACGTTGCCGTAAATTAAAAGCGGGTTTTTGGCTGTGCCCGGATTTTTTGCAACGGCAATTGCGCAGTTATAAGCCATTGAAGAATTTTCGCCCATGACAAAATTTGAAAAAGTATAGGAAGGATTTAAAAGGCTGTGTTTTTTTACGGCAGAAGAAACCTGTACTTTTGGCTGCACGTTTGCGTTTTGCGGCTGAAAATTACTGTTATTAATAGAAGAAAACTGCTCGTTTTGTGCATTCAGATTGCCGCTAAAAACATTTTGAGCCGGCTGAACAGGCTGTGTCAAATTCTGCGGATTATAATTCTGATATCCTGAAAAATTATTGCCCATCTGGTGTGCAGCCGGCTGGCTTTGCATTTGCTGACCGTTAAAACTGTTTACGGGCTGCCCGATAGTCTGCATCGGCTGAACTTGTGCCGGCTGCTGACCATACTGAGTATTTGCAAAAATATTCTGGTTTGCCGGCTGAGAAGGAATATTTGTCTGCGGTGCGGCGTTTGCTGCTGGCTTGATAATCTGGTAATCAATTGCCAGATTATAGCCGGAAACTTCCAGAAGCTTGTTTGCTAAAAGTCTTTCATAACTGTTCTTAAAGCGTTCTTTTATAAAATTTGTAGGTACACTAAGAGTTAATTTACCGTTGTCAAATGAAATGAAACCAATGCGAAACCAAAGTAAAAATTCCTGTTCCTTTCCTGCGCTGGCAAATTCTTCGTGAATTTGGCGCATGGCTTCGTCAAAAAAAACACTATAATCAGATGCAGACATAGGCGTATTATACTCTGTCTTGTAATTTTTCCGCAATACAGATATACTTTTTATCATAATTTTCTATTATATGTGTTAATTCTAAGCACAAAAACATTCAAGGACAAAAATGACATCTTCTTATTCAGCAAATAATATTACAGTTTTAAAAGGGCTGGAAGCTGTTCGCAAAAGACCGGGTATGTACATTGGTTCTACTGGTCCGGACGGTTTGCATCACCTGGTTTACGAAGTAGTTGATAACTCTATCGACGAAGCGATGGCAGGACATTGTAAAAAAATTATTGTTGCCCTCGAAAAAGACGATATTTGCCGTGTAGAAGATGACGGTCGTGGTATTCCTGTTGACATTCACCCTACCGAAAAAGTAAGTGCCCTTGAACTGGTTTTAACGCGCCTTCATGCCGGCGGTAAATTCGACAAATCAAACTACAAAGTTTCCGGCGGTTTGCACGGTGTAGGTGTTTCCTGCGTAAACGCCCTTTCGGTGTGGCTTGAAGCATTTGTAAACCGCGACGGCAAGCGCTATACCCAGCGTTTTGAAAAAGGCGTTCCAAAAACAAAAGTAGAATGTATCGGCGAAACTGAACTGCACGGTACAACAATCCGCTGGAAAAGCGATGCTTCCATTTTTCAGGAAACAACCACATACAGTTTTGAAGTTCTTTCCAACCGCCTGCGTGAGCTTGCTTTCTTAAATCCGGGAATCGTAATAATTTTCCGCGACGAACGCCTTGAAACGCCGAAAGAACTCGTGCTTTCTTTTGAAGGCGGCATCAACGAATATACAAAGTTTATAAACACCGGTAAAAAAGTCATTCCGGAAGAACCTATTTTTATCAGCGGCGAGCAGAACGATATTATTACCGAACTTTCAATGCAGTATAACGAAGGTTTTAACGAAAACGTATATTCTTACGTAAACGACATTAACACCCGTGAAGGCGGTACGCACCTTGACGGCATGAAAAACGCCTTAACCTTTGTATTCAACAAATCGCTTGAAAAAAATGAAAAGCTTTTCAAAAAGCTGAACCCGAAATACAATCCCAAGGCAAAAGAAAACAAAGAAAAGCTTGAAAAACTTACCGGCGAAGACATTCGTACCGGTTTAACCGCAGTTCTGTCTGTAAAAGTGCCGGAACCGCAGTTTGAAGGCCAGACAAAAACAAAGCTTGGCAATACGGAAGTGCGCACAATCGTTGATGCGCTCGTAAAAGAAAAATTAACCCTCTGGTGCGAACAGAATCCGCAGGTATGCAACCTTATTCTTGAAAAAGCCGTAAACGAAGCTTACGGCCGCATTAAGGCGCGCAAGGCAATTGAAGCCAACCGCAAAAACGGAATGGATTCATTCGGTCTGCCGGGCAAGCTTGCAGACTGTTCAAGCAAAAACCCGGAAGAATGTGAAGTTTACATCGTCGAAGGTGATTCTGCGGGCGGTTCTGCAAAACAGGGACGTGACCCTAAAACCCAGGCAATTCTGCCGCTTTGGGGTAAAATGCTTAACGTTGAAAAAGTTCACCCTGAAAAAGTAATTAACAACGACAAGCTTCAGCCTGTAATTGCTTCGCTTGGTACGGGTATTGGTAAAAACTTCAATATTGAAAAACTGCGCTACCACAAAATAATTATCATGGCAGATGCCGATGTAGACGGCGCGCATATTTCAACTTTGCTTATGACTTTCTTTTTCCGCTTTATGCCGGAACTTATTGAAAAAGGCTATGTTTACATTGCAATGCCGCCGCTTTATCGTGTTGAATATAAAAAGTTCAAGAAGTTTGTATTCAGCGATGAAGAACGTGATTCTGCTCTGGCGGAACTTGGTGAAAACCGTGACAAGGCAACCGTTCAGCGCTATAAAGGTCTTGGTGAAATGGAATGGCAGGAACTTAAAGAAACAACCATGGCACCGCAGAACCGCAAAATGAAGCAGGTAAAAATTACAGACGCAGCTGAAGCTGATCAGATTTTTTCAGTTTTGATGGGCGAAGACGTTGAACCGCGTCGTAAGTTTATTGAAGAAAATGCAGTTTACGCCACTTTGGACGTTTAGGATAAAAAATGATAGAAAACGAAAAATACGAAGAAATACAGACACCAGAAGGCGGTTATTTAATTCCGGTACCAATTGAAACCGAAATGAAAAAGTCGTATATCGACTATTCAATGTCGGTAATTGTTGCCCGCGCCTTGCCCGATGTTCGCGACGGGCTTAAACCTGTTCACCGTCGTATTTTGTATGCCATGGCGGAGGAAGGTCTTTCTTCCGGCGGAAAAACAAAAAAATGCGCTACCGTTGTCGGTGACGTTCTGGGTAAATATCACCCGCACGGCGACGCTTCTGTTTACGACGCCCTGGTTCGTCTTGGTCAGAATTTTTCCATGCGCTATACGCCTGTTACAAAGCAGGGTAACTTTGGTGGCATCGACGGCAGCCCGGCAGCGGCTTACCGTTACACCGAAG
The DNA here is from genome assembly GCA_024402495.1 of Treponemataceae bacterium. Classification (GTDB taxonomy): domain Bacteria; phylum Spirochaetota; class Spirochaetia; order Treponematales; family Treponemataceae; genus UBA1240. The sequence goes on from JAKSTR010000013.1 coordinate 39,722, forward strand.
CAAAAATGTCGCCGATTGCCGAAGTTATGGTTGACGACATCAAAAAAGAAACCGTCGATTTTATTCCGAACTTTGATGATACCCATAAAGAACCGACCGTTCTGCCGGCAGCTTTTCCGTTTCTTCTTTGCAATGGTTCTGCCGGTATTGCCGTTGGTATGGCAACAAATATGCCGCCTCACAACCTGCGCGAAGTAGGCTCGGCAATTTCCGCCTATATCGACAATCCTGATATCAGTGCCGACGACCTTATGAAATATGTAAAAGGTCCGGATTTTCCGACCGGCGGCATAATTTTTGGTAAAAAGGGCATTGCAGAAGCTTACAAAACCGGACGCGGCAAAATTTTGATTCGTGCCCGTTTCAGCATTGACGTTGATACAAAAGGCAAGGAAACAATCGTGTTTACGGAAATACCGTATCAGGTTAGAACCACTGATCTGGTAACGCGCATTGGTGAACTTGCCCGTGACAAAGTAATTGAAGGTATTGAACGCGTAAACGACGGTTCTGCCGGTGATAATGTCCGCATTGAAGTAGACCTTAAAAAAGGCGTTATTGCAAAAGCAGTTTTGAACCAGCTTTTTGCAAAAACCGCCCTTCAAAGTTCTTACGGTATTATAAACCTTGCGCTGGTAAACGGCCGTCCTCAGGTTCTTACGTTAAAGCAGTTAATTCAGTGTTTTGTAGACCACCGCGACAGCGTAATTACACGCCGCACCCAGTTTGAACTTAAAAAAGCTAAACACGAAGAACATATTCTTGAAGCAAAGATTGTTGCCGTTGACTGCGTTGACGAAGTAATTAAAATCATCCGCGGCAGCCGCGACGAACCCGAAGCAAAAGTGCGTTTGATGGAACGCTTCAGTTTTGACGAAGAACAGGCACAGGCAATTGTAGATTTGCGCCTGGGTGTTCTTACCAATTTGCGCATTGACGAACTTAAAAAACAGCTGGCAGAAATAAAAGCCCTTATTGCGTATTTGGAAGACTTGCTTGCGCACCACGAAAAAATTCTTGCAAAAATAAAAGAAGAAACTGAAAAAATAGTAGAAAAATACGGTGATGAGCGCCGTACTGATATTGTGGCTGACGAAATTGAACGCCTTAATATTGAAGACCTTATTAAGCGCGAAGAAGTTGTAGTTTTAATTTCTAACCTTGGTTACATTAAACGCATTGCAACTTCGGCTTATAAAATTCAGGGTCGCGGCGGCAAAGGTTCCAACAGCGCAAAGCTTGTAGAAGACGATTTTATAAATCAGCTTTTTACCGCTTCAACCCACGATTACATTACTTTCATTTCAAGTGAGGGTAGGGCATTCTGGATAAAGGCGCACGAAATACCTGAAGCAAGCCGTAATTCCCGCGGAGCACATATTAAGGGTCTTTTGCAGGTTTCGCCAAACGAAGAAATTACCACAGTTGTGGCAATGGGCGAAATGAAAGAAGACCAGTATCTGTTTATGGTAACTGCAAACGGCGTGGTTAAAAAAGTTCAAACCACCGAATTTGCCAATGCCAAAACCCGCGGCATTATCGGTATAAAACTTGACGAAGGCGACAAGCTTGTAACCACGGTTTTAAGTTCCGGCAATGACGAAATTGTTTTGATTACCCGTCAGGGTAAGGCACTTAGAATCAACGAAGATGAAGTTCGTTCTATGGGTCGTTCTACGCGTGGCGTTTGCGGCATTCATCTTGCACAAGGCGATGAAGTTGCGGCAGCTTTGCAGGTGCGCGACGGCGAACAGATGCTTATTATGACCGAATACGGTTACGGCAAGCGCGTTAACTTTGAAGAATTTTCTCAGCACGGACGCGGAACCGGCGGACAGAAAGTTTACGATGTTAAAGAAAAAACCGGCGAAATTATTGGTGCAATCACGGTTGCCCAAAACGACGAAATGATGTGCATTACAAGCCAGGGTAAAACTTTGCGCGTAAAAGCTAGCGGCGTTTCGGAACAGAGCCGTACCGCAGGCGGTGTTCGTATCCTGAATATTGATCCGCCGGATATGGTAATTGGTCTTGATAAGGTTGCCGAACAGGACGAAAACGAAAATTCTGAAAATGAAGAAGAGTAAATGACAAAATAAAAAGAGCCGGTTTTTCCCGGCTTTTTTTATTTTAGGGTTTGGGTGTCAGTGTTCACTAATCCGGCGATCTGTATTTTTGTATGGCGCTGAAAAAAATGAAATATTGCTGGCTTAAAAATGAATGACAAAATATTAAAAAATGTCAAATTATATTTTATAAATCAAAACCAAAAGGGTAGGGCAGAATGGAAAATATAAAAGTTGTTTCTGTTGTTAGAAACATGGAATTATATGAAAAACTGGTAAAAAATAACGGATATTACAAAAACGCCGATTTTGTATTTTTTGATAATCGCAGTGAAAATATTTCAATTGCAAAACGCTATAATTCTTTTTTGCAGGAATCTAAAAAAATACATACAGACAGCTGGTTTGTGTTTTGCCACGAAGACTGGGAATTATTATGTGATTTGAAAAAAATTATTGCAAAGGCAGATAAAAATGCTGTTTATGGCGTTTGCGGCACTTTATATAATGTGCAGAAAAATATTGTTACATGGTACGGAAATATTTTACAAAGTAATAAAGACGGCTCTAAAATTATGCGCTGGGGAAAAACTTTTCATTCTGCAAAAATTGCAGATACCGTTGACTGCCAGTGCATAATTTTTCATTCTTCTTTAATAGAAAAATATAATTTGTTTTTTGATGAAAATTTGATGTTTGATTTTTATGCGGAAGATTTTTGTATTAATGCTAGTGAAAATTACGGAATAAAAACTATGGTTTTGCCGGTAAAATGCCACCATTATTCTTACGGCAATTTTTCTGCCAACTTTGCCATCGCGGTAGATTATGCAAAAAAGAAATATTCAAAGTTAAGCCGGCATTATTCTTCATGCTGTACAAATGCCTTTTTGCCCGGCGAACCTGCTAAAATTATCCGGCTTTCGGTTTTAGACCGCGCAAAAAGAAAATTAAATAAAATATTCGGTGTTAAAAGTGGAAAATAGTTTTTCTTTTTCAAACAGCAGTACGCTGCAAATTGTAAATTGTTCTTTGGTAAAAGAAAGTTTGGAAAGTGGCGAGGCGCTGACAAAACAGCAGATTGCCCAAATGATGCAGCTTTCTTTACCGGCAGTAAATGCTGTCGTTGAACAAATGCTGCAAACTGGTGAAATAATTGAAAAACGTGCCGGCTTTTTGTGCGTGCTGAAAAATGAAAAATGCTACATATTGAATGAAAATCATTCTTTCAAATTAACGGTTCAAGTTGATTTTGAAAAAGCCGTTTTTACTGTCTGCAATTACGGCGATAAAAAAGTTTTTTGTCAGTCAAAGGTTCTTCCAAAAAATCAGCCGGCTATAGATTTTTTCATTCTTTCAATCGAAGAACTTTTCAAATCTTATAAAATAACTTCCTGTGCAATGGCTTTTCCGTGTGCCGTAAACCGCGGTTTTATATATCCGGCTTGTGAAAAATTCAGCGAACTTGAAAATATTAATTTGCAGGCAGTTCTTCAAAATCGTTTCAATATTCCTTTTGTTTTGCAAAATGCCGTAAATGCGGCGGCTTTTGGTTTTTATAAAAAGAATGAAAGTTTTCTGTTTGAAAAAAGTCCATTGATTTTTGCAGGTTTTGAAGAAAATTATCCCAAAATATGTACAATAATTGAAGGTAAAATACTGAACGGTTTTACCAGTTTTGCAGGAAATCTTTCATCAGTTAACAAAATGCGGTTTTCTTCAAGTTTTTCCAGCACGCAAAAAGAAGAATATTTTTTTGAAGTGGTAGAATATTTGGCGGCTTTTTTCAATCCGCAGATAATATATTTTTTCAAAAGCGATATTATTCAAAATATTCCTGAAGATTTTAAAACTAAATGTACTAAAAAATTGCCAGAAATTGCCCAGCCAAAAATTGAACTGATTGATGATTTTGAATATTTTTGTGATTTTGGTCTTTTAACAGTCTGCAAAAATGTTTCACGTGAAACATTTTTGAGCAAGGTTGAACAAACGAAAGATTGATATTCGTAATGTTTATTGTATTAATCTGTTGGTTTTTATCAAAATGCTTTTCAATCTTTTAAAAGTTTTGTGCTAAAACTTTCCTGTATTTTCATTTGCCAAATCAAATGTAACGCCTTTGAATAGAAAAAGTCCTTATCTTTGTGCCGGAATATATGTTTACTTTTGAGAGATTTTTATTTTTCTACTCTCTGGCATCGATGTGTGTTTTTTTACGCTCTGCATTGGAGTAGTTTATTATTTTTTTTAAGCAGTTTACATATAAATATTTTGTAATTTTCAAAATATAGTAAAATGTTTCACGTGAAACATTTTACCAATACAAAACGTGTGTACATTTATGAAAATTCTTAAACTCTTTCAATTGTTTTCAAAACAAAACGTCGCAAAATAAAGGATTTTCAATATAATCGCATTGAATATTTTTATTTGCAAACTAGCCATACGCTGCACCACCATAACAAAAAAAGAGCTGACGTCTGCCAGCTCTTAAAAAAATTACAAATAAAAACTTAAAGCCTTGGAACCGCGTTCCGGCGTCCATTTTGCGCGGCGTTTTTCCGGCAGCGAATCAATGGTACATGGTACAAAACCAAACTGCTCAAACCAGTCGGCGGTGCGGGTTGTAAGAACAAAAACCCGTTTTGCGTTCATGGTGCGTGCCTTATCAATTAAGTAATTTACGATTTTTGGACCAACACCAAGATGCGTAAAATTATTATCCACTGCAACCGCGGCAATTTCAGCCTGCCCGTCGTCGTAAAAATGAAGCGCGGCGCAGGCACGGATTCCACTGTCAAGTTCGTAAACCGTATAGTCTTTGTATTGTTCTATCAAATCGTTTTCGGTACGCGGCAGCAAAATCTTTTCTTCTACAAACGGGCGAATTAAGTTCAAAATATCCGGAATATCGTCCAGTTCCATGCCGCGAATACCGCCGTAATTGTCCTCGTAAATCATCGTGCCGCTGCCAAAATCCGAAAAAATTTCGCAGGGCAATGTGCCGTTAAAAGAACCGTTCAGAATGTGCACGCGTGAAACCCCGGTGCGGCAGGCACTTAAAGCCATTCGTAAAAGGCTTAAAGTCTGCAAAACAAAATCTTTTTTATCGTTTTCAAAAGTTTGCGACGCGCTTTCGTTCAGGCTTATAAAAGAAGAAACTTCCTGCAGGTTCATTGCCGGAATGGATTTTTCTTTTATAAAAGTAGAATTTGGCGGAATTACGAAGTTTTCGGCATTGATTGTTGTGTTCTGGGTCAAAAAGAAAAGTTTGTCGGCTTTCATTTTTACCGCCAAAGCCGTTGCTAGCTGAGACGACGAAATGTTGTAAGGCTTGCCGGAAATGCTCCAGCCGATGCACGGAAAAATCGGAATGAAACCGTTGTCCAGAACGCTGTTTACGGCTTCAACCTGAATTTTATCAATTTCGCCGGCGGTACCGTAATCAACGCCAAGGTTTATGCCTTTGCCACGGGCGCGTACCCAGTTGCCTATTACGGCGGTACGTTTTTCGGCGGCAAAGCTTGTCATTACGCGGTTTGAAACATCAAACGCCGCCATCTTTATTAAAGGCATCGCTTTTTCGTCAGTAATTCGGCACGAGTTTTCCATCTGCCAGCTGATGTTCGCCTGATTCAAAATTTCGTTTATGCGCTTGCGTGCGCCGGGTACAATAATGATTTTCAAACCGGCTTCCTGTATAAGGCAAAGGTCGCGAATGTGGCTTGCAAAATATGGCGAATCTATGATGGTGTCGTCAATGTGAACCACGGCGGTAGAACCTTTGAAAAGGCGCAGATAACGGATTACGTCGCGTATCTGTTCTGCTTTGTGAAAAACTTCTGAATTATCCATAAAAAAAGTATAAGTAGCTTGTTTATAAAATTCAACAGCAAAAATGAAGCTTCGCGTTCAGTTTTAAAATAACTAGAATTTTGTATAGGTGAATTTATAAAAAAAACGGCGAAAAGTACAAACTGAAAAATAATGCACTTTTCGCCGCAATAAGTTTGATGCGTAAAATTAACGCCGGTGTTTTTTTCAAACTGAAACATTGCGCCGGCTGCCTTCTTTTAGCGGAAAAGCTGTTCAAGGTCTTTGGCTTTTTCTACAGCCTGTTCTATTGAAAGTCCCGCAAAATCCTGGGCGCGGAAAATCCTTCCGCTTTTTTGGTCGTTTACAAAAACGCCAGTTACTACGCCCGGAATCACGCTGTCCGGGTCGTTCGGTGCGTTTGGTCCGCCAAGGTCGGTTCTGCACCAGCCAGGATCTGTAAGGCTGATGATTACGTCTGTGCCGTCAAGTTTTCCGGCAAGGTCTGAAGTAACTTTATCCAGCGCCGCTTTGCTTGCAGAATATCCTGCCTGTTCCGGCTCGTTACGGATTCCGCTTGTTGTGTTAACAACGCGCCCGAAACCGCGTTCAATCATTTTCGGAATAAACTCGTAGCAAAGCATCATCGGCGCGATTGTGTTGATTACAAAACTTTTTGAATAATCTTCTGCCGGGGTTTTGTAATAATCGGTTCTGTATGCAATTTGAACTGCCGCGTTATTCAAAAGAATATCAATCTGTGTTCCTTTCGCATTAATTTCTTCAATCATTTTTTCAACCTGCGCCAAGTCAGAAAGTTCCGCTGCCACCGAATATGCTTCTACGCCCATTGCCTTAACTTCTTTCTCAATTTCGGCAGTGTGCACCAGCGCGCGTGAATGCAGAACAAGATTGCAGCCGTGCTGTGCCATGAACCTTGCAGCCCTAAGCCCAAGTCCGCGGTTTGCACCCGTAATTAATGCCCATTTACCTTTAACGTCTGTTAACTTTGCCATT
>JAKSTR010000130.1 GCA_024402495.1 Treponemataceae bacterium
ACGTTGAAAGGTGCATAAAAAAAAGACCGGGCTGTAACAGCGCCGGTCTTTCTTTCAATAGTTCAAGCTGCTAAATGCGAACCCCAATTATTTCTGGTGTTCAAGCTGCAATGTTTTTGTAGTTGCGTTACAAACTGCATCTGGTCCGTAGTACTGAATTGCACCAGGGAAAAGGAAGTCTGTATTAACTGCCCACTTGTCGCGGTTTGCAGCATATTTTTTGAAAGGTTCACCGTCAAGTTCAACCAGAGCCTTTTTGATAACAGGCTTTTTAGAACCGTGGCGCTGTTCCATGTTCATCATCATTGTTAACGGTACACCACCGGCAAGCCATTCTGCAGCAGGAGCTGTAAGGTTGCGTACGCTAGAAAGATAACCAGTTACACCAGAAGCAATCAAAAGGAATGCTGTGAAGCCCAAAGAGTAGCAGTAGTCTGCATCAAAGTTAGAAGGGAATGCACAGCGGCCTTCATAACCGAAGAAGTGGCAGTAAGAACTGAACTTGCCTTTGTAAGTTCCTTCTTTCTTCATTTCTGCAAGGCGGCCTTCTACCATCATTGCAAGAAGTTTTTCTGTATCAATGCGAGAAACCTGAACGTTGCCGTGCGGGTCGCGGTCAGCGAGGAACTGAGCAGCGATTGATTCCGGCAAAGAAGCAAATGTTTCGTAAGAAGCAGCTGAAAGGTTAGCTTTAAGCCAGTCTTTCTTTTCTGCGAAAGAAACAAGTTTGTTGAATTCGTCTGCTTTAAGTGCCATTTTGTCGTTCAATTCAGCAATCAAAGTTTTCATTTCAGGAATGAATTCAACCAAGCCTTCCGGAATAAGGATAACGCCGAAGTTGCCTGCTGTTTCTGCACGTTTTGCAATAATTTTGCACAAATCGTCTGTAATCTGGCGCAAAGTCATTTTTTTGGCTTCTACTTCTTCACTAATCAAGCAGTAGTTAGCCTGTGTCTGCAATTCGCATTCCAAAGCAATGTGGCTTGCAGAACGACCCATCAGTTTGATGAAGTGCCAGTATTTTTTAGCAGAATTGGCATCGCGTTCGATGTTTCCGATAAGTTCAGAATATGTTTTACAAGCTGTATCAAAACCGAAGCTTGTTTCAATCATTTCGTTTTTAAGGTCGCCGTCGATTGTTTTTGGACAACCGATAACGCGGGTTTTTGCACCTGCTTCTACAAATTTTTCAGCAAGCAAAGCAGCATTTGTGTTAGAGTCGTCACCACCGATGATTACGATAGCGTCCAGATCCATTTTTTTAGCTGTTTCCATAGAAGCTGCATACTGTTCCGGTGTTTCAATTTTTGTACGGCCAGAACCGATGATGTCAAATCCGCCAGTGTTGCGGTAAGCGTCCATCAGTTCGTCTGTAATTTCAACGTACTGACCTTCGATTAAGCCAGAAGGACCGCCCAGAAAACCGTAAAGTTTTGAGTTTTTGTTGCCTTTTTTAACACCGTCGTACAGACCTGCAATAACGTTGTGTCCGCCAGGAGCCTGACCGCCAGAAAGAATGATACCAACGTTAAGCTGTTTAGAAACATCAGGGTTAGCACCTTTTTTGAAAGTTGCCAGAGGTTTTCCGTAAGTATTTTTGAAAAGTGATTTTAAGTCAGCCTGGTCAGCAACAGATTCAGTTGCCTTGCCAAATTCAATGGCAATGTTGTCCAATTTTTCGGTCAAAATAGCTGGTACTTTTGGCTGGTATTCGTACCGTGCTTTTTGCAATGCAGAAATTGACATATTTTCTCCTATTTTTATGCAGTTTTCTTTCTATATTATATAGAAGAAAACCGCTAATTTAGCCTTTTAGCCGAATCAATTTTACTAAAATGAAAAGGTATTTACAAGTACACCGCGGCGCGTATTCAAAAACCGGCAAACCGTGATAATATGAAACATGCTTATATTAGAAACAATTGTACCAGTTTTTTTGATGATTGCATTAGGCAAGCTGCTTACTGTAAAAGGTCTTTTAACAGAAAACGGAATTGCGTGCATAAAAAATCTTTCCGTCAACGTATTTCTTCCGGTCATGGCGTTTGATGCGCTTATTCACGGCACATATTCAAAAGATTCTGTGGTGCTGATTCTGCTGGAATTTTTTGCCCTTTTTTCTGCATTTTTTGCGGGCTTTCTGTTCAAGCGCCTTTTTGACAAGTCGCTGCAAGATTACATACCTTATGCAATGACTACTTACGAAGGCGGACTTTTCGGCTGGGCACTTATTGCAATTCTGGTTGGGCAGGAAAACCTGTATTACATTGTAAGCATGGATATTTTTAGCGGCGTTTTTGGTTTTACCGTAATGGCAACCGGCTTTAAGATGATAAACGGCGAAAAACTTTCCAGAAAAGACATTTTTATTTCCATCATAAAAAATCCGCTGATAATTTCGGTTGTGCTTGGCTTTGCAGGCGCGGCAATCGGGCTGGGCAATATTATTGATAATTCGGCATTTGCTTCGTTTTATGAAAAAACCACGGGAATGTTTACAAAACCGCTGTCTTCCATGATTTTAATTTCCATTGGCGCAGGGCTTGTTTTTGACAAAAACGTTCTGGCAAAAGGCATAAAATTTGTAAGTTTGCGATACGCAGTGCAGGCTGTAATTTGCTCCATCGTGCTTGCGGCAATTTATTTTTCAATCGGGCTTAGCAAGGTGCTTCTGGTAACTTTGCTGATGTATTTCTGCTGCCCGGCAAGCTTTTTAATTTCAATGTATTCGCAGAAAAAAGAAGCAATTGAGTTTACGTCCGCGGTTTTAAGCCTGCAAATCATCGTTGCGCTCATCGCTTTTTCGGTTATTGCAGTTTTTGCCGTTTAGCAAAGCTAAAAAATTGAAAAAAAGATGATTTTTGCCGTTTCGGGTGCAATTCATGCAGGGCATTCGCTATTTACACGTGTTTATTGAGTGAAAAAATGAATTTCTGTATAATTGACCGATGGCAAATAGCAAACCCGAAAAACACGTAACCCAAAAAGACGTAGCCCGGCGCGCCGGCGTAACACGCAGCATGGTTTCCTACGTTTTGAACGGCACAAACCGTTCCGTTGCACCTGAAACCCGGCAAAAAATTCTGGACGCAATTAAAGAACTGGAATACCGTCCAAACAAAAACGCACAGGCGCTGCTTGCAGGCGAAGAAAGCCTGGCACAGAAACAGATTGGCGTAATTTTGCCAAACAGCGCCACATTTTTGCGCCCGTATTACACCGAAATTTTGTCAGGCATTTACGATGCTACCCACAACGCGGGCTGCCACGTGCGCTTTATCCGCTTTTTTGAAGACTTGAAAAATCCAATTCTGTTTAACAATCTTATTCACACCAAAGAAATCGGTTCCATCGTGCTTCTGGCGTTAGACCAGGTTGTAAAGACAAGCGAAGATTACGAAATTTTGCAGAATATTAAGGAACGAATTGAAAATGTTGTATGCGTTGACTGGCAGATGGAAGGTTTTTCTTCGGTTTTGTTTAACCGCGACGAAGCAGCGTATCAAGCCGCGCAGCATCTGATTAAGCGCGGTTACAGCGTACCTGCGTATATCGGGCAGAACGACCAGCGCATTACGGGTTTGCGCCGTGCCGCAAAAGAAAACGATGAAAATTCTGCTGAAAAACTGAGCATTACCGAAGCCTTTGATATGAAAAGCGGCTATATCGGCATGAAAAATCTTGCAATTTTGCACAATGCGCAGGGCACGCCCCTGCCCCGCTGTATTCTTGCCGGCAGCGACGAAATTGCGGTGGGCATTTTGCGCTTTTTAACGGAAAACGATATTGACGTGCCGGAACAGCTGGCGCTGATAAGCATTGATAATCTTGAAAGTGCCGAATTTGCGTCAACTCCGCTGACTGCGGTAAACGTACCCAAAAAAGCTATGGGCGAAAAAGCTGTTGAACTGCTGGTCAGTCAGGGTACCGCTGCCAGCATTGTGCCGCAAACTATTATGCTGCCAACAAATATAATTGAAAGAAGCAGCTGCTAGCAACTAATAGCCCGAATATCAAAGCTTTTATGTTCTGTAATCCCTGAAAGAACAAATGTCTTGCCGAAATTGATTCGGGCTTTGTTTTTGGATAATAAATCAGATACTGTGCGCAGGTAAAGCCAGCAGTTATAAACGGCTTTAATAACAGAACTGCACAGACAATATATTCAATAGTTTGAGAAGCAAAAAACTAACGCACGCCTCAGCGCAGAAAGTCGTGGAAGCAACATACCTCGCCGCAAGCAACGAGGTATGTTGTTCTTAATAAGTGGCTACAGTCGGGTTATTAAACCCTCCGCACGAATAAAACCATCATAAGATTAATGTATCTGAAATTTAAATTGTCTGTTTTTTGCAAGGGGCTACCATATAAAAGCTTATTAAAACTTTTATATGGTAAATTAATATAATAGAACTATAAATTAGTTTCCGGCGTTTAGTTCGTCTGCAATTTCCTGTACGGCTTCGATAGAAAGCCCGGTATATTTACTGATGGTTTCAAAAGACAAATCATCCCAAAGCATATTCCGCGCTGTTTCAATTGCCTTTTGTTGCGCACCCCGTTCTTCTCCAATTGCGATACCATCGGCTTTTACGTCATTCAGCATTTCTT
>JAKSTR010000131.1 GCA_024402495.1 Treponemataceae bacterium
TTGTGAGTGAATACGGATGTAATGGCGCTGAACCAAAAATCATTTTGTACAAAGAGAACAAAAAATAAAATGGAAATAAAAAAACTTTCTTTAGCAGACAAAGAACTCATAAAAGAAGTTTTTGTGACAATTCTGTATAACGACCCGCAATTTTTGAAGGGTTGTCATACAGAATTGTCATACCAATAAAACGGAGAGTTGTAATGAACATACTTTATTTTAGTGGAAGTGGAAATACAAAATATTGTGTAAAAATTTTATCAAAAGTATTTGGAAACGGAAAAATTGAATCAATTGAAAGTGAAAATGCAATTCAAATGATTAAGGATTCTAAGGAATTTGTTTTTGCTTATCCTGTGCATTACAGCAATATTCCTTTTATTGTAAAAGATTTTATTAAAAAAAATGCAGCGATATTCGACGGTGCCAGAATATTTTTGGTTGCAACTATGGGTGCTTTTAGTGGGGATGGAACTGGATGTGCTGCAAGATTATTGAAAAAATATGGTGCAAAAATTACAGGTGGATTACATCTCCGAATGCCAGATTCAATTGCTGATGTAAAACTGCTTAAAAAATCTCATGAGCAAAACAAATTAATAATTAAACTGGCGGAAGAAAAAATTCAGAAATCCGCAGAATTGATAAAAAATGGAAAATATCCGAAAGAAGGACTTCATTTTTACAATCATATTGCAGGACTTTTTGGACAACGTTTGTGGTTTTTACAAGCTGCAAAAAAACACCGCCAAGATTTACGTGTTGATTTTGAAAAATGTTCGGGCTGTGGTTTATGCCAGAAGCAATGTCCTACAAAATCTATTCAGATTGAAAATGGGAAGGCAAAACTTGCTGGCAAAAACTGTACAATTTGTTATAGATGTGTAAATTCCTGTCCAAAAAAAGCTGTTACAATTATTGGAAAAAAAGTTTTTGAGCAGTGTTTGTTTGAAAATTACTAGAAAAAAACGAGGTGTTTTATGAAAAAATTTTTTGTTGCTTTTACAATTTTCTTAATGGCAAGCTTAGGTTTTTCAAATGAAGTAAAGGTGAAAATTACAAAGGTTAGACAAAATGAAGGAAAAGTTATAATCAGTATACATGGTTCAAAAGATTCATTTAAAAGTCATGTACCAGATAAAACTTTAATTTTAGAAGCTTCTGCAGACGAAATAGAAAAGGTGATTAATCTTCCAGATGGTGAATTTGTTTTTTGTGTTTTTCAGGATATAAATGGCGACGGAGAAATAAATTCAAATTTAATTGGAATCCCCAAAGAGCCGTTTGGTTTTAGTAATTATAATGGAAAAAGTGCGCCAGGTAATTTCGAAAAGCACAAAGTTTTGATCCAAAAAGATACCGAAATTTCGATTGAACTTTTTAAAATGTAAGAAATGAACGAATCAGTTGAGGAATAAATAGTAAAGTTTATTTATTCCTCAGAAAATCTATATTTGTTTTTCCAGTATTTTCCTTATGTCTTCTTCAATTCCTTTATTACAGAAATCTTCTTCTACATAAATGTAACTTACTTCAGGTTTTGCACCTGTATAACTGATAACGCACATTCCAATTCTTCGATTTTCATTACCAATAACAAACTCTGCCATCAAAGGATTTGCAATAATTTCTTTTGCGGACGTACCAGAAACTCCGGCTTTTTCTGTTTGCTATATAAAGCGGCGTGTTATTTAGTCTTTAAATATTTGCCTTAAAATTGCAGGCTGCCTTTTTTTATAAGTTTTCCAAACTCGTCATTCATGTTACTTTGTATTTTCCGGAACCTTTGCCGTAGAACCGCGTTCTATAACCGGCGATTCCATCAGCACGGACTTGCATTCCTGCCCGTTCAGGCTTGCCACCAGAAGTTCGGCTGCAAGCCTGCCTTTTTCGTAGCCCGGCTGATGTACAACCGTCAGCGGCGGAAAAAGCATTGAACTGGACGGCAAATCGTCAAATCCGGTAATTGACAAATCCTGAGGAATCTTCAAGCCAAGCTGTGCCGCCACAAAATAAAACGGAATTGCCTGATGGTCGCCCATGCAGTAAATCGCCGTCGGGCGGTTGGGCATTGTTAAAATTTCCCGCGCCTTTTTTACCGCCTCTTCCTGCTTGTGCGAAGCTTCGTAAAAAATAAATGAATTTTTTGCCGTTTCTTCTAAATTGTGCTTTTTAATTGATTTAAGAATGCCGTTGCCGCGGTTGTCGCTGGTAAGTGAAAATTCCGTATCAACAATGTCGGTAGAAATTGGCTGCAATGTACAGAAGCAAATGCGGCGGTGCCCGTAGTCAAGCAAAAGGTCAAGCATTTCTTCCGCGGCTTTTTCGTCGTCAATTCCAACATTTAGATAATCGGCGCTGTTGTCAGCGTCCATGGTAACGTAAGGCAGCTTGCGCTGGCGGAACTGGGCATGAACGCTGCTGGAATTGCTTACGCCTAAAATAATTATGCCGTCTACACAGGCCTGCTGAATTGTCTGCGAAATAATGCCTTTTAGCGGCGACAAAACCGAAAGCATGAAGCCTTCGCGGTGGCAAACCGAACCGATGCCGCGCATAAGTTCAGACAGATACTGGTTGTCAAAAATTTCTTCAATAGGCTGCGGAAGCAGAAACCCCACGGTTTTGGTTTTGCGCGTTGCCAGAATGCGCGCCGCCGGGTCTGGCGAATAGCCCATTTCCTGTGCAACCGCCATAATATGTTCGTAAGTTTCTTTTGCCACCCTGCCAGGGTTGTTAAACGCAAACGAAACCGAAGTTTTAGAATATCCAGAACGTTTTGCAATATCTTTAATTGTAACTTTTCCCATGCCGCAAATTATATGTAAACCGGTTGAATTTTTCAACAACCTGCATAACGGGCATTATTTTGCGGCTTTTTATGCGCCTTTATGTGCCAAAACCTGAAGAAACCATAAAAAGTTCCGACGTTTGTTAAAATTTATTTAAAACTTTTAAAAAAAGAGCGCATTTTTTATTTTTCGTTCAATTAAAAAAGCATGAACATATTTAGTTTTTCACCATTTGGTTACGAAGGTTCTCTGGTTTCGGTAGAAGTTGATTTGCGCCGGGGAATTCCTTCTGTTGATTTGGTTGGGCTTGCGGACAGTGCCGTAAAAGAATCCCGCGAGCGCATAAGGGCGGCAATCCGCAACAGCGGCTTCGAGTTTCCGCCGGACAGGGTTTTAATCAGCCTTTCGCCGGCAGACCTGAAAAAAGAAGGTGCCGGCTTCGATTTGCCGCTGGCGCTGGCGGTTCTGCTTGCCAAACATCTAGAAGCGCCGCAAACGGAAAAAGGCGAACAGTCCGGGCAAGTTGCGCCGCAGGAACCTGAAAAGATTTTTGCGGACTGTCTTGTAATGGGCGAACTGGATTTATCCGGCTGCGTGCGTCCGGTGCGCGGCATTCACGCCGCTCTCGCCACCGCCGCAGAAAACGGCATAAAATACTGCATAATACCGGAATCCAGCCGGCACGAAGCCTACGGCGCACCGATTGGTGTTTGCGCGGTAGAAACTTTAAAGGAAGCCTTTGAAAAAATATGCGGCGGCATACAAAATTACTGCGCGCCGCCCTGCGACGACGGCAAAACAAAAGAAGACGATGTATTTTTTCCGCCGGTTTCCCCGGATTTGGATTTTTCAACGGTAAAAAATCAGGGGCGGCTGGTACGCGCTTTGCAAATTGCGGCGGCAGGCGGACACAATTTGATAACTTACGGGCCGCCGGGTTGCGGAAAAACTCTTGCAATCCGCCGCCTGCCTTCAATATTGCCGCTTTTAACCCGCAGCGAAAGCCGCCCGGTCAGCCGCATTTACAGCATTGCAGGTCTTATTCCGGCTGGCAGTCGCCCCCTCAGCTCCAGACCTTTCCGTGCGCCGCACCAGAGCGCTTCAATTGAAGGAATGACAGGCGGCGGCAATCAGTGTCTGCCCGGCGAAATTTCTTTAGCCCACAATGGCGTATTGTTTTTGGACGAAGCGGCGGAATTTAAGACCAATGTTCTGCAAAGCCTTCGCATTCCGCTGGAAACGGGAAAAATCACCTTAAGCCGCGCCGGTCGCCATTCAGTGTATCCGGCGCAGTTTCAGCTTGTCATTGCGTCTAATCCGTGTCCCTGCGGCAATTTTGGCAGTGCCGAAAAAGTGTGCGTGTGCAGTCCTAATGCGGTGGAACGGTACTGGAAAAAGTTTTCGGCGCCGCTTTTAGACCGCATCGATTTGCGCGTTCCGCTGCTTGAAACCGAAACCGGCGAAACTTACCGTTTTTACGACGATATTTCTTCCGGGCAGCTTCGTCCGCCAATTGCCCTTGCGGTGCATATTCAGCGCCAGCGCCAGCACAAGTTAAACGCGTTTTTGTCCCCGGAAGAATGCAAGCGGTATATTCAGCTAAGCCCGGCGTGTGCCAGTTTTCTGGCGGCGGCAGTTGAAAACCAGAATCTTTCCGGGCGCGGCGAAAACAGTATTTTAAAGCTTAGCCGCACCATTGCAGATATGGCTGGCAGCGAAGAAATTTCAATTGAACAC
>JAKSTR010000132.1 GCA_024402495.1 Treponemataceae bacterium
TTCTTGTCATTCCGAACTCGTTTCGGAATCTGATTCTGATAACGAATCAGATGCTGTGCGTAGCCGCCGAAGGCTAACAAGTTCAGCATGACGGAGCTTTTGCTATTGGCTTTGTCTCTAACCATATCTTGGTATACGCAAAAGCCCCCAGTTTTTGACTGTGCAAAAACTGGGACTATTTTTATGGACGTTTGATTGTGCTTTTGCTTTGTTCCTTGTGTCATTCCGAACTCGTTTCGGAATCTGATTCTGATAACGAATCAGATGCTGAACCAAGTTCAGCATGACGGAGCTTTTGCTTTGCAAAAACTGGGGTTATTTTTTTGTCCAGCAAAAACTTCACGTTTTTTAAGCCCCAAACGCTGATTTTTGGTTTTAGGCTTCGCAAAGCGGTATTTCTATAAAAAATTCTGTGCCGTCGCCGGGCTTGGTGCTGAACCATATCTTGCCCTGAAAATTGCCCATAATTGTGGCGTGCGCCATATAAAGCCCGATGCCCGTTCCGTTTTTGCTGTTGATAACCTGCTTAAAGATTTTGGGCTGAATTTCTTTCGCAATGCCGCCGGCGTAGTCTCCGATATTTATCAGAAGCTGTTTTCCGGCGCTTTCGGAAAGCGTTAAATATACAAAACCTTCTTTTTTGTTATACGCCTGTACGCTGTTTGTAATTATATTTACCAGAACCTGCACAAGGTTATTCAAAGTTCCCTTAACTTTTGTTCCTTCGTCCAGGCGCAAAGTAATTTTAAGCGAACAGCGTTCTGCGTTAAGCTTGTCGTTCAGAAGGAATTCCATGCGGCTTATAAGTTCTTTTATCGTAAAGAACGCCGTTTTGTCTTCGCCTATGCGCTGGTTCTGTTCGCTGATTGCGTTTAAAACTTCGTTTATCAGCGAAATGCTGGTTTTCTGGCTTAAAAGATTCTGCTTCAATTCCAGAATAAGCTCTTTGGCTTCGGTTTCGCTCAAATCGCCTTTTTGCATCGCGGCTAAATATTCCTGCGTAATTTCTTCCATGCGGTCGCCGCAGTTTGTAAGGCGCAAAACCGGCACTTTAAGATTCTGCACCACGCTTGTAATCATCTGTCCGGCTGCGGCAAGCCTTTCCTGTTCTATCATTGCGCTGAAAGTTTCTTTGTTTTTGGTAATGTCCTGCCCGGTAATAATGCAGGCTGTGTAAATGCTGTTCTGTACAATCGGCGTAAAGTTCATGGAAAATATGATTTTTTCGCCCTGCTGTCTGGTGGGCACGTAGCAGAATTCTTTCGTAATGCTTTCGCCCTTGCGCTTTGCTTCTTCAATTGAAGAAAAAATTTCGTCAAAATTAAAAGCCATCGGGTGACGTTTCTGCAAATCCTTTAAATTTTCGCCGCGCTTAAAAATGTGGCTTGGAAAATAATTTTCTGCCTGCGTATTAAAGTCTGCAATTTTCATTTCTGCGTCTATCGCAAGGTAAAAATAGGAAACCTGATTTATTACCGTGCGCAGAACCAGCGGATTGGTCTTTAAAAAATCGTAGTGCTTTATTGCAAATAAAAACGTAAAGCCGGTAATTACAAATGCGGTTGGCGTTGCGTATGGCGAAACCGGCAAAATGTTCAGCGTATAAATGCCGTTTACTACGGTTGGAATTGCCACGCCTGCAACAAGCCACGCGGTCTGGCTTTTTATTACGGCGTCGTTTACAAATCTGTTATATAGAAGAAAAAACAGCGAAGCGAGCAGACAGAAATACGCAAATGCCGAATGTACGTAAAGCGCAGGTCCGTAAACCGTGTTTTCATAATCGTACTGGCGTATAAAAAGTCCAAAATAATGGTCTGTCCACAGAACAATCTGCACCAAAAGCGGATAAATATACAGAATGCTCAGTTTTTTTGCAGGTTTTCCGCTGTTTACGATGCTGTATGTAATTTTCATTACGGCAATGGGGCAGAAACAGATGGGCAGATATTTAAGGTTTTGCAAAACGTGAAGAACCGTGTTGCCGGCACCATAATAGTGCAGAATGCTTTGGGCAAAAAGCAGGACAATCCATAAATCGATGCTTGCCATTAGAAGGGCGCAGTAAATTAAAATATTGGTGCGTTTTTTGTCGCGTACAATTACCACAAGGGTTGCAGTTTGAATAATGAAGGCAAGGATAACGACACAATAAATAAAAGGGCTTGTCATATATTTCATTCCTTTTTGCAGGGTGTAAATGGAGAGTTTAGAGTTTTTCTAAAACTTTCTTGTCTATAGATAAATATTGAGTTATTATAGAATTACTACATATAACAGCATTTTAGCATAAAGTTGCGAAAAAAAGGAGGAATTGGCAAAATGAAGTTGAAAAAAATTATTTTAGCTTTATTCTGCGCAATTCTTTTTGCTTCTTGTGCAAAAAAAGAAACAGCCCAAATTGTTCTGGACGAGGGCTGGCTTTGGGCTGTTTCAAACAATCCCCGTTCCGATTTTCAGATTGTAAATTCCCTGGAAATTGCTTCTATTGTAAACAAACTGCCGACACGTAAAGGCTATGTATGGCTGAAAAACTATTTTTATATGGATCTGTCGCTTAAAGACCGCGATCTGGCGCTTTATCTTGGCAGGGTAGAAATTGCCGCCGAAGTTTATGTAAACGGCACTTCAATCGGCACCTTCGGTCAGTTTCCTCCCCACGAGTTCAGTTCGGGAACCGGCGCAACTTACTTTAAAATACCAAAGGACATTTTAAACCAGAACGGTACGAACCAGATTCTTATAAAACTGTGGGTAAACGGCGGCGGCGGCATTCAGGAAATGCCTGTTATCGGACCTATTCCGTATATTAAAAACAGGGCAATCCACAATTCGTTTTTACTTTCCGACATAAACATGATGTTTGCGTCGGTCGTTTTTGTCATTGCAATGTTCTATTTGTTCATTTACTTTAAGCGTAAAAACGACCAGGAATATTTGTATTACGCCTTGATGAACTTTTTTACGGCTGCCTATATTTTGCCGTACTTTTTAAGCAGTACGCCGTGGCATTTTGACATAATGAGCTATTTAACCTACGAAAAAATATTTTACGGCGCATTTGCGTTTGCAGATATGTATTTTGCAACGTCGTTCATGCTTGCCTTTATAAAGGTTGAACAAAGAAAGCGGCTTAAAGTTCTGCGAATTCTGCTTTTGGTTGTGCCTGTAATAAACATTTTCCTTTTAAAGGATATGCGCTCGTTTGCGGCGCTTCTGCCGGTTGCATTTGTTTTTGGTGTCATTCAGCTTATGTTTGCGGTTGTGCCGATTATGAAAGGTCTTTTTACCGGCAACAGGCAGGCATGGCTTCTTCTTGCAGGTTTCAGCCCGGTTCAGGTTGGCATTGTTGCAGACCTTTTTGTGCACGTAATATTCCAGCGTGCCGATTTGCCGCTTTTTACGGTTTGGGGCTGGCAGTTTACCACTTCTTCGTTCTTAATTATTCTTGCAATCCGTTTTGCCGGTGCGCTTGGTCAGGCAGAACATCTTGCGGCTTCGCTGGAAACTCAGGTTACGGAACGCACAAAAGAATTAAAAACCGCAAACGAATCCTTAAAGGAAAAACAGAATATTGCCGAGCGCGAAATGAAGCTTGCCGTTCACGTTCAGGAAAGCATTTATCCGCACAACGCCGATGTTGGCGACTGCTGGGATATTGCGGTTTATTTCAAGCCTTTTGCAGGCGTTTCCGGCGACTTGTACGATTTTTATACCCAGAAAAACGATTTTATGGGTATGAGTCTTTTTGACGTTTCAGGTCACGGCATTGCGGCTGGTCTTGTTACCATGCTTTCCAAGAACGTAATTTTCCGCAACTTTATAGATAACCGCCAGAAACCGCTGCCGCAGGTAATGTACCTTATCAACGACGGCATTATCCGTGCAAAAGGCGATATTGAAAATTACCTTACCGGTATTGTCGTGCGCGTTGAAGACGCTTTGAGCGGCAAAATGGCTTTGGTAAATGCAGGCAGTCCGCCGCCGCTTTTGTACAAGCAGAAAGCAAAAAAGGCAATGCCGCTTTTGCCGGACGAAAAAAAGCAGCAGAAAGGTATGATTGGCGTTGCCGGCATAAACGTAAGTTTTCAGCAGGTTGATTTTGTAATGGAAGAAGGCGATACGCTGATTCTTTATACAGACGGCATTACCGAAGGACGAAACCCGTTTGGCGTAGACTACGGACAGGACAGGCTTTTGGAAAGTTTAAGCCACTGCGGCGATGGTTCTGCCGAAAGCCGGCTTTCGCTTTTGCTGCGCGATTTTACAAAATTTACCGGCGGTATTCAGCAGCCGGACGACATTACCCTGATTGTTTTGAAGCGCCTGAAATACGTAGACCCGCACGCCCAGAAACTTGCCAGCGCCGAAGCCCTTTTGGAAACTCTGGACAGCGCAGACGATGTTGAAGAGCTGGAAGAACTTGAAGAAGCCGAAGAACTGGAAGAGATTTAATATTTTTGAAT
>JAKSTR010000133.1 GCA_024402495.1 Treponemataceae bacterium
GTTTACACGTCGTTTTTTATGTAGTTTTCAAGGCTTTCCTGCCATTGCGGCAGTGAAAAATCTAAAACTTTGCTGATTTTTTCTTTTGACAGCACTGAATACGCCGGGCGCGGTGCCGGTGTTGGATATTCTTCTGTTTTGCATGGGGCAACCTGAGCATTTTTGCTGATTTTTTTATATTTCAGCCCGAGTTCTGCAATTTTGCAGGCAAATTCGTGCCAGTTGGTTTGCCCCATATTTGTGCAGTGATAAATGCCGAAAGCCGGTTTTTCTGCCGGCGATTTTTCAATTTTTTTTGCAAAAAATGCAATTGAACGTGCCAAATCTTTGGCGTAGGTTGGTGTTCCAAACTGGTCGCATACAACTTTTGCGCCGCCGTTTTCTTCAAAAAGCCGAAGCATGGTTTTTACAAAGTTATTTCCGTATTTTCCGTAAAGCCAGGCTGTGCGCAGAATGTAAAAATCGCTGCAATTTGATTCAATCTGGTCTTCGCCGCCGGCTTTGGTACTGCCGTAAACGCCGGTTGGATTTTTTTTCATGTCTTCTGTGTAGGGCGTATCTGCTTTTCCGTCAAATACATAGTCAGTTGAAATGTGAATTAAAACTGCGCCCCATTTTTTTGCAGCTTTTGCAATAAGACCGGGGCCTTCAACATTGAGTTTTGTACACAATTCAATGTCACTTTCGGCTTTGTTAACGTTTGTATAGGCGGCGCAGTTAATAATGCAGGTGATTTTTTTACCGTTTTTATCGCAATCAGCTAAAAAAGCTTCAATTGCGCCAGCATCGGTAATATCAACTTCCCGGTCGCTTCCTGTAAATTCAAGTTTTGCTTCATTTTCCAAAAGTTCTGCAAGCTGTGTTCCCAGCATGCCTTTATTTCCAATAAGCCAAATCATTAAAAATCTCCAAATTCTCTAAACTTTCTAAAATATCTGCTAATTGTCTTCTGCAATAAAACGCAAATATTCGCCGTAATCGGTTTTATAGGTTTTGGCTGTTTCTAAAAGTGCTTCTTTTGTAAGCCAGCCGTTGCGGTATGCAATTTCTTCAATGCAGCTTACGTAATAACCCTGGCGTTTTTGAATTGTTGCCACAAAGTTCGAAGCGTCCAAAAGACCGTCGTAAGTGCCGGTATCAAGCCATGCCATGCCGCGGCCAAGTAGTTCTACGGAAAGCTGCTGTTTTTGCAAGTAGGCGTTGTTAACAGCGGTTATTTCAATTTCGCCGCGTGCAGAAGGTTTTACATTTTTCGCAATTTCTACAACAGAATTATCATAGAAATACAAACCGGGAACAGCATAGCGCGATTTTGGCATTTTGGGCTTTTCTTCAATGCCGATTACTTTGCCGTCTTTTGCAAATTCTACAACGCCATATTGGGTAGGGTCTTTTACGTAATAGCCGAAAATTACTGCGCCGTCATTTTCTTCAACAGATTTACGCGCTTTTTTTAGGGTATTGGTAAAACTTTGACCGTAAAAAATATTGTCGCCCAATACCAGCGCAACAGAATCGTCGCCAATAAAAGATTCGCCTAAAATGAAAGCTTCTGCAAGTCCGTTTGGTTTTTCCTGAACGCAATAATCAAAACGCATGCCAAGCTGGCTGCCATCGCCAAATAATTCTTTAAAACACGGCAAATCGCGCGGGGTAGAAATAATTAAAACTTCGCGAATTCCAGCCAGCATAAGAACAGACAAAGGATAATAAATCATCGGTTTATCGTACAAAGGCAAAATCTGCTTGGAAACAGCTTTGGTAATAGGGTATAGTCTTGTACCCGAACCACCAGCTAAAATAATTCCTTTCATAAAACCCCTCTTAGTTTTGGCAAAAAGCTTTACAGTTCAAAAATTGAAAGCTTTTGTCCGTTATCATAAAAACTCCAAAATTTGCAGTCTTTATAAGTTTTTCTTGTTTTTATTTACCGGTTTTTACAGTTTTTCCAGCTTTGGGCTGTAAAAAACAGTCTGCAACAACGGCAATAAAGGCAACCAGCAAATAAATACCCCATGTACCGACACCAAAAATAATTTCTGTTAATCTGCAAAGTTTGTAATAGTTGAATGTGAAAACGAACATAAAACAAACCAGAACAAAATATTCGTTCCAGCTTTTGTTTTTGTCGTTCAGCATGGCAATAATTGCAATTGAAAAATAAATTGCTGTATACGGCCACGAAAGTGTTGGTATCATAACGCAGGCTGCAGCACACGCAAAATAAATCTGCCATTTTTTCTTGCTTTTTATAATTATAAAAGCGCAGCCTGCTACAAAAATCAGCATTGCAATTGGAAAAATTACAGAATATGCACTTTCTGCGCCTAAGTTTTTGCACAATAATTTCAGTATGCCGCCGATTGAAAGCTGGCTGGGAAGTGTTGTTTCCGAAACATAGCCGAACAGGGCTTTAATGTACAAAACCATGCTTTCTATGCCGGTTGTATGGCAAAATACCGGCAGAACAAACAAAGCCAGCGCGTAAACTGCACAGCGCACGGCACTTTTTATATCTTTTTCCTTCAATAAAAGAACGCCGAAAACCGCCGTGTATATTTTAAAGCAGAACGCCAGCGCCAAAGCAAGCAGGGCAATTTCTTTTATCAGCTTGTCTTTTGACTGGTAGCACATTACAAAAATCATTACGCAAATCAAAGCCTGCATAACGCTGTTTCCGCGCTGAAAACCTATCATGAACGGGCGGCTTAAAAAAATTGCGACGGCAAAAAAAGCTTTCTGCAAGCCGGTACCGTTAATGTTTTTGTAAATAAGAATTGCCAGCGGCGCTAAAGAAAAAATGAAAAACAGCTGAATGTAATAACCGGCAACAAAACTGTCCATCATTATTGAATAGTCAGCCCACGGATTACCGTTTAAGCCCGGAAACGTGTTGCGGGCGATTTGGTAAATAAGCATAGAAACTGGCGGACAAATATCTTCGCCCATTTGAATTGAGCAGGAAGCTGCGGTAAAAAAATCGCCAAAATCATAGCGGCTGTCGTTTATTCCCATGTTCCAGCGGTCAAAAATCATTACAATTTGGGCAAGAGCAAAACTTAATAAAATAACTGTTGCAAAAACGTTGGAACTTGTTACTTTTAACGAATTGCTGCGGCTTACAAGCAAAAAGCCCAAAGCAAACATCGCCGTACTGATAAAACTGATGTGCAGCAAAATTTGCCGCCAGTATTCAAAAGAACCGGAAGAATGAAGGATTTTTACAAATGCGAAATTGTAAATAAATTTCTGCACAAATGTAAGCATACAAATAAAACTGAAAAATGTAGCAATTCCAAAAAGAATTGTTAAAATTTTCTTTCTTTTTCCGTCTAAAGCAATTTCTACCATATAAAAACCTTATTTTCTTTCAATTAAAACACGTTAAATTACGTCTACAAAGGTTCGTTCGTTGCGGCTAAACAAAACAAGCCCGAAAAATACAAAAATCGCTGTCATTGCAAGGCTGCACAATACCATTAAAGGCGGCACGTAACCTGCTCCGTAAAACCAAATGCGGAACATTTCAATTGGTGCACTGACCGGATTAATGTAAAAAAGCCACGAAAATTGTGCCGGTGCTTCGCTAAGCGGATAAACAACCGGCGTAATGTACATTGCAAGACCCAAACCGAAGCCCAAAAGGTGGTTTAAGTCGCGGTATTTTGTTGTCAATGCCGAGAAAATCATTCCCATGCCGGCACCCAAAAGTCCAAGCCAAAGAATGATAAGAGGAAAAAGCAAAGCCCATGGTGTAGGGTGAACAGACTGACCGATTATCAGATAATAAATCCAGAAAACCAGCAGGCACGCAAACTGAATGCCTAATTTTATTACGTTTGTTGCAAGGCTTGAAATTATTGTTGCAAGGCGCGGAAAATAAACTTTGCTGAATATAGCCTGATTGTTGCTGAATGTTCCAGCCGCCGTATTCAGGGCATTTGTAAAAAATGTCCAAAGCATTGTGCCTGCAAAATAAAAAAGCAGATAAGGTACACCGTCTGTACCAATTTGGGCAAGGTTACCAAAAATGAAAGTATTGATAATTGTTGTTACCAAAGGCTGAACTATATACCAGATTGGACCTAAAACAGTTTGCTTGTATTGGGTTGTAAAATCGCGTTTTATAAATAATAAAATTAAGTCTTTGTATTGAATAAGTTCTTTTATATTAAAATCAAGCATCTTGTGTTTAGAATCAAGACGTTTATCCCATTTCTGTTCTGGAAGATTTGTAATATCGGTTGTCATGTTTTTAAAAATCCCTGTAAGCAAAATATGCGCTTGCGCATAAAATTTTAATAATTATAACATAGAATAAAAGGAAATGACAACGGAGTTGTATTTTCCAATTTTT
>JAKSTR010000134.1 GCA_024402495.1 Treponemataceae bacterium
TTTTTTAAAAAACTGAATTATAAATGGCTTCAACCTCGCTGCGGTTTTGCAGAAACACGTCAGTAATTTCCGGGTCAAAATCTATGCCCTTGCCGTTTTCAATAATTTTAAAACAGGTATCTAAGGGCATCGCGTCGCGGTAACACCGTTTTGCCGAAACCGCGTCAAAAACATCGGCAACCGCCATGATACGGGCACAAAGCGGAATGTCAATTCCAGAAATTCCGGCAGGATAGCCTTTGCCGTTCCATTTTTCGTGGTGATAAAGGGCAATTTGATACGCCATGCTTTGCTGCTGCAATTTTTCAAACTGTCCGAAAGTATTTTGTATAATTTCTGCACCAATCGCAGAATGAGTTTTCATCGTTTCGTATTCTTCGGCGCTCAGTTTGCCCGGTTTCTGCAAAATGCTGTCCGGAATACCGATTTTGCCGATGTCGTGCATTGGGGCGGCGGTTTTCATTTCGTTTATAAAATCCCGGTCAACAATTTTGCGGTAATCGCTGCGTTCGCCCAGTTTTTCTGCAATCAGTTCGGCATAGGCAGAAGTGCGGCGAATATGCGCGCCGGTAGAACCGTCTTTTGTTTCCATCAGGGTCGAAAATCCCAGAATCATTTCATCGTGGTAATATTCCACGGTTTTTACCGTAGGGTTTTCTATGCCAAGATAAATGCTTAAAATAACCAGCGTCAGCCCGATTGAAGAAACCAGAGTTTCGGGGTAAATGCTTTGCGTAATTAAAAGCAGCAGCACGGTTACAAGGGCTGCAATAAGGCTGGTGCGCTTCTGGTTGCGTATTGAACGCAGGTTTTGCAGAAAAATCATGAAAGTGCGCAAAAAATACAGCACCAAAACGCCGTAAATTATGTAAACGCTTAAGCCCATGGAATAATTCGTGTATTTTCCAATCCGGTATTCGGTTGTGTTCATCAAATATATTGTTGCAAATATTGAAATTACGGAAGGCATGTAAATCCAGAAACGTTTTTTCCATGTCTGCGGCAGGCGGTGGGTTTTTTTCAGCCAGTATGTATAATGCAGAACGTTAAAAACCTGATAGGAAATGTAAAAAAGCAAATGGCAAATGTTGTTTACCGTCCGGGGCACGGTTTGCAAATGGTTCACCGTATAGGCGGTAACGCCGTCCAGAATAACGGCAATTTCTGCGCAGACAATCATTATGTCAAAAGTGGGGTTGCAAAACCTTTGGTTAGAAACATTGTTTAGTCTTCTGCCTTCGCGTATGAACTGATAGCCCAGAAAACACAGAATTGCAAGGCACGCCAGCTGTAATTTGCAGTAAAAAAATATTTCCATCTTTTCGCCCTTTTATAATACTATTTTAATTATAATATAGTAAAAACTAATTGAATTTGTAAAATATTTCAAGTGGCTTTGCAAAATTTCAGCACGTAAGTTTACAAAGTTTTTATGTTTTGCCCGGTGACTGCGGCATTTTTCGGCTGCAAAATATGCAAAAAAAACTGCTGCCATTTGTGCTATTATAATAGAAGAAAACATAACTTTTGAGGAAAACACAAATGACAAAGGAAAACGAAAAAGCCCCGACTATGAATCATTTTTTCAAGGTTTCGGGTTCGTTCTGGAAATTCTATCAGGAAATTGCAGTAAAAAACATCATTCCGTATCAGGAAAAAGCCATTCACGATGAAATACCCGGCATAGAAAAAAGCTACAGCGTAAAAAACTTTATTCTTGCCGCGGAAAAACTGAAATACGGCAAAACCGACGGCACTTTTGGCGGCATGGTTTTTCAGGACAGCGATGTTGCAAAATGGCTTGAAGCCGCAAGCTATTCGCTGGTGCAGTACCCCGACCCGGCGCTTGAACAGCGCATTGATAAGCTGATTGAACAGGTTGCCGCCGCACAGGAAGCCGACGGATATCTGGACACATATTTTACGCTGAAATATCCCGACCAGAAGTTTAAAAACCTGCACGATGCCCACGAACTTTATTGCGCCGGGCATTTTATAGAAGCCGGGGTTGCCTATTACGAAGCCACCGGCAAAACCAGCCTGCTGAACGTGGTTCAGAAACTTGCAGACTGCATTTACCAGCATTTCATCGTTGAACAAAATCCCGGCTATTCCGGTCATCCGGAAATTGAACTGGCGCTTTTCAAATTAAGCCGCGCCACCGGCAATTCAAAATACGCCCGGCTTGCCAAGCATTTTATAGACGTTCGCGGCGTAGACAGCCGGTTCTTCAATAAAGAAATGGAAAGCCGCAGCTGGAACGTCTGGGGCGCTGAAAGCGTAGACCCGAAATATGCCCAGAACGACAAGCCAGCAAAAGAACTGAGCGTTGCAACCGGTCATGCCGTGCGCGCCGGATATTTGTACACCGCCATGGCAGATGCCGCCAAAACTTTTGGCGACGAAGAACTTGCCCAGGCATGCCGCCGTCTTTGGCAGAATATTACCCAAAAACGAATGTACATAACCGGCGGCATCGGTTCTACCGCCCATCTTGAATCTTTTACCGCCGATTACGATTTGCCAAACGATACCGCCTATACCGAAACCTGCGCCGCAATTTCGCTGATGATGTTTGCCCGGCAAATGTTCCGGCTGGAAGGCGATGCAAAATATATTGATGTAATGGAGCGTTCGCTTTACAACAACGTGCTTGCCGGAATGCAGCTGGACGGCAAAAAGTTTTTCTACGTAAATCCGCTGGAATCGCTGCCGAATATTTCGGGAATTATACCGACCCACAAGCACGCGCTTAGTGCCCGCCCGGGCTGGTTTGGCTGCGCCTGCTGTCCGCCAAATATTGCGCGCACAATTACCGACATTGCCGATTATGCCTGGGCTTTGCAGAATAAAACCCTGGCAAGCCTGCTTTTTATTGACGGCATTTTAACCCTGCCGCAGGCTGGCATAAAAATTACCCAAAGCACAAATTATCCGTTTGAAGGCGCGGTTTGCTACAGTTTTGAAAAAATTGCAAAAACCAGCAGCTTTGTAAAAAATGCGGCGGGCAATATTGAAGAAACGGAAGCCGAAAACTTCGCCCTGCGCATACCGGGCTGGGCAAAAAATGCAAGAATCAGCCTGAACGGTAAAACAATTTTTAAAATTGAAAACGGCGAGGCAAAAATTTTCAATACGGAACTGAATGCGCCTGTAAGCTACGCAAAAGGCTTTTTAACAATTCCGCTTCAGCCAGTAATTTCTGCCGGTTCGGGCAAAATTGAAGCAAGCTTTGACCTTAATTTGCGGAAAGTTTACTGCAATTCCAAAGTTGCCTCAAATTCTGCAAAAGCGGCGGTTATGGCTGGTCCTTTGGTTTACTGTGCAGAATCTGCCGATAACGGCGACGTGCTTGGTCTGCGTATCTGGCAAAAGGCAGAACCACAGTTTGGCGCAGTTTGCAGCGATTTGGGCAACTGCCGCAAAATAACGGTAAACGGCGTGCGCCAGCTGCCTTTTGCCGGCAACGAAGAAGCCCTTTACAGCGACATCGCTCCGTCGTACCAGGAAGTTTCCGTCGAATTGATTCCGTATTATGCATGGTGCAACCGCGGCGAAGGCGAAATGCGCGTATGGCTGCCGCTTGTATAATTTTTCAAAATTGAAAAATAAACTCCCCGGTATAAAAAATGCCGGGGAGTTTAGCCATATATTTACCCTTATATATAGAAGAAAAAATGAAAGAATTGAGGCTAAAATGAATTACAACCCCACGCAAGACGAAATTGATTTTGTAAACAAGTCGCTGGAAGATTTTAACAGCCGGAAAGTTGGTGCTGACAACCACCAGCTTTTGAACATTGTTGAATATGACGAAAACCGGAATGTTATTGCAGGCATTTTGGGCGGCACTTACTGGGGCTGGATGCACATTGACATTCTTTTTGTGGCAGAAAAATACCGCAAAATGGGGCTTGGTTCAAAACTTTTGCAGGCAGCAGAAACCGAAGCCATAAAACGCGGCTGCCACAGCGTGCACGTTGATACAATGTCGTGGCAGGCGCCGGAATTTTATAAAAAACACGGTTACAGAATTATTGGCGAACTGAACAACATTCCATGCGGCAATAAAAAATATCATTTTGTAAAGGAATTGATAAATGAAACCTAAAAAATTAAGCACAGTTTTTATAATTCTGGCGTTTGTCTGCCTTGCAACCGGCGCAGGTTTTCACGGTTTAAGGGCACAGACAGAAAATCCTGTAATGTTCAGAATTGGCGTGGCGGCTGGCATTGCAATGCTGGTTCTTTTTGCCGCCTTTCTGGCTGCAGGCATTATTTTGAAAATTAAAGAACACGGAAATAAGTAAAAGAAACGCGCCGGCTGCAAAGTGTTT
>JAKSTR010000135.1 GCA_024402495.1 Treponemataceae bacterium
ACTTCTTGCCATTCATCAGCATATTTTTGTTTATATTTCTGAATCAGCTTTTTTTCGTTGTTGATTTCAATTGCGTCCTGACGCATTGATGTACAATCATTTGGCGGTAACTGCTTCAGGTTCAATTTTTCGCAACATGTGAAAACAACGTCTGTTGTTGGTTTTCCTGATGTTTTGTAATCAACGGAAAATTCAAAATTATGCTTATTGATTTCTGCACAAGTTTCTTTGATGTATCGACGCACAAAATCATTATTTCTTGCGATTTCATCGTCTTTCAAATTAAACATTTTTCGCAATTCTTTGATGGTTGTTTTGATTTCCCATATTCCGTCAGGATTTGAATATTTGCTTTGCATATTTCTGTATGACAACAGATAAAAATAGAGCCGTTGTGACGCATGTTTTTTC
This sequence comes from Treponemataceae bacterium, assembly GCA_024402495.1. GTDB lineage: Bacteria > Spirochaetota > Spirochaetia > Treponematales > Treponemataceae > UBA1240. Next base: position 412 of record JAKSTR010000135.1, read on the forward strand.
AATGCCCCGAAAATCTGCAAGTTGCCTTTTGAATAATGCAATGCGTCAAAAATTGCCGTGAAAAAATATGGGTTGAATGTTATTTCAACTTCTTGATTTTGCTTGTTCCATTTTGAACGGATAATGAACGGTAAAGTTTCCCTACACTTTTCATCATCAATGGTCATTGTTCTGCTTGGAAGTTTGTCCAGAGATTTCTGAAAATTATGTTTTGTATCGTCATTGTATTCCAATCCCATAACGTCGCACATTTCCTGAACAGAAAAACGAGCAATATAATCATCAACTTTCAACGTTGTCTGTTTTCCGGTCGCCATGTTAGTGGCGATCCCGAGAATATGTTCAACTTTTTCCAACTTGTACATTGAAAATGTTGCCAATCGTTGCTCGTTCACGTCCATTTTGTAAAAAGCTCTGCTGATGGAATTGCCCTGAATGACGTTTTCAGACACTTCATTTTTCTTTTTTTCAGGCATTTTGGACCGCTCCTTATATATTTAAAATATATTTATATATTTACCGCCCCGTAAATCCTTGTACGGCTTGGAATTACATTCAGAATCGACGCATAAAATACGGTTTTCGACGCATAAAATACGGTTTCGGACCATAATCGACGCATAAAATACGGTTTTCAGCGACGCAAAAAGTTTATTTATTAAAATAATTATACGTCGATTGTGGAAAACTTTCAAGCAAAATATTATTAAAATAATAAAAAAATGCGTCGATTGTGGAAAACTTTCACCGTATTTGTTGCGTCGATAGTCATTCCAGGTTCAATTTGATCCTGGAATGACGGTCAAAAAACGGCTTTTGGCGGTGGGGTAGGGTAATTTGACGTTTTATGATGTTTGAACGCACCACCGCCACGCTATTTGCGTCTGACGGGGTGTTTTACGACCACGACGGACCGTTGTATTTTTGTCCTTTTTGGTTCTTCCGCAATTCTTGTTGCTCCTGATTCCATGCGGAAAGTTCCGCGTCTTTTCTGTGGCGGAGTTTGTTGACCGCTCCAACAACCGCCCGAACGGGTGCAAGGATTGGCGATTCGCGGAATACTTTTGCTATGCCGTCGCGTAGCGTTTCCATGAAATTGTGGTGTTCATGCCGTTTCAGGTTTGAAACAATTTCAGGATAATTTTTTTCTTCGACGGCTTTCCATTGGTTGCGTGCGTCGTCAGCTGATTTCTTCAGCGGTTCACGTTCACGCGTCCACGTTCCGCGTAACTGTTGTTGATGGCAACGTGCATTTACGGGGTCGTTTCCAAAATGTTCGCCGTCGGACGTGTACCAATCTTCGCCCCGAAAAAAACCTCGGTCCATCTTTGCGTCATTCCACGGCTTTGGATTCTGATTGTCATATTTTTTCAATGCCTGAACTTTTGGCAACGCCCAATCATAAAAATATTTCCTGACGGGTTCATAATTCTGCTCAACATAAATTGCCGTTGCTTTGTCGTATGCGTCGCGTGTCATTTTGGTGTATTCACCGCATGCGTCATAATTCCAATTTTCGCCGTAACCTTTCATGAATTCTCGCCACTGTTTTGGTGTCATTGATTCAATGCGATTGTATGCTTTTTCAAGTTCTTCATTTTTCTGTTTTTCTTCAAGCCGTTTCTTTTCAATCTCTTCAAAAATCTGTCTGCGGAGTTCTTCAAGCCGTCTGTATTCTGCGTCATTTTTCAATTCGTTTATGATTGCATTTTCAGGAATATTGATGTTTTCAATTTCCTTTTGAAGTTGCTTTTTATCACGGTATTTTTGAGCGGTTTTGTTTGGCTCAATTTCTTTCTGCACAGATTTATTTTTTCTTTCGATGGCAGTTTTTGACGGACCTTTATGTTGTTGCGGTTCGCGGTCGATTCCTTGCTCTTCCAATGTGCGTTCGTCAATGTGTTCCGCAATTCCCAATTCTTTGAATTTTGCGTTGACAATATCAGCCCAACTTTTACGGACCTTTTTCAGAAACTCGCGGTCATTTCCTTCGCGGTCCTTTTCCGCCCATCCGTTCTGGTCTACTTTTCTCAATGCCACCATAACGTGTACATGCCAATTATTGTTTATTATTCCGTCAGGATTTTTATGCGGTCCGTGGATTGCGTACGATGAACACAATCCACGTTTTGTGTAATTTTCATATAGCCATTTTTCAATACATTCCTGATTCTGTTCAACGCTGAATTCCGATTGCAGAGCAATATCAAAATCACGGGCAAACTGTGAGTTTTTGCGATTCTCTTTTTTTTGGACTTCATTCCAAAAATTCGCAACGTCTTTTTTTGTTCTGCAAACAAACTGTTCTGCACAATTTTTCGGGCAATCGAAACCCAATCGGATAGCCTTATCAGGCTTTTTTGCGTAATACATTTTTTCGCCCGTTGTTTCGTCAACGACATTCATTCGGAACTGATAGCCGACAGAACCGACGGCGGACTTTCCTGAACTTCTTCCGATGATGTCAACGTGCATGTGATACAGTGCCATAGAAAACGCTCCGCGTTTGACTTGTGTGTTTTCTGCGAAAACGCACAAGTTAGAAAAATGGGGTCAGGGGAAAAAACTGTTTGTTCCCCTTGCCGTCAACGACGGCACAATTTGAGACGCGGTGGTCAATCCCACCCGAGCCGTAGGCGAGACGAACAAACTCGAAGAGTTTGTATAAGTGCGCCCTTTGTTATTCTTACAGAATAACACCGCCGTTGTGTTTACGCAACGGCTAAGGGGTGCGTAGACTGTGCTAGATTGCATTATTTGGTTTTTACGCGTACAATTATACGAGATAAATCAAACTACGGGGGTCTAAAATATGACTTTGGAAGAAATTGACAAAAAGATGGCTGAATTGAAAGAGCAGAAGAAAGAAAAACTCCGTCAGGAAAAAGCCAAAGAATTACGCAAAAAGAATCAGGAAAAAGCAAAAAAACGACGATTGGAAAGCCGTGTAAAATTCATAATCGGTGGTTATTATTTAAAGCAGAAGCCTGATTGCATTAAAGAAGTTATGCAATCAGGAAAGTTGCGTCCGCAAGATGTTGAAACAATCAACACTTATTTGTCTTTGTAGATTTCCTTTGCAACATGTAATGTTGCTCGAACATCTTCAAGAGAATCATGTGCATTGAATTGATAACCGTAGTAACATGCTGCGGTTGTCAATTTTTGCCATTTATACGCGTTGTGATATTCGGAAAATTCGCCGTATATTTCCGCAAAATCAATCATTGGGTCCAGAGTTATTTTCTTTTCAGGATTCAACGCAAATTCAATCAATTCCTTTTCATGTGGTTTTGTAATTCTCCACGTATCAATTCCGACGGCATTTAAAAATCTTATATCAAAAACCGCATTGTATGCGATTATGATATTTACAGAATCAAAGATTTCCTGAATCTGTTTTTTGTAATGGCGGAACGTTTTACAGTTCTTCACCGTCTGCGGTGAAATGTGATGTATTCTTTGTGCGTCGGTCCATTTTTTTCGACGTGACGGTTTTATGTATTCGTTGAATAAAACGTCACCGTTTCCGTTGATGATTGATAATTGCAAAATCTCATCTTCACCTGCATACAGACCAGTTGTTTCGGTATCGAAAACAATACAATTTTCATTCAAAATCATTTTGCGTGTCGCTCCTGTAATTCCTTCAAAACGTCATATTCAATCATTTGCATTTTTGATTCTTCGGTAAATCCAAAATCAAAAAACTGTGTCTGCATTTTTTCTTTCAAAACTTCTTGCCATTCATCAGCATATTTTTGTTTATATTTCTGAATCAGCTTTTTTT
>JAKSTR010000136.1 GCA_024402495.1 Treponemataceae bacterium
AAAAACCAGCATAAAGCAGGTACTTTTTATATCCGGCAATATGCCGATTGTCTGGTTTATATATGAAGGTTTTGTGCTCAGCAAACGCCAGCTGACAAACGGCAGCCCTTTTACAAGTACAAAACCCACAATAAAGCAGGCAATAGCAATGGTTAAAGCCACCGCCGCATAAATAAAAAAATACATAAATGCCTTATAAACATTTCTATTCATCTTCATGTTTTTAACCTTTTACCCGGCTTTTATTTGGTTTTGCCCTTAAAGCACAGGTTAAGCACCGTATTTATAAGCATGATAAATACAAACAGAACCAGCGCAATGCTGAACAAAACTTCACGCTGCATACCGCCGGCGTAACTCATTTCGCTTGCAACCCCGGTAGTTAAAAAGCGGACGCTGCCAAAGATTTGGGGCATATTGGCAACATTTCCGCTTACCATCATTACAGCCATGGCTTCGCCAATGGCGCGGCCGCTGCCTAAAACCACGCTGGAAGCAATGCCGCTTTTTGCAGCCGGCAGTATAACCTTGAAAATTGTTTCTATCTTTGTAGCGCCAAGTGCAAGGCTTGCTTCTTCATATTCCGCAGGAACGGAACGAATGCTTGCCACAGAAACCTTAATAACGCTGGGCAGAATCATCAATGCCAAAACAAGAATTGCGCAGAACAAACTTGCGCCGTCTGCAAGGTTAAAGAACTTTGCAACAGAAGGTACAAGCAGCATCATGCCAACCAGACCAAAAACAACCGAAGGAATACCGGCAATAAGATTTACGGTTTCTTCAAATATGGCGCAAAGTTTTGGCGGCGCTATCTGCGCAATGTATACGGCGCACATAATTCCAACAGGAACGCCTATTAAAAGCGCGCCAAACGTACCCCAAAGGCTTGATAAAATCAGCGGCAGTATACCGAACTTTGGATTTTGCGCGGTAGAAGCCCACACTTTGCCGAATATGAAATTGCTAAAACCAACCTTCATAATTCCGGGCACGCCGGCAGAAAATATGTAGAAAACTATAAATCCTACCGCAATTACCGAAACCATTCCCAGAACAAAAAAGGCGCATTTTATAAGTTTCTCTTTATCCATAAACATTCCGCTTTTATATGCTTGCAAACTGGCATACAGATGGAAGAGGTTTTACCCTTTCCATCTGTATGTATTTTTAGTTAGCGCTTACAACGCCCGCTTTTTGCAGCAGCGGTTTTACCGCAGGCGATGTTGCATAGTTAAAGAAACTTTCTGCATTTTTGCCCAGCGGTCTGGCACTGTCCGTAACCAGAACAAACGGGCGCTGAACTTTATAAGTGCCGTTTTTAATGGTAGCTTCGCTTGGTTCTACGCCTTCAACGCTTACAATTTTTACCTTGCCCTTTACGCTTGCAAGGCTTGCATAGCCGATTGCATTTGCATTTGAAGCTACGCTTGCAATAACATCGCCGGTACTTGTAAGTTCCTGACGCAAAACACATTTGTCCTTTGTGCCGGTAACAGATTCAAAACCGTCCCTTGTTCCGCTTCCGGCTTCGCGGCCGATTACTACAATCTGGGCATCTTCGCCGCCAAGCTGAGACCAGTTTGTAATAACGCCGGTATAAATATCTGAAATATTTTTAAGCGTTAAAGCAGAAACCGTGTTTTTTTCGTTTACAATCAGGGCAATTCCATCATAGGCAAGCACAGTTTCTTTCAAACCGCTGTCTTTTTCTGCCTGTTTAAGGCTGCGGCTAGACAAACCAATGTCGCAGCGGCCTTCTTTTACTGCGGTAATTCCTGCACCGCTTCCGCTTGGGTTGTAACTTACAGTTATGCCCTTTTCTGCTTCAAAGCTTTCTGCAAGAATACCGATAACTTTTTCCATGCTGGTAGAACCGTCGGTAGAAACTGCTTTGTTTTCTTTGGAACCACTGGCAAAAACCACCGCATTTGTCATGCAGAACAATGCGGAAATAACTAAAATAATTTTTTTCATTCGTATTACCTCGTTAAGAATTAAGATGTCTATAAAATAAGCAGCATTTTTTAGAAAATGATTAAGCTTCTGTTAAAAAACAGTTAATTTTGCATGCCAAAAGCATGCACGCCAAAAGTTTTTTGTTGCGTATATGTTTTTTTTACCATTAAAATATTTATGTAATAATCAAACTGCTAACCTTAACCTGAAAAACATTCACATAACAAAAAACGGAGAACAGAAAAACTTATGAATCGCTTTAAAGATACGGCATTAACGGTAGCAACTCTTGGCATTGGCTGCGGCATTCTTGGTGCGGCATTTTCGCCCGGCGAAGAACATTCTTTAGGTTCAGTTATATTTTCAGTTGTAATGGGCGGCTTTTGCATTGTAGCAGGGCTTGTATTTTTAAAGGAAATAACCATACCTGCGTGGAAAAACCGAAAAAAAACGCTTAAAGACGACGCCAAAGCCCTTATAAAACCGGAACAGAAAGGCAAGGCAGACGCCGACGAAGACGACAGGCTTATTTCGGGCTTTCGCCAGAGCGTTTACAGTTTTTTTAAAGGTCGCGGCACAGAACCGAACAGCGTAATACAGCATACGGCAACCCAGCTTTACTGGCATCTGCTTTACCTGCAAAAACTGCGCATGGACAGAAAGAATGTTTTGCTGAATTTTGAAGCAGAAAGAAAAAGCTACGGCGGAATTTCCGTTACCAAGAAAAAGTTTTTTGACGGCAAGTACGAAATTACGGAAGCAAAGGAAAGAATTGAATGCCGGCGCACATACACAAGCGGCACGCTGAAATATGTAAAAAACGATAACGAACTTGCAAACTACAGCATTCTTAACGCCCAAAGCGACGGTGGCAGCCTGATAACCTGCCCTAACTGCGGCAGCAAGGCAACAAGGGAAAACCTTTTGGACGGATGCGATTTTTGCGGAACAAAGTTTACGATTGAAGACTTGGGCAAAAGAATAAGCAACTTTGCCCTACGAAAAGACTACGAAGTTGAATATGCCAAATATAAAGACCGGCGGAATTTTTACAAGCAAAGGGCTTTTCTTTTTTGCGCCGTGCCGGTTTTTGTATTCAGCCTTATCTGCATGATAATAGTTTCTTTTGAACAGAAAGAAGGCATTTTGCTTAGTGCCGCGGTAAGTATTTTTGGCGCGGCATTTGTGGCTGGTGCATTCGGATTTTTTGGAAGTCTGGGTTTTATGTTCTTTATTTTTCCGTTCATTCAGCTGAAAGAATCTGCAAAGCTTTCGTTTATGCGAAAGTTTAAGCCGAATGATGAAAGCAATGCGTTTTTTGTTAAGCGCATAAAGGAAAATGATCCGCTTTTTTCGGCAGAACATTTTTTCAGCAACATTCAGAACAAGCTTGCAACGATTCACTACGCAGATAAAAGCGAACAGATTTCTGTTTTTGCAGAAAAAGATTTGAGCGACTTTCTTGAAAAATATTCGGACATTGTGGATATGGACGTGACTGACATAACCTTAAAAAAAGTATCGTTCAGCGAAAACATCAGCAGAATTGACATGACTTCCAGCCTTAACCTTATCTGCCTTAAAAATAACGGCTTTTACGAAACAAAAGAAAATGTTTTTATTTCGCTTGTAAAAAATTCTTCATGCAAAACAGAAGCTGTATGCGAACCTTTCGTTTTAAGGTGCAGGGAATGCGGCAGTTCTGTTTCCCTGCTGGAAGGCGGCAAGTGTCAGTATTGCGGAAGCAGGCTGAACCTGAAAGATTACGACTGGGTAATAGAAGATTACAGGGTGCTGTAAGTGCTTTTAAAGAAAAGCGAAAAAACGGCGGCTTTATATTCTGCATTTATAGAAATGTGTCATTCCGAATTCGTTTCGGAATCCGCTTTTGATAACAAATCGGATGCTGAAACAAGTTCAGCATGACGAAGGCTGACAGATTGAAAAAGCTATTTGTCATTCCGAACTCGTTTCGGAATCCGCTTTTTGAATAACAAATCAGATGCTGAAACAAGTTCAGCATGACGAAGGCTGACGGACTGAAAAGGATATTTGTCATTCCGAACTCGTTTCGGAATCTGCTTTTGATAACAAATCGGATGCTGAAATAAATTCAGCATGACGAAGGCTGACAGATTGAAATGATATTTGTCATTCCGAACTCGTTTCGGAATCTGTTTTTGATAACAAATCAGATGCTGAAACAAGTTCAGCATGACGAAGGCTGACAGATTGAAAA
>JAKSTR010000137.1 GCA_024402495.1 Treponemataceae bacterium
GCACTTGCTGCTTTTATTATTTTGAAATTCTAAACGATTTTTCCATACAGATGCTTTGCGCAGCCGCCGAATGCTAACAAGTTCAGCATGACTTGCTTTTGCTGTTTGCTTTATCTCTAACTATATCTTGGTGTAGGCAAAGCCCTTAGTTTTTGCTTTACAAAAACTAGGTCTATTTTTATAAAAGTTCAGCATGGCAAAGGCTGACGGATTGAAAAGGCTTTGTCATTCCTAATAGATGCTGAGAAAATCTCAATATGACAGGTTTTGTCATTCCGAACTCGTTTCGGAATCCAATCAAATAGCAGAATGTAATTTCCAGCCGGCGCATTTCCGTCAATCGCTAAAAAAACGCGCTTTTTTAATTGTCAAAAACGCGTTTAATTAGCTTTTATTTCTGTATGGCTTCGCCAAGAGTCATCTGATCTATGCGCAAAATCTTCTGATATGTTTCAGGGCGTTCTGCCTTAATTTTATCTTCATGATTCCTGATACCGTCCCACATAAGTTTTGGCGTTTTGTACTGACTGTAAGTTCCTTCAAATATTTCGCCGTCAACCAGACTGAATAAATAGTCGACTTCGTCATCGGTATAAACGGGAACAAGGGCATAGCCCTGGGCTACTCTAAGATACTGTTCTCCGCAGAATTCAAAAGAACTGTTCCACCATGATGTATATTCTTCAAAACCGGGTTTGCAGGCAAGTTCTTTTTCAATAGCCTGTGCTGCCTTATATGCGCATAGAAATGCACCTTGAACTTCTACTTCTACCATGGCGGTTGCATCACCAATGGAAATGACATTGCCTTTATACGGTTTTTTTGATGCATTATAGGCTTTTACGGAACAGCCTTGTTTTTCTACAATTTCAATGTCTTTAAGGTTTTCGCTTAAAGGACTGTTTTTTACTACTTTTTCAAAAGTTTCTGCCGGTTTATTTTTTGCATCACCGGTAATAGTCATTTCCATAATGTCTTCGCCGTGAATGCTTGGACCTATAATTACTGCCGCATTTGAATGATATGCTCTTCCGTAAAATAAATTCCAGCTGTTCTTTTCAATGCCTTTTACGCCTTTCAGGAAATATTTCATTACAAGCGCTGTAGCCATGTGGGTTCTGCCTTCATTCAGACCGAATTTTTCTGTAATTGTTGGATTTACGCCTTCGGCAATGACCAATTTTTTGCAGTAAAGTGTTTTATGTTCTTCACCGCTTATTACGTTTACAGAAACTTCGTTGCCGTCATCGTTTCCGCCAGTGGCTCTTGTTCCAAGTAATACTTCAACGCCTGCTTTTACGCAGTCTTCGTACAAGTCTTTTAACAGCTTTTGTTTGTCGAATTTATAGGCAAATGGTTTTTCGTCCGGAAGGGCAAAATGCATGATGTGATTTTTGGGCGAATGGTAGTATTTGTGGCAAACGGGAATTAGTTTTCCGTTATAATCAACGCTGAATCCGGCTTTCTGGAAAATAAATTTGCCGTCTTCTACCTTTACAAAGTCTCCTTCGTAGCCGTCGTCAAGAATAAGCTGCATGGAACATGCCCTTGAAAGTTTGTCGAAAGATTTTTTCATTTCTATCAGGGCTACGGAAAGTCCTTTTTCTTTTAAAAGCTTGGCAGCAAGTAACCCGGCAGGTCCGCCGCCAATGATAATTGCATCGTAAACTGATTTTTTCATAATAATTTACCTCCTGATTGCAGGCGATTATATCACAAAATGAAAAATATTTCACATTGTAAAATGATTTTCATCTTGCGTTAAAACGACGCAGGGCTTTTTTGTTTTGCGGCATTGCGTGCAAAACTTTGCAAGAAATTGTACAATGTACCCATGAACGATTCTTCTACTAATTCCGAAAACAAAAATACCAGCCGGCTGGGCGCAAACCCGCTTGGCTATGAAAAAATTCCGGGGCTTTTAACGCGTTTTGCCATACCAAGCGTTATTGCAATGCTTGTAAGTTCGCTTTACAACGTTGTAGACCAGATTTTCATCGGTCAGGGCGTGGGCTATTTGGGCAACGCTACAACAAACGTCAGCTTTCCTTTTGTAACAATCTGTTTAGCCATTACGTTAACTTTAGGCATTGGCAGCTCCACAAGGTTTTCCATTTATCTGGGCAAAAAGCAGGAAGAAATGGCGGCAAAAACCGCTGCTTTGGGCATAAGCCTTCTGGCTTTTGTAGGAATCCTTTACGCGCTTCTGGCAGAAATTTTCTGCGTGCCGCTTTTAAAGGCTTTTGGTGCAACCAGCGATATTCTGCCAATGGCGCTGGAATACACGCGCATAATTATTCTGGGCATGCCTTTTTTAATGCTGATGAACGGCTGCTGCCATCTTGCCCGCGCAGACGGCAGCCCTAATTTTTCCATGCTTGCCATGCTTTTGGGCGCGGTAATCAACACGATTCTGGACGCAGTTTTTATTTTCGTTCTGCACTTGGGCGTAAAAGGCGCGGCGTGGGCAACAATCATCGGGCAGATTGCTTCGTTTCTGCTTGCTGCAAGCTATTTGCCGCGGTTTAAGCGCGTTACCCTTAAAAAAGAATATTTCAGGCTTGATTTTAAGGACGGGCTTACGACCTGCAAAATGGGAATGAGTCAGGGCTTAAACCAGCTGGCGATTACAATTGTGCAGGTTATCATGAACCAGTCGCTTGTATATTACGGCGCGCTGTCCGTTTACGGTTCCGAAATTCCGCTTGCCGCAAGCGGGGTAGTGCTGAAAGTTAATTCGCTGGTTCTGGCGGTAATTATTGGCGTTAATCAGGGCATGCAGCCGATTGTGGGCTTTAACTACGGGGCAAAAATTTACAGCCGCGTAAAGCAAACCTATAAATGCGCACTTTTGGGCGATTTGGTTTTTACCTGCGCCGGGCTTTTTATGTTTCAGATGTTCCCCGAAAAAATACTGGCGCTTTTTGGCGGCGGAGATGCAAAATATACCGAATTTGCCGTAAAGTTTATGCGCACATTTTTGCTAATGCTGCCGCTTATCGGCGTGCAGATGATTTCTTCCAACTTTTTTACCGCAATTGGCAAGGCGTACAAAGGTGCGCTGCTTGCGCTTATGCGTTCGGTATTTTGCTTTGTGCCGATTGTTTTGATTTTGCCGCACTTTTTGGGCATAACCGGCATTTTGTGTACTGCGCCAATTGCAGACTTTTTGGCGTGCCTTGTTGTGGTTTGCTTTATTACAAACGAAATGAAAAACCTTGAAAAACTTGCCGTAAACTGAAAATGAAGGAAGGTGAAAAATGCTGAAAATGGTGCAGAAAGAATGCAAGACTGAACACGGTACGGTTTGCTATTGGGTAAACGAATTTGTTGAAGGGCGCAAAAATCTGGTATTTTTGCCCGGTCTTACCGCCAGCAGCCGGCTTTTTGAAAAACAGACTGAATATTTTTCCAGTTTTTTCAACTGCTTTGTCTGGGACGCTCCCGGTCATGCAAAATCGCGCCCGTTCAATTTGAATATTTCTTTAGACCAGAAAGCGCAAATACTTTTCAGCATTCTTCAAACTGAAAATTTTTCAAAGCCCGTATTGATCGGGCAGTCTATGGGCGGTTATGTTGCGCAAAGTTTCATGCAGCTTTTTCCGGGTGAGGCGGCGGGTTTTGTTTCAATTGATTCCTGCCCTTTGCAGAAAAAATATGTAACTGCATTTGAAATTTGGGCGCTTCGCAATGTAGAACCGGTTTTTCGCCTTTATCCGTGGAAAAGCCTTTTAAAAGCTGGCGCCGCCGGCTGTTCTACAACCCGGTACGGGCAAAACATCATGCTTCAAATGATGAGCGAATATGACAAAGATTATTACAGCGTTCTGTCCGGCGCCGGGTTCAGAATGCTAGCCGATGCGTATGCAAGCGACCGCCCGTATATTATTGACTGTCCGGCGATTTTAATTTGCGGCACCCGGGACAGGGCAGGTTCTGCAAAGCGCTATAATACGCGCTGGGTAAAAGAAACCGGCTTGAAAATTTTCTGGCTGGTGGGTGCCGGTCACAATTCCAACTGCGACCGCCCGGAAGAAACAAACCGGATAATAGAAGATTTTGTAAATTCTTTATAATTCAGCTTGAAATTATGCGAACTTGCGGCGGCTAAAACTTAAAAACTGCTTTTGCCGCCAGAAACAGAATTAAAAGCCAAAAAATCACAACGGGCAGGGCATAATAC
>JAKSTR010000138.1 GCA_024402495.1 Treponemataceae bacterium
TTTTATCTAAATATTGCCTTGTTGAATTATTGCGGAGACGGTTCTTGTTACACTTATGAATGATGTGCTGAAAAGTCCCTTTCTATCAGTATTTTTCAGTACAATTAATTATTCAAGTCCCATCTTCCGCATTATAATAAAAAGGGTTAAGCTTAAAGGCTTAGCCCTTTTGTTTTGTATGTCGAGGCGTCACTTGACCTTGTGGCAAAGAAAGCAGGCACTGACGCGAAAAAAACTCGTCACGACCGAAGGGCGAACGCTTTTTTTTGAGGCAGGGACTGCCTGAAGGTTGCTTTTTTTTGTAAATTTTTCAAACCCATTATTCGGGCATTTATTCATGCGTCGGGTTTAATACGCCGACGCTTGCGACTGAACCGACTGCAACCACTCATTAAGAACAACATATCTTGCTGCCTGCGGCGAGGTTGCTGATTTTTTTGTGCGGTTTGCAAATTTTCGTGATAAAATTGAAAAAACACCGCAAACATGGAGGAAACAGATGCGCGCAGTTGATGTAATTACCAAAAAACGGGGCAGCTTACTGAACCCAAAAGGCGAAGAACTTACTAAAGAAGAAATAGAATTCATAATAAACGGCTATGTAGAAGGCAAAATTCCGGACTATCAAATTTCTGCATTGCTGATGGCAATTTATTTTAACGGAATGACATTTGCCGAAACCGGCGTTTTAACCGGCACAATGCTTCATTCCGGCGAAACCATGGATTTGTCTTCCATTAAGGATAAGGCACCGTTTGTTGACAAACATTCAACCGGCGGCGTTGGCGACAAGATAAGCCTGCCTCTGGCACCGCTTGCGGCGGCTTGCGGCGTTTACGTGCCTATGATGAGCGGCAGGGCTTTGGGTCACACCGGCGGAACATTGGACAAGCTTGAATCCATTGACGGCTACAGGGTAGGTTTAAGCCCGGAAGAATTTGTAAAGATATTAAAAAACGGCGGCTACGCAATGACCGGACAGACAAAAGCCATTGCTCCGGCAGACCGGCTTTTGTACGCCCTGCGCGACGTTACCGGAACCGTAGAATCAATTCCGCTTATAACCGCCAGCATTTTGTCTAAAAAGGTTGCCGAAGGCAGCGACTGTTTTGTTCTGGACGTAAAATACGGCAGCGGCGCATTCATGAAAACTGCTCAGGCGGCGGAAGATCTGGCAAACTGCATGGTCAACACCCTTAAAGCCATGGGCAAAAAATCCGTTGCAATTTTAACCAATATGCAAACGCCGCTTGGCCGTAAGGTTGGCAACTTTTTGGAAATTGAAGAAAGCGTTGAAATTTTGCAGGGCAAGGGTCCGGAAGATGTAAAGGAACTTACGATTCTGTTTGGCGCGTGGATGTGCCTGCTGGGCGGCAAGGTAAAAACCGTAGAAGAAGGCAAAGCTTTGTGCCAGAAGGCAATTGAAAACGGCAGCGCACTGCAAAAGTTTTTTGAAAATGTAGCAGCTCAGGGCGGCAATGTTGAAAAATTAAAGGCTGATTTGAATGTAAGGCGCAGCCCGTATAAAAAAGAACTTTTTGCAAAAGAAGACGGCTTTATTTATATCGATGCGTACAAATGCGGCATTGCTTCCTGTTCGCTGGGTGTTGGGCGCAACCGTACCGATGAAGCCGTTTGCCCGGATGCCGGTATGATTTTGCACAGAGTTTCCGGCGATATGGTTAAAAAAGGCGATTTGATTATGGAAGTTTTTGGCAAAAATGAAGAATGTTTTGCCGCTGCCATGCCGCTTTTAGAAGATTCCGTTACATACAGCGCCCAAAAAGACAGCAAATGCAGCGACAAGCTGGTACTGAAAATAATTGAATGATTGCAGTTTTCAATTGTTTTTCAGTTACTGTCATAGATTCCGGGTCAAGCCCGGAATGCCATACAACCCCAACGCCAGACATTTAATAGCCTGAACGTTAGAAACAAAAAAAAGCCGCCATAGGCAGCAAGATGCTGTGCGCAGCCGTCGAAGGCTAACAAGATGCTGTGCACAGCCGCCGAAGGCTAACAAGTTCAGCATGACGAGTGAAAATTTCGTCATTCCGAACTTGTTTCGGAATCTGCTTTCCTTATGTTTACACAATTCGGGCTGTTACAAAGTTTTTACAAAACGCAAGAAGGCTTCTTTGCCTTCTTTTGTGTTTTTGTATACACCGGCGTTTTCCAAAACCTTAACAAAAGTTTTTCCAATTTCAGCCTGAAGAATTTCTTCAATTTCTGCTTTTTGCAGCTTGGTAAAATTGCCGTAATTTGATGCAAAGCATTTTACCCATTCTGCGTGTTTTGCCGTTGCTTCATCGCCGGTAATATCGCCGCCGGTTTTAAGCATATCGGCAAGTTTTGCCATTTCTTTTTCCAGCCGTGCAGGCAAAATAGCCAGACCCATAACTTCAATCAAGCCGATATTTTCTTTTTTTATGTTATGGTATTCCGGGTGCGGATGGAAAATGCCCAGCGGATATTTTTCGCTTGTTAAGTTGTTGCGCAGGGCAAGGTCAAGCTGATATTCGCCGTTTTTCATGCGGGCAATTGGCGTAATCGTATTGTGCGCCTCGCCGTCTGTGCTGGCAAAAATGCCTGCACTTTCGTCTGTATAGCTGCGCCATTTTTCCAGAATGTATGTTGCCAGATCAATCAGCCGTTCTGCATTCGGGCTTTGCAGGCGTATAACCGAAAGCGGCCATTTTATGGTGCCGGCTTTTACGTCGCTGTAGCCCGGAATTGCAAATTCGGTTTCAACCGGCGCTTTTTCCATTGCAAAAGTATAGCGCCCGCCCTGATAGTGGTCGTGGGACAAAATTGAACCGCCTACAATCGGCAAATCCGCATTGCTGCCCAAAGAATAGTGCGGAAACTGCTTTATGAAATCGAACAGTTTTACAAATGTTGCCCGTTCCATTTTCATCGGAAAATGTCCGCAGTTGAAAACGATGCAGTGTTCGTTGTAGTAAACGTATGGTGAATACTGCAAGCCCCATTCGCAGTTGTTTATTGTAATTGGAATTATGCGGTGGTTGCTGCGGCCCGGATGTGTAAGGTGCCCGGCGTAACCTTCGTTGGTGCGGCACAAAAGGCATTTTGGGTAGCTGGTAGAAACCGTATTTTTTGCCGCGGCAATTGCCTTAGGGTCTTTTTCGGGCTTGCTAAGGTTAATTGAAATATCAATAATCCCGTATTCCGAATCAACCGTCCATTTTTTATCTTTGCAAACCCGGTAGCGGCGAATGTAATCGCTGTCCTGACTGAATTTGTAATAAAAATCCGTGGCTTTTTCCGGGCTTTCCTTATAAAGCTGCCAGAATTTTTTCTGCACTTCGCTTGGGCGCGGCAAAAGGCAGTTCATCATTTTAGAATCAAAAAGGTCTTTTTCTGTAATGCTGTCGCTTATGATGCCGCGCTTTACGGCTTCGGCAAGCAAATTTGCCAGAATTGCCTGCAAGTCTTCTGTTCTGGCGGTACAAAGTTCTGCCGGAACTTCTTCAAAGTTTTTTTCACCGAAAAGTTCCAGAAGCTGGTTGCGTGCATAAACGGCATCGCTTTCTTCCAAAAGCCCCGTAGTTTTGCCGTATGCAACAAGTTTTTCAATGTTTTCGTAAAGCATATTTTCCCTTCTGTGTGTTTGATGCCTGTTAAATTGCTGAATTATAAAAAACTGAAAAAAAACGGCAGCCCGCTGCCTGTTCATTCAAAAATAACACATTGTCATGCTGAATTCAGTTCAGCATCTGATTTATTGCCAAAAGCAGATCCCGAAACAAGTTCGGGATGACGCCTGTTCATCCAAAAATAACACATTGTCATGCTGAATTCAGTTCAGCATCTGATTTATTGTCAAAAGCAGATCCCGAAACAAGTTCGGGATGACACCCGTTCATTCAAAGATAGCACATTGTCATGCTGAATTCAGTTCAGCATCTGATTTATTGCCAAAAGCAGATCC
>JAKSTR010000139.1 GCA_024402495.1 Treponemataceae bacterium
AAAATACATTCCGGCTTAAAATTGTATCTACGCTAACGGAATATTTGGTGTTAGAATATATGAAATAAAGTTCGCTTAGCGAATTTTTGGGAGTGAGCAGATGTATTATTCAGTAATAGGAATGATTGCCATTGTACTTCATTTGATAATGAATCATGAATTTATCAAAGCAGATAAAAATAGAGATGAAATAAATAACGCATTTAAAAAATTTGTGTTTGCTTCGCTGCTGTACTTTGTAACGGATATGTTTTGGGGCATATTAAACAGCTTTAAACTTTCAAAATTATTATATGCAGACACCGTTATATATTACATTTCAATGGCTTTAACTATCGCTTACCTGTGTAATTATGTTACCCAATACTTGAATTTGCGCAGCGGCTTTGGAAAATTCATACGAATATTCGGGCAGGGATTTGCGGCATTAGAGATTGTGCTGCTTGTTGTTAATCATTTTGTTCATATTTTCTTCTGGATTTATCCTGACGGAACTTATCAGGCATTTATTTACAGATACATTGCCTTATACATGCAGGTTTTCCTGTGTTTGATGCTTGCCATTCAGACAGGAATTGTAATGATAAAGGCAACGGATGACATGAAAAAAAGATATTTTACAATCTTTTTCTTCTGTTCTGCCATGGTGGCGGCTATCATCCTTCAGATAATGTATCCGCTGCTTCCTGTATACGCAATCGGGCTTCTTATAGGAAGCGGAATTATTCACACATTTGTTAATGAAGGTGAAATTGAAGAGCAGTTCAAAGTTTTGAAATCAATGGCGGGCATACATTACAGCATGCACGTAATTGACCTTGCCAAAGATACAGTTCAGGAATTAACCGCAAGTCAGGACGTTAAAGCGATTGTTAACAGAACAAACGGCGCTCTTGGAATGATGCGTGATGTAATAAATGCCCTTACTGTAGAAGAACATCTGGAATCGGTGCTGGAATTCACAGATTTATCAACGCTTGCAGAAAGAATGCGCTACAAGAAAACTATTGCCAAGCAATTTGAAGGAAAGCAGACCGGCTGGGTACAGGCAATGTTTATTGCCATCGAAACCGACCCATACGGCAAACCGACGAAAGTTATTTTTACAACCAGAATAATTGAAGAAGAAAAGAAAAACGAAGAAATCCTTGTAAAAAAAGCCCAGATAGACGATCTTACAGGTCTTTATAACAGAAGAACTTATGAAGAAGACATTTTAGAATACAGCGCTGCATCCATAAAGGAAGATTTTGTTTATGCATCAATAGACGTAAACGGGCTGAAGGTTGTAAACGATGAAATTGGTCATGCAGCAGGTGACGAGTTAATAAAGGGTGCAGCAGACTGTATGCAAAAGGTCTTTGGCGCTTACGGAAAAGTTTACAGAACCGGTGGCGATGAATTTGTAAGCATCATTTTTGCAAGCAAAGAACAGCTGGAATCCGTAAAAAAAGATATAGAAAGCATTACAGAAAAATGGTCTGGAAAGCTGATATCTTCCTTATCTTTATCTATCGGTTATGTTACAAAGCAAGAATGCAAAGACGAAACTATTTTAGACATGGCTAAAATTGCAGACAAAAGAATGTATCAGGCAAAATCTGCATATTATTCCAGAAAGGGAATTGACCGAAGAGGACAGGCAGCTGCGAATACGGCTCTTTGCAACTTATACACCAAGATATTGAAAGTAAATATTACAGAAGATTCATATACGATTGTAAGAATGGATACTTCGGAGCAGACTGCCGAAAAAGGATTTGCCAACACCATATCTGCATGGCTTCACGGTTTTGGAAAATCGGGACAGGTTCACGAAGACGACCTGAAAGAATACTTAAAGAAGACGGATTTGAATTATTTACGAGAATATTTTAGGGAAGGAAAAACATCTATCAGTATTCAGTACAGAAGAAAATATGCTGACGGATTTAAGCAGGTCGCCATGGATATGATTCCGGCTAATGATTATTCAGCTGAAAACCAGACATTATTCTTGTATGTAAAAAATATTGATTAAGGCGAGTTTGCCCAGCTTGTTGAATCAGCGTGCCGGGCAGGCAGCAAGATTCTTGCTGACACATTTTTTTACTTAATTGAATAAAAAGCCCCTTTTGCTGTAGTCCAGTAAAAGGGGCTTTTTTCAAGTTTTACTTTTCCATCGTTTTTTCTACTTTAGGTAGCGGCATTTTGCCCGGCACGAACCTTTTATCCGGTTACACGGCAGGGGTTGTCTGGTGGGCAGCAAGCGGTTTTATGGCATCTATGTTTTTTACAAAAAAATCCAGATTGCTGCCAATAAACATTGAACAGTAAAGGGTTATGCAAACACCAAAGAAAACATACATCAAAAGTGTCAGTCCGCTGGAACCGCCTGCGTTAAAACCGAAAAGCGCATAAAACACGATTGCCAGAATCAGCCCGATGCCGGCAATAATCCATTTAGAAAAACTGACCGGGCACACCGTATCAATGCAAAAATCCGGGTCAACTTTCTTCATGATTGCCGCAAGCTTTTCGTCGGAAAGGGGTAACGGCACGTACATAGGCTCTGCAAGCTTTTTTTCTGCCATCGTCATTAAGCGTACTCTGGTTCGGCATTCTTTGCAGGCAAGCAAATGCAGGCAAACAGAAACGGGCAATGCCTGTTTTTTATCAAGCATTAAAAACTCGTCCATAATTTTTTCACATTTTTCTGTATTTTTCATAAATGCCTCCTTCCGGCAGTTGATAAGCGTTTTTCTGTTTCAGCAGTTTCAGTTAATAATCTCAGATTCCAGTCGTTCTTTTAAAAGCTTTTTTGCCCTGAAAACATGGGATTTTATTGTGTTGACGGGCAATTCCGTAATTTTGCTTATTTCGTTGTAAGACATATCGCAAAAAAAGTACAAATCAAGGCAGGTACCAAAACGTTCCGGCAGTTCTTTTATGGCGTCGCGAATGACCTGCGCCGTAATTGAACGCAAATGCTGTTCTTCCGGGCCTGCGCCGGGGTCTAAAATTTCGTAATCTTCGGGTAACGGTACGGATTCTTTTTTGCGGTTAACGGCGTTTATTGCCGTGTTGTAGGCTATGCGCATCAGCCATGTAGAAAACTGGGCTTCGCCCCTGAAAGAAGAAAGCCCGTTGTAAACTTTTATAAAAACATCCTGAACAAAATCGTCGCAGTCCGGCTCGTTCTTAAAAAAACGTTTGCCCAAACCGCGAACGCGCCTTTCGTACAGGCTCAGCAGCCGGGCAAATGCTTTGGAATCCCCTGCGGCGGCGGCTTTTATCAGGCTTTTTTCGGAAAAAGTGCCAGTTTGAGATATTAAATTTTCTTCCCGCCTAAAAAAGCCCAAAACAGACCTCAGCGCCTAGAAAGCTGGTAAAATACCAAAAGGCTTACACCCAAGGCAAACGGTATCAAACCGCCAAGCACTGCGTAAGAAATTCCTTCTATTATTACAAAAAGAACGGTTAAAACAAAACCGACAAAAGCAAGAAGCAGGCCGGTTAAAAGGGCAAAAAGCCGTAAATCAAACTCGTGCGGGGTGTATGTGCCGTTTTTAATCTGCCACATATTCTGTCTGTAGCGCCACAGCAAATAGAAAAAAATTATCAAACCGCCAAAAACAATGCCAACAATCGGTATTATTGAAATTATTACCTGTGCTGCCGGTTCAGTAAATGAATTCATATAGAAATTGTCCTTTTTTGTGCATTTTCAATATTTAGACCGAAAAAATACAGAAAAGTTGCGGTTTTTATTGAAAATGGAAATATCTTATTCGTTATGCGGTCCTGGGGGTATACCTCAAGCCGCATTTTGTTATACGGTGGCTGGCTTAGACAGCGACTCCTTACCGAGATTTTGCTTCTCGCAAATTATTCTGCCTTCCACCGTTAAAAATAATTCCACGAACAGAAGGACGGCGACCAACAGTTCCACC
>JAKSTR010000014.1 GCA_024402495.1 Treponemataceae bacterium
TTAATATTCCGGTATTTTAAAAATTGAACCGCGGATGCGCTTTACAAGATTTGCCTTGCTGACCGAATATGTTTTTTCTTCGTTGGTGGGGGCAATGCGCAGATGAATTATTGCATCTCCGTTTGCTTTTTCAATATTCAGCGGCTCGCCCACGATAGGCTGAACCATGCCGTCGTACAAAAGTTCAATCAGGCTTCCGCTGCTTATTGCGTGTTCAATCACGTGTACCTTGCCCGAATAATCCATTCCGCTGGCTTCAACCCGTTCAAACCGCACCGATTCGGCGCGCAGC
The DNA here is from genome assembly GCA_024402495.1 of Treponemataceae bacterium. Lineage (GTDB taxonomy): Bacteria > Spirochaetota > Spirochaetia > Treponematales > Treponemataceae > UBA1240. The sequence goes on from JAKSTR010000014.1 coordinate 293, forward strand.
TGGCTTGGGTTTACCACGATTTTGCGTTTTACGCGCAGGGCAAGCCCGTCTTTTTGTTCTGCGGAAAAATCTGAATTTTCAATTGCTTCTAAAAAACCCTGCAAAACTTCGTCGCGTTCTTCTTTTGTGCAAACAGCCTGAACTTGATTCGTGCCGCTGCCGCCGGGTTCTGCCTTTTTTTCAATTGGGCTTGGCGCATAAGGCGCATAAATTGAATTAGCCTCGTGCGCCCGATTTGAAGAAAGCGAATTCCGCATCGGTCTTGCACTTTCTGCCGGCTGGTTTTGGGCTTTTGGCGAAAGCCTTGCAAAACTTTTGCCCGGCGTATCGCTGTTAACGGTTTTAATCGCTCCAACAAAATCCAGACCGCTTTCGCCGATAATTTTTTTCGCTTCTTCGTCGTCAAAAAAATCCAGCAGATAAATGCCGTCGCCCAAAACCGCGTTAATATACGGCTTAAGTTTTTCGTTGTTTTCAATGAAAACTTTTTTTTCGCTTGCTGCTTTTAAAACGTAGCCGCGGTACAAAAAGGCGCTGCTGTAATTTTCAAACCACTGGTTCAGGCTAAAATCAAGGCTCTGGCTTATTTTGTGGCTGGCGCAGTCTTCAATTTGGGTTTTTATGGTTGCGGCGTTAAAACCGCTGTCAAAGGCGCGGCTGCAACTTTTTTTGCTGATTTCAAAATGCGGAACGGCGTCGTAATTTTCAATTTTCAAAAAGCGCATTAAAGGTAAAAGCTGCGCCAGGCTCGGCGTATTCAAAATGCACGCCGAAAAATCTGCGTCAATTGTTAAAGCCGGTTTTGCGCTTTGCAGGCTTGCGCCTTGTACAAAATTGCCCGCACCTCCAAAACCGGCAGCGCCGGAATTGCAGAACGATTTTTTGTAATTTTCTGCCAGCGGCGAACAGACCCACGCGCCGTTTTCTTCTATTAAAAGACCGCTTTTTGTAAGCTGTTCTACAATTCTGGCTGCGCTAATTTCACTTTCAGTTGAAGAAGTGATGCCGCTCGTATTTTTAGCCGGTTCCTGCAAAAGTTCTGCAAGGCGGCTTTTTTTAAGGACTACATCGCCGTCTTCCTGTGCGTTTTCGCGGTTTAAAACCACGCTGCGGTTCAGTACGCGTCTGGAAAAACCTTCGTCCGGGATTTGCATCAGAATTGTCATTATAAGCTGGGCATTGCGCTGCAAAACCGCCGGACTGCACGCGCCGCAGCTTGCTGCAACCACGTAGCAAATCTGGCTGAAGTCGTCCAGCCGGCAGAAATTTTCCCAGCGCAAAAGCCTGCACGAAATTTCCGTCAAATTCTGCCTTATAAGCTGCAAATTTTTTAAGCCTTCAAATAAAAGCATGAAAAACGCAAAGCCTTCTTTTGTGGCGGTAAAACTGAAAGTGCTGTTCAAAAGGGTGGTGCAGCGTTTTTTAAAAGTACCGTCTGCCTTGCAAAGGTCGTCTTCGTGGAAAAAAAACGAAAAAATTGATGCCAGAAGCATTGACGTGGGCTGGGGCAGAATATTTTGAGCCTGCCGGAATGGTTCAGGGCTGTTGGGGCTGGTGTTTTCGCTGGCGGCGGATTTTTTGGCATTTTCTTCTGCAAAATTTGGCAAAAGGGCTGAAAAACTTAAAAAAGGCTCTAAATGGGCTTTCAGCTGGGGCGTAATTGCAAAAAAACTTTTGCGGTTTTCAATTTTTCTGTAAATCAAAAGCCGTTCTTCAAGGTTCAAAAGCCGCTCGTAAAGGTCTGCAAACGTAAAATCTGCCATAAAAAAATGCGAAAGTTTTTCCTGCGTTGGCTTTGCCAGATATTTTACCGCGCTTAAAATCAGAATGTCGTTTGGCGAAAGCAGTTTTAAAATATTCTGCACGTTTTCGCCCTTGCGCAAAAAGGCGCTTAATTCTTCCAGAAGTTTCTGCTTGTTGTATGGCGTTTTTATTTCGCCCAGATACATTCGTATAAGCTCAAAAAAATGGTTGTCGTTCATCAGCGTAAGCGATTCGCGCCAGGCTATAATTTCTTGAACTTGCTGGTTGTTTCTTTCCATGTTTTCCTTTTAAGCTTAGTTTTCTTCCAGAATATCCGTTTTTAGCTGTTCGTCGTCGGTATATTTTAAAATGCGGTAGTCGTAGCCTTGTTCTGCAAGAAATTTCTGGCGGTGGCTTCCAAATTCTTCTTCAACGGTGTTTGCCGTAATCAGGGTAAAAAAGCGTGCCTTGCGCTGTTTGGGGCGTAAAATGCGTCCCAGCCGCTGGGCTTCTTCCTGTCGGCTGCCGAAAGTACCGGAAATTTGTATGGCAATCGAAGCATCCGGCAAGTCGATGGCGAAGTTTGCAACTTTGCTTACAACGATTACGCGGTTTTCGCCGCTTTTAAAGGCTGCGTAAATGCGGTCGCGTTCGGCGTTGGGTGTTTTGCCGGTAATGAGTGGCACGTTAAGGTCTTTTGCAATTTTTTCCAGCTGCTCAATGTACTGCCCGATTATTAAAATTTTGTCTTCCGGGAATATCGAACAGATTGTTTTTGCAATCGGCAGTTTGTCGGCGTTGTCGCTGGCTATTTTGTGTTTTTGCCGCTGGTTTGCAACGGCGTATTCTATTTCCTTGTTTTCCGGCAAATTTATGCGAAGCTCCACGCATTCCGCTTCTGCAATCCAGCCGGAACATTCCAGTTCTTTCCATGGTACATCGAAGCGTTTTGGCCCTACCAGGCTGAAAACGTGACCTTCGCAGCCGTCTTCGCGTACCAGGGTTGCGGTTAAGCCAACCCGGCGGACGGTTTGCAGTTCGGCGGTAATTCTAAAAACCGGCGCCGGCAAAAGGTGAACTTCGTCGTAAATTATCAGACCCCAGGCTCTTTCCCGGAATATTTTGAAATGCGGATAATTGTCTTCCTGTCCGGCGCGCCATGTTAAAACCTGATATGTTGCTACGGTAACAGGTTTTATAATTTTCTGTTCGCCGGTATATTCGCCAATCTGTTCCGGCAAAAGGCTGGTTTTATCCAGAAGTTCTGCAATCCACTGGTGCACCGCGGAAATATTTGTTGTAACAATCAGGGTACTGGTCTGCAAAAGGCTCATTATCTGCATTCCCACTATGGTTTTGCCTGCGCCGCAGGGCAGCACTATTGTACCGAATCCTGTACCCGGTCCTTTGTCGCCAACCAGTGCGGCGGCGGCATTTTTCTGATAATCGCGCACGGCAAATTCTTTTCCGCTCTGGCACATGGTTCGCAATTCAAATTCCAGTTTTTCGCCGTCTTTCAGCGGTACTTCGTCTTTTACAGGCCAGCCAAGCTGCAAAAGCTTCTGCTTTACAGTTCCGCGGTCAATAAGGCGAACCCAAAAAGTATTTTTAAAGGCTTTGTTTACAAAAAGCAAATCCGTAAGCTGTTTTGCGGCGGCAAGTTCCTTAAAAATTGCTTCGCTGGCGCATTCCAGACACAGATAATCTGCAAAATCGTCGTTCTGTTTATTTGATGCCGCTTCCTGAGCAGTTGCGGCGCTTTCATTATTTTCTTCTGCCGGCAAAATCTGGTAAAGGCGCAGTTTGCCGAATTTGCCGCAGGTATCTTTAATCCAGAAACTTACGGCTTGCGGCACCGGAAATCGCGAAAAACTGTTCAGTACATTCAGCGCATCGTCGCCGGTAAAGCCAGCGCTTGCGGCGTTCCAAAGCGAAAGGGGCGTAATGCGGTAAGTGTGCAAATGTTCCGGCGAACGTTCAAGTTCCGCAAATGGAATAAGGGCGTTGCGGCAGTCTTCGGCTAAGGGCGCGTGTACGTCCAGCAAAAGGGTGCGGTCACTTTGAACGATAAGTGGATTAAAAGGGTTTGGCTGGGCAGAAGTTTGATTTTGCATAACAGATTATTTTATCGAATTATAGTTGAAATGTCATCGCAAAAATTATTGATTACAGAAAAATTATTATGGAAGAAAATCCGGTAAATACGGTGTGGCGGTTTTAAAACAAAAAGCAGCAGTTCTGCACGCCGGTTTTTATCGCGGCAATCTAAATGCTGCCTTTTTCTGGTAAAAATCAATTTTTATACAGCGAATTTACTAAAATATTTAATTACCGAAAATGCCGTACTTCAAATATTCGTCATTCCGAATTTATTTCGGAATCCGAAGCTTTTGCTATTTTCTTTTTCTCTAACCATTGTTTGGTATAGGCAAAAGCCCCCAGTTTTGCCGGTGGCAAAACTGCGCCTATTTTTATAAAAGCTTGAGTTTGCTTTTTTGTTAACATATCAGATGCTGAATCGAGTTCAGCATGACAAAAGCTGTGCGCAGCCGCCGCAGGCTAACGAGTTCAGCATGATTTGCTTTTGCTGTTTGCTTTGTTTCTAACTATTGCTTTGAGCAGGCAAAAGCCCACAGTTTTTGTCTGCTCAAAAAACTGGGACTATTTTTACAGAAGTTTCATTTGATAAAAACGATTTTTATTTGTCAATTTCTAAAAACTCGGTATTCGGGCTGATTATTCTGTCAAAGTATTTTTTACTCTTTGCGATTTTACAAAATACGTGATTATTGCAAAATCGAAAATAATCTTTAGGCAGAAAGGGAAAGGCATGTAAAAGTCGCCGCCGGCAATTTTTTGCATAACCATAAAAGAATTTGAAAGTATTTGCAGACCAGAAAGGATTATTACCATGTTTTTGGCAATTTTCTTTTTTCTTTTGATGCAAACAGCTGCTGTAAGGCAAAAAGCGGCAAACAGACCTACAGCAATTCCTGTAGCAAGCCCATAATTATTTATTGCAACAATAACTGCCAGCAGATTAACAAAAAAATTCAATATAAGAATTATTTCTATAAAAAGAAGAAATCCTCCGACGCCTGTTTTTATTTCGTTTTCATTCATTTTGTGCCCCGTTTTTATAAAGCTGCGGTTCGGTGTAAGATTTCTGTGTCTTTTGTTTCAGCTTAAGCGGTTAAGCGCCTGCTGTGCCTCGGTATAATTGGCACGCAGCTTTATCGCAGTCTGAAAGGCTGCCTTTGCGCTTTCTTTATTGCCGGCTTTTTCCCGGGCTAAACCGCAGCGGTACCACCACAGCGCGTTGGAAGGTTCTTTTTTTACGGCGTGGGTATAGGCAATGTCTGCGTGGTGCGGCTTGCCGGTTATGCGGTAAATTTCGCCCAAAAAGAAATATGCGGTGCCTGTGCGGTCGCCGTTTGGCATTGTATCAACGTATTTTTCCAGATTGCGGATAGATTCTGAATAATTTTCAAGATAAAAATATGTTTCGCCCAGATTTTCTATAATGCGCATTTCGTTCGGGCTTATTTTTAATGCTTTCAGCGATTCTGTAACAACGTCGTTGTATTTGCCCATGCGGTACAGTGACCAGCACATTACCACGTAAGATTCTATATTCCGCGGATTTAAGGCGAGTTCGGCGCGGCAGGTGTCTACGGCGCTGCTAAAAGCTGTGTTTGCAGATTCGGTAAGTCCTGCGTTTTCAAATGTGCGCCCGTTGCGGTACATGGAAAGGGCGTCCTGACAAAAGCCAATGCCCAGAATAGAAAGCAATGCAAGTATTACGATGATTTTTTTTGTTTTCATGCTGTAAACAATAGCATAAAGCAGCCAAAAGCCGCAACCGCCTTTCTTCAATTGAAAGCCGAATGCAGATTTTGCCCGTTTGTTTGTGCAGCGCCCGGTTATTTTTCTGCAATTTTCTGCTTTAAAAGAAAAGTTATAAAATAAAAGGCTGAAACTGTTGCGGTTGCTCCGGCGATAAAAAGCGTGTTTTTTAAGTTTCCGCCGCCAAAATAATTTACAAAGCTTGCAAGTGCGCCAGTTTCCAGAACAAGCAGCATGTAATGCGGAAAATTAATGCGTTTTCTGCCTGCAAAGGTTTTTGCATAAATTATAAAAAAAACTGCAATTTCCGCAGCGGCGGCGGCAGTTAAAAAAACTGCAAAAAATGCAGTCTGTATTTTGTTTTTGCAGTAAAACAAAAAGGCTAAAGTGCATATTGCCGCAAGGCGAAAAACTGCAAAATACAAATGCGTTTTTGCAAGCTGAAAAACGGACGTTTTTTCCTGTTGGTTTGTATTTTTCATTTTGTAAAATTAACGGCTGTAAAACCTGAAAAAATTAAAAAGGCTGCCTGTAAAAGACAGCCTTTAGCAAATTTAACCGGAAAAAGCTTTATAAAAAGCGGTTTTACCGGCTTATAAAAAACAAATTATTTGTTTTTCAAATATTCGTTAATGCTTGCTGCTGCGGTGCGGCCTTCGCCCATAGCAAGAATAACTGTTGCAGCGCCCAGAACAATGTCACCGCCAGCCCAAACGCCTTCAATGCTTGTCTGTGCTGTTTCGTTAACTGTAATGTGGCCTTTTGCGTCTGCGTTCAAGCCCGGTGTGGTTTTTACCATAAGCGGGTTAGAACCGTTACCCAAAGCAACAATTACTGCATCGCAGTCAATTACGTGTTCGCTGCCGGCAACTGCAACCGGGCTGCGGCGTCCAGAAGCATCAGGTTCGCCAAGTTCGTAGCTTAATACTTCTACGCCTTTTACGTGACCTGTTTCGTCGCCCAGAATTTTTACCGGGTTTTCAAGGAATCTGAAGTTTACGCCTTCTTCTTCTGCGTGTGCAATTTCTTCGCGGCGTGCAGGCATTTCGTTGCGTGTACGGCGGTAAACAACGTCAACCTGTTCTGCGCCCAAACGGTAACCCATACGTGCTGCGTCCATGGCAACGTTTCCGCCGCCAACAACTACAACGTGTTTTGCCTTGTACAGTGGTGTGCAGGCTTTTTCGGTGTCGTAGGCTTTCATAAGGTTTGCGCGTGTCAAATATTCGTTTGCACTGAATACACCGATGAAGTTTTCCCCTTCGATGCCCATGAATTTTGGAAGACCTGCACCGGTACCGATAAAGGCGGCATCGTAGCCCTGTTCTTTCAAAAGCTGCGGCAAAGTTCCTGTGCGTCCAACCAGGAAGTTTGTTTTGAATTCAACGCCCATCTGTTTGAGCATGTCAATTTCTTTTGCAACAATGGCTTTTGGCAGACGGAATTCAGGAATACCGTAAATCATAACGCCGCCGGCTTTGTGGAATGCTTCAAAAATTGTTACTGAATGTCCGGCGCGGCGAACATCGGCAGCAACTGTTAAACCGGCAGGACCAGAACCGATGATGGCAACTTTTTTGCCTGTTTCGGCGGCTACAGCCGGTACGGTCTGAAGATTATTTTCGCGTTCATAGTCTGCAACAAAGCGTTCCAGGCGACCGATTGAAACGGCTTTTTCTGCATCTTTGTAAGTTTTTCCTACTGTACAAAGACCCTGGCACTGTTTTTCCTGCGGACAAACACGACCGCAGATTGCAGGCAGAAGGTTTGTTGTCTTGATGATGTCAACGGCTTTTTTGAATTCGCCTTTGGCAACTTCGGCAATGAACTGCGGAATCGGAACGTTTACAGGACAGCCGTTAACACACGGCTGGTTCTTGCACTGCAAACAGCGGTTTGCTTCTACAATTGCCTGTTCTTTTGTATAGCCCAAAGCAACTTCGCTCATCTGGCGTGCGCGTGCCTTTGGTTCGCCGGTAGGCATAATCTGCTGAGGAATTGCCATGCGGTCTTTTGGGCTTAAAGTTTTTCCATTGATTTTGGCAAATTCTTCATTTGCACTTTTTGCAAGTTGTTCAAAAGAAATATATTCAGACATTATTTTGCTCCTGTTGCAAGGGCATCAGCTTGTGCCTGCATTTTGCATTTATGGAAATCTTCTGTTTCGCGTTCTTTGAAAGATTTCATGCGCATCATCATGTTGTCCCAGTCTACTGCGTGACCGTCAAATTCAGGACCGTCTACGCATACAAACTTGGTCTGTCCGCCAACTGAAACACGGCATCCGCCGCACATTCCTGTTCCGTCAATCATGATGGTGTTGAGCGAAACTGTGGTTGGAACTTTGTATTCTTTTGTTGTCAGTGCGCAGAATTTCATCATGATTGGCGGGCCGATTGCTACAACTTCTGCAGGCGGGCACTGTGATTCGCAGGCTTCTTTTAACGGAACGGTAGAAACGCCCTGACGGCCTGCTGAACCGTCGTCTGTCATGATGATAACTTCGTCGGCAACAGCTTTCATTTCGTCAACGAAGATTAAAAGATCTTTTGTGCGGGCAGCAATAATCATGATGACTTTGTTGCCTAATTCTTTGTGTGCTTTTACGATAGGATAACAAGGTGCTACACCAATACCACCGCCAACAACTACAACCGGGCCGTCTTTCTTTTCAATGTGGGTCGGGTTACCCAGCGGTCCAAGAATTGCTGCGATAGAATCGCCTTTGTTTTTCTGTGAAAGTTTGAATGTTGTGGCGCCAACTGCCTGAAAAACCAGGGCAATCCAGCCTTCCTGTGCGTTTGCGTCAGCAATTGTTAAAGGAACGCGTTCGCCATATTCGATATCAAGCTGCACCAGTACGAACTGACCTGCTTTGCGGTTGCGGGCGATGTCCGGTGCATTTACCTTGAAATAATAAACGTCGGCAGAAAGTTGCCGTTTTTCAAGAATGGTATACATGCTATTTCTCCATGTGAAATATGGGCTGAGTTCTCAGCGGGGATTATTTTAGTATAGCAATTTATTAGCCTAAAAACAACAATTTGTAAGCCGCCGCCGCTTATTTTGGTACAAAATTAACAGAAAAATATTAGCGCCCTTTGTTCCAAACAAAAACGCCGAACGCCCGAATATCAGATTGCTAAATTCAAGACAGGAAAATATTTTTAAATACTGCGAATGCCGGGCTTTAAGAAATTGGCAACCAAAAGTTGCCTTTATGAAATGCAATTCTATTTTGCCATGCTGAATTTTGTTCAGCATCTGATTTGTTGCCAAAAGAAGATTCCGAAACGGGTTCGGAATGACGCGTGTTCATTCTGGGATGGCAAAGCTTTAAAATCCGACATTTGACCTGCTGATTTTACGACAGGGAAAATATTTTAGATACTGCGAATGCCGGGCTTTAAGAAATTGGCAACCAAAAATTGCTTTTATGAAATGCAACTTCATTTTGTCATGCTGAATTTAGTTCAGCATCTGATTTGTTGCCAAAAGAAGATTCCGAAACGGGTTCGGAATGACGCGTGTTCATTCTGGGATGGCAAAGCTTTAAAATCCGACATTTGACCTGCTGATTTTACGACAGGGAAAATATTTTAGATACTGCGAATGCCGGGCTTTAAGAAATTGGCAACCAAAAATTGCTTTTATGAAATGCAACTTCATTTTGTCATGCTGAAATTAGTTCATCATCCGGTGGCTGCAATGCTTTTATATGCTTCAAAATATGCCATGTTGCGCGGTGCAGATTTTATTCCGGACAAAAATCGTAAAAAACCGCGCCGCGTACATATTTGCGTCTGCCGGCGCCGTTTTTCTGTATGCGTCAGTCCGAATACGAGCGTATTATTTCTTCTGCAACTTCTTTCCGGCTTATGCGTGCGTCCATGGCGCGTTTTTCAATATAGCGATGGGCATCGGCTTCGGTCATTTTCAGGTTTTCAATTAAAACCCATTTTGCCTTGTTTACCGAACGGATGTCTGCCATTTTTTCCTGCAAGGTTTTGTTCTGGGTTTCAAGCTTTTGCAGGCGGAATGTCATAGCCGAAAGCATGCGCACCGCGGTATAAAACATTTCCGGCGAATTGGGCTTGGGCAAAGTTACGATACCGTCTTCTTCAACCTGGCAGGCGACGCTGTCGTACATATCTGCCTTTACCAGAAGCAGAATGCCCATATTGCTTGCGGCAAAACTCTGGGCAAAAATCGTACCGTGTTCGTCGCTTAAAGGCGAATCAACAATCAAAATGTCAACGGGCAGTTCCAGCAGCTTGCGCCTTGCGTCGCCGCCCGATGTTGCATGAAAAATCGGAAAGAAATCGCTTTTAGGCAGAATTCCTGTAACATTGTCAAAAAAACTCTGGCTTTCGGTAACGACCATAATTTTTCTGCGGCTTTTTAATGGTGTCATTTTTGATTGTTTCCTAAACTTCCAGCAATTCAATCCAAGATTTTGGCAAAACTTCGTTTACAAACGGACTTTGCTTTGCAATTTCTACGGCTTCCTTTAAGCTTTGCGGCAATGTTTCCAGCTTGCTGGTTACTTTTACGGAAGCGATGTGCAGGTTTTCTTCAACGCTTTCCGGCAGCTGAATTTTGTTCTTTATTCCGTCCAGACCCGCATAAATTAAAAGTGCAAATGCAAGATACGGGTTTGTGCTTGGATCCGGCGAGCGCAGTTCAAAGCGTTCGCGGTTTTTTGAGGAAGAAGGAATGCGGATAAGGGTAGAACGGTTTTCGTGCCCCCAGCTGATGTAAAAAAGCGAATCCACGCTGCGGAGGCGCTTGTAGGAATCTTCGGTCGGGTTCAGGAATGCGGTAATTTCCTTTATGTGGTGCAAAATACCAGCCATAAAATATTTCTGGCATTCAACTTCGCCCGACTGTTTTACGGACATATTTATGTGGAAATTGTTTCCGTTCTGTTTTTCCAGCGGTTTTGGCGAAAAATCAGCATACAGACCGTTGCGGCTGGCAATGGCGTTTACAACCGTCATAAAATTCATGGTATTGTCGGCGGCTAAAATTGCACTTGAATGCTTAAAGTCTATGCCGTTCTGCCCCGGTCCTTTGTCGTGGTGCGAACTTTCGGGGTAAATATCCATTTCTTTTAAGGTCAGCGTAATTTCGCGGCGGATATTTTCGCCTTTGTCGGCAGGGGCAACGTCCAGATATCCTGCGGTGTCAAAAGGTATGCGGGTCGGCTGTCCTTTTTCGTCAGTTTGAAAAAGATAAAAGCAGCATTCTACGCCGAAATCTACAGAAATCCCCATTTCTTTTGCTTTAGCCACGGCTTTTTCCAGAATATAGCGGCTTGATTTTTCAAACGGCGTTCCGTCGCTGTTTTTAATGTCGCAAAACATGCGCACAACCTTCCCCGAAGTTGAACGCCAGGGCAGGGTGGTTAAGGTTGAAGGAATCGGAAACAGAAAAAGGTCTGAATTGCATTCATCGGTAAAGCCTCTTACAGAAGATCCGTCAAACGGAATGCCTTCTTCAAATGCGCGCTGCAATTGTTCCGGCACAATGGCTATGTTTTTCTGGTTTCCGTAAACGTCGCAAAAAGCAAGGCGGATAAAACGCACGCCTTCAGATTCGATAAAGTCGATAACTTCTTCTTTTGTATATTGCACAACTGCCCCCCCAAAAAAGCAAAAATCTCTATATTTTATTGAAGATAAAACAATTTTTCAATTATTTAATCATATTTTTATATAGTATTATAAGAAAATATTTTAATATTTTTGCTTTTTGTCTGGTAATGCAAAAAATCTTTTAAAAAGGCTTTTAGCGGCAGTTCTGGTTTTGCAATATTTGTGGCGCGTTTTTATATAAAGCGTTGCGCTGTAACGAATTGCATGAACGATATTCCGGTTTTTGCACAAGGCTTTTTTATATGGCAGGTCTTAAAGCTCAAAAAGCCGGCGTTTTCTGGTTGCCGCGTATCAGCGCCCGGCTGCGCCCGGTATTTTTTGCCGCGCACTGCACCCATAAGCACAAAAAAGCCCCGATTCATTATCCGGGGCTTCTGTTTTTCTTCTAAAATAAACAAAAATTACTGAATCATTATGAAAACCGGGCGCGGTTCAAGTGCCAGAACTTCTTCCGGCGTCATCATCGGGGTGTCGTAACCGGCACCTGCAATTGCCGGCTTGCTGAACAGCTTGAACGATTTTAGCGGAATGTTGGTTGCTTCGGCATTTGCGCTGTAAGAACCTTTTTTCTGACCCGGCGTACCAAAGCCGTCTGCACAGTGTACAAGGTTTACGCGTTCAAAATTGCTTCGTACCTTCGGGCGGTTGCTTATCATCCACGGCTTAAACTGATGAATGACCAGCATTCTTTTTCCGGGCAGATTGTTTTCTATAATGTAGTCTTCAATCATCTGCTGTGCCATGTTTACTTCGTCTGCCGTAACCCAGCCGATTTCCTGCATTGGTTTTGTCGTACGCCATTCCGGGTCCAGGGCAAGATGAACATTGTCGTATTTCAGCCACGGCAAAAGGCGTTTTACCGCATAATCAACGGAATATTTACCAATCTGGTGGTCTAAAAATACCAGCCAGCCTCGTTCGGCGGCAAAATCAATGTATTTTTCAATTATTGAAGAATTTAAATAGCCTATTTCGCCTTCAGGCCAGCATGTACCGAAAATCAGATAAAGGGCAGGCACCGTTCCGCGGCTTCCGTTAACGGCATCGTATTCAGCCGCCCAGTCCAGCAGAAGCGGTTCAAGGTCTTCCAGCGAGTGCTGCCCGATAATGCCCATGGATTTTGCATTAGGATGACCGTAAAAAGCCATGATGTCGTTATTCATCATGACAGGGTTGTAGTTGTTTACGATACGGGCAGTCAGTTCGTCATCGGGCAAAACGGAATCAAGTTCGCGCTGCTGTTCTTCGCGCGCAAAAATAACCATAGCTTCCTGTTCGGTAATAGGACCAAAAGCCTGTTCTGTCTGGTCTGCGGAATGCGGATTGTCAAAGTCGGCAGGCGACGCAAAAAGATCCTGTACGCCGACAATCATAAACATTACTGTAATCAGCAAAACTAAAACAAACAAAACTAGAACATGCGGAAGCTTTTTCATGGTATTTTGTTTATCGGCAAAAGTGGCAAAAAAGCGCATTGCCCTTCGGCGTAAAATTAACAAATATTAGCAGTTTTTTAAAGTTTTTCGCCTGTTGAAAACTTTATGCAATTTGTTGTCTGTAAATGAATTGTACGTTTTTCCACAGTCTGCGCTGCTGTTGTGGAAAACTTTTCTTCCTGTGGAAAAGTATATTTTTTCAGTTTGAATGCGCAGGAAGCGCCTTTTGTGCGCACGCTTATTTTACAAAATTAACTTTATAAAAAGTTGAAAGCTTTAATGTTTCGCCCCTATACTTTAAGGCGGAGGCGCTTATGAAAGCTTTATTTATTGGCGGTACGGGCACAATCAGTTCCGCCATTACCAGACTTGTTTCCGCAACCCCTGAATGGCAGCTTACCGTGCTTAACCGCGGCAACCGCAACCAGAGTTTGCCAAAAAACGTTGCAAGTCTTTGCCTTGACATTAACGACGAAACCGCGGCAAAAAGTGCGCTTGCCGGTTTGGATTTTGACGTCGTGTGCGATTTTATTGCGTTTACGCCAAATCAGGTGGAACGGGATTTCAGGCTTTTCAGCGGTCACTGCCGCCAGTTTATGTATATCAGTTCGGCTTCGGCTTACCAAAAACCGCTTTCTAACTATTTGATTAACGAAGCTACGCCTTTGGCAAACCCTTTCTGGGAATACAGCCGGAATAAAATTGAATGCGAAAACTTTTTAATGCAGAAATACCGTCAGGAAGGTTTTCCGGTAACAGTCATTCGCCCAAGCCACACCTACGACGAGCGTTCCGTTCCGCTGGGCGTGCACGGTGCAAACGGCAGTTTCAGCGTAATAAAGCGAATGCTTGAAGGCAAGGAAGTAATTATCCACGGCGACGGCAACAGCCTGTGGACGATGACCCACAACAGCGATTTTGCAAAGGCTTTTGTAGGCTTAATGGCGAATGCCCACGCAATCGGCGAAAGTTTCAATATTACTTCTGATGAAACATTAACATGGAACCAGATTTACAGCTGCATTGCCGCCGCGCTTAACGTGGAATTAAAGCCCATTTACGTGGCTTCAAGTTTTTTAGCCGCCTGCAGCGACTACGATTTTACCGGCAGTCTTTTGGGCGACAAGGCTTGTTCCGTTGTGTTTGACAACGCCAAGCTTAAACGTGCCGTGCCGGGCTTTGCGGCAACTACGCGCTTTGATCAGGGCGTAAGGCGAACGATAGAATACGTGCTTAGCCACCCGGAATGCCAGAAAGAAGATCCGGAGTTTGATTCATGGTGCGACAAGGTTATTGCCGCCCAAAAAGCCGCGCTAAAAGCCGTAATCAGCTGAAAAATAAAGGTTTCTGCGGATTTTTTTTGAAATTTGCTGAAAAATATAAAACTGCAAAACCCGGCAATTGCCGAATGGCGGAAAGATTTCTGTTAGTTTTTTTCTGCTTGTTCTGCAAGGCAAAGCCGGGGTTTTTCTTTTTACGGCTTACGGCGGCTGATAGCGTGCTGTTTTGTTTCCAGCACAAAATATTGAAAAAGCCCAATATACAATGTAAAATTATCTTTATGACTTTTACATTAAATTTTGCTTTGCTATTTGTTGTAGCGCTGACAGTTAGCGCATTGGGCTTTATAAAATACGTTTATTTTATTTCTCTGGGCTATGGTTTTTCTATTGCGGCGCAGGGAATTTTCATGCTTTTTGCATTCCGTCACCGGCTGAACGTCTGGGTAATTATTCCCTGTGTGCTTTTAATTGTGTACGGCTTGCGCCTTAGCCTTTTTCTTCTTATCCGCGAGCTTAAAAGTTCCGCCTACAATTCGGTAATGAAAAAAGAAATAAAGCAGAACGAAGACGTTTCTTTCGGCGTAAAAATTGCCATCTGGATAACCTGCGTTCTGCTTTACGGCTGTCAGGTTGCGCCGGTATTTTTCAGGCTGCAAAATATTCTGCTTGCGCAAAATGCCGAACTTACAGGCGGCGCGGTTTTTACCGCCGGAATGATTGTAGCTTTTGCAGGGCTGATTTTGGAAAGCGCCGCCGACATACAGAAAAATCATTACAAAAAAATTAACCCAAAACGGTTCTGCGACAAAGGTCTGTTCAAAATTGTGCGCTGCCCCAATTATCTGGGCGAAGTTTTATTCTGGACGGGCGTTTTTGTAAGCGGCGCAAATGCCATAAACGGCGCGGCGCAGTGGATAATCGTTGTTTCGGGCTATCTGGGCATTATTTACGTAATGTTCAGCGGTGCGCGCCGCCTTGAAATACGCCAGAACAAAAACTACGGCACCGACCCGGACTATGCCGAATACGTAAAGCGCACGCCGATTCTTCTGCCGTTCATTCCGCTTTACAGCGTAGAAAAATACAAGTGGCTTGTAGGCTGAAAAAATGAAAAAGGTGCAGTCCTTAAACCGAATGCGGCGAAGAACTGCACCTTTTTTGTTATCTTGATTTTTTATGCTTCAGCAATTTGACTAAATTTCTACGTTGCCGCTGTAGCACAGGTTTGTTGTGCCGGTAAGGTAAACGGTGTCGCCGGTGTATTTTACGATAAGTTCACCGCCGCGCACTTTTACGGTAATGCTCTGGTTCATCGGGCAGTGACCGTTTAGTACGGCTGCAACAACCGCGGCACAGGCGCCGGTTCCGCAGGCAAGGGTTTCTCCGTTTCCGCGTTCCCATGTGCGCATTTTCAATTCAGTCGGGCCAACCACGCGGACAAATTCGGTATTTATTCTTTTCGGGAATGCTTCGTGATGTTCAAAAAGCGGTCCGATGTGTTCCAGCGGTACTTTGTCTACAAAATCGCAGAAAACAACGCAGTGCGGGTTACCGAAACTTACGAGGGAAACCTTATAGTTCGTTCCGTCTACTTTAAGGTTCTGGCTGATTACGCCCTGATAGGTTTTGCCTGCAACGCTGATTGCATTTGCTTTCAGTGTCGTAGGAATTTTTTCTGGTTCAAAATCTGCATAGCCCATGTTTACGGTTACGGTGTTCGTTTTGCCTGCAAGTTTGTAAATCGTAATGTTCTTTACGCCAGCCTGAGTTTTTATGGAAATCTGCGCCGTGGTTTCGTGCTTGTTGTGCTTGTCGGCTATT
This sequence comes from Treponemataceae bacterium, assembly GCA_024402495.1. GTDB lineage: Bacteria > Spirochaetota > Spirochaetia > Treponematales > Treponemataceae > UBA1240. The sequence goes on from JAKSTR010000014.1 coordinate 16,079, forward strand.
CCTTCTATGTTAAAGTCATACAGATATTTGGCAACGGCGCGCAAGGCGTTGCCTGCCATCTGTCCTTCCGTACCGTCCTGGTTGAAAAAGCGCATGCTTGCGTCGGCTTTGTCTGTTTTGCCAACCAGAACAAGGCTGTCTGCACCGATACCGTCGCGGCGGTTGCACAGGCGCACGGCAAGACCGCCTGGGTTGTTTATGTACTGTTCGCGAGTATCAACGATTATGAAGTCGTTGCCGGTTGCTGACATTTTTGTAAACTTAACCGTCTGTTTTGCGGTACGCAGCTTGTTGATGTCAATCAGTTCAATGTTCTTGGCACTGTATTTGCTCATCAGGCAGTCGGCAATTGCGTTTGCAGTATCAATTGCGGTCAGGCACGGAATGTCGCGTTCTACTGCGTGGCGGCGCATGCGTACGCTGTCTGCGTGCGGGTCGCGGCCTTTTGCAGAAGTTGAAATTACGTAATCAATCTTTCCGCTGTCCAGAAGTGTCAGGATATTGTCTTTTTCGTTTTCGCGTATTTTGTTGACAATTTCAACTTCCATACCGAAATCGCGCAGGGTTTCTGCGTTGCCTTCTGTTGCGTAAAGCTTAAAGCCCATATCGTAAAACTTTCTGGCAAGGTCAGGTATTTCGTAGCGGTCTGTTTTGCGCACGCTGAACAGTACGCCGCCGCTTCTCTTCATGTTGTAGCCCGCGCCGATAAGACCCTTGAAAATTGCTTCTTCCCGGGTGGCGGCAATGCCCAGAACTTCGCCGGTAGATTTCATTTCCGGACCTAAATGGGTGTCTACGTCCATCAGTTTTTCAAAGCTGAAAACCGGAACTTTTACGGCAAAATACGGCGGCAGCTTGTAAAGTCCTGTGCCGTAGCCCATGTCGCGCACGTTTTCGCCAAGCATTGCACGCACGGCAAGTTCTACCATCGGTACGTTCGTTACCTTGCTTATGTACGGCACGGTGCGGCTTGAACGCGGGTTTACTTCAATAATGTAAAGGTCGTTGTTGTAAATCAGGTACTGAATGTTTACAAGGCCTTTTGTACCCAGTGCAAGGGCAAGTTCGCGGCTTTGGTTTACGATTTTTTCGCGCAGAATGTCGTTCAGGTTCCAGCTCGGGTAAACGGCAATACTGTCGCCTGAGTGAATGCCGGTTCTTTCTATATGTTCCATGATTCCCGGTATGAGAATGTCCTTGCCGTCGCAGATTGCGTCTACTTCAAGTTCCGTACCCATTTTGTACTGGTCTATCAGAATTGGGTTTGCAATGCCCTGGGCAAGAATGATTTTCATGTATTCTTTTACGTCGTCGTCGTTAAAGGCAATAATCATGTTCTGTCCGCCCAGAACGTAGCTTGGACGTAGCAGAACCGGATAGCCCAGTTTTGAAGTTGCTTCAAGGGCTTCGGCTTCGGTAAGCACGGTAAGTCCCTGCGGGCGAAGTATATGGAGTTTTTCACACAGTGCATCAAAACGTTCGCGGTCTTCGGCAAGGTCAATTGCGTCGGCACTGGTACCAAGAATGCGGATGCCCTGTTCTGCAAGGAAGTTTGCAAGCTTAATCGCCGTACCGCCGCCGAAAGCGACTACAACGCCAATCGGGTTTTCGGTGTGGATTACGCTCATTACGTCTTCCGGCGTAAGCGGTTCAAAATAAAGGCGGTCGGAAGTATCAAAGTCGGTAGAAACGGTTTCAGGGTTGTTGTTGATTGTTACAACTTCGTAGCCGAGTTTTTTAAGCGCCCAGACGCACTGAACCGAAGCGTAGTCAAACTCGATGCCCTGACCGATGCGGATTGGACCAGAGCCTAAAACTATAATCGTTCCCTTTGATTTTACGTTTTCTTTTTTTGAAGCAATTTTCAGAATGCTGTTTGCGGCGTCTTTTAATTCAGCATTGCCGGTTTCTTTTGCAAGCTTTGCAAGGGTATCGGCGGCGCTGTTTATTGAAGCCCCGAGGTCAACGGAATTTTTCTGGTCGAGGAACAGGCGGGCTTCGTTTTCTTTATCGTAGCTTGAATAAAAATACGGTGTTTCGGCATTGAATTCGCCTGCGCAGGTATCTACCATTTTGAAGCCTGCATTTATATGGGCAGCTTTTCCCTGCGCCAGAAGCCGGGCTGCCTGTTCGGCTTCTTTTAAAATGCCTGCCGCGCCTGCAATTTTCTGCCCGGTAAGTTTTTCAATTACTTTGTCCGGGTAGCCGTATGATTTTGCTTCTTTATAAAGGTCAAGGCTAAGTTCCTTAGATTCGGTCTTTAATGCTGCAAGGCGTTTTTCCATTTCGGCAAGGTTTTGCAGTTTTGCCAGAAACCAGAGGTCGATTTTTGTAATTTCGTGTATCTGTTCAATTGAAAGTATGCTGCGTTTTATTGCCTGAAAAATTGCAAAAATGCGCTGGTCCGTACACTGCCCGACGCGTTTTTCTATTTCTGCGTCGTCCAGTTCTTCAAAAACCGGCAGGTTAAGCGACTGCACGCCAACTTCTGCACCGCGCGCCGCCTTCATGATTGCGGTTTCAAAATTGTGGCCTATTGCCATAACTTCGCCGGTTGCCTTCATCTGCGTACCAAGGTCGCGCTTTGCATAAACGAATTTTTCAAACGGGAATTTTGGCATTTTTACGACAACGTAGTCTAAAACCGGCTCAAAGCAGGCGGCGGTTTTTTTGGTAACTGCGTTAGGAATTTCGTCCAGCGTATAACCGATGGCGATGAGCGTAGCAACTTTTGCAATCGGGTAGCCGGTTGCTTTAGATGCCAGTGCCGAAGAACGGCTTACGCGCGGGTTAACTTCAATTACGGCGTATTCAAATGTATTTGGGTTAAGTGCAAACTGGCAGTTACAGCCGCCTTCCATTCCAAGTGAAGAAATAATGTTAAGCGCGGCGGAGCGCAGCATCTGGTATTCTTTGTCGCTTAATGTAACTGTAGGCGCAATAACGATGCTGTCGCCGGTGTGCACGCCAACCGGGTCAAAGTTTTCCATTGAACAGACGGTAAGAACGTTGCCGGCGCTGTCGCGCATTACTTCAAACTCAACTTCTTTCCAGCCGCTTATGCATTTTTCTACAAGAATCTGGTGAATCGGCGAACGGTGCAGACCGTTGTGGGCGATTTCGTCCATTTCTTCGTCGTTGTGCACAATGCCGCCGCCGGTGCCGCCCAGAGTAAACGCCGGGCGTATGATTGCCGGATAGCCAATCTGGTTCTTTACAAAATCGTAGGCGTCTTCGTAAGTTGTAACAACTTTTGAAGGAATGCATGGTTCGCCGATGCTTTCCATTGTATCTTTGAACATCTGGCGGTCTTCGGCTTTGTCGATTGTTTCAGGATTTGCGCCCAAAAGCTTTACGCCGTGTTCCTTCAAAAAGCCGCTTTTTGCAAGTTCCATACAAAGGGTCAGCCCGGTCTGTCCACCCAGGGAAGAAAGGATTGAATCCGGTTTTTCCTTTATGATAATGCGTTCGATTGTTTCAATATTTAATGGTTCAATGTAAATCTGGTCTGCCATTGCGTGGTCAGTCATAAGGGTTGCCGGGTTTGAGTTTACCAGAACGACTTCAAGTCCCTGTTCTTTCAGCGCCTTGCATGCCTGGCTTCCTGCGTAGTCAAATTCTGCCGCCTGCCCGATGATGATTGGACCCGAACCGATAACCATAACTTTATGAATATTTTTGTTAAGTGGCATTTTTTTCTCCTAATAAATATAAAAACTCGCATCTGCGAAGTGAATTTTCGTATGCTTTCCGCCTGTTTTTGCAAAACCGGCAAAACTGAAAAGTTTAAAAAAAATGGAGACCTACTAAAAATTAGTAAATCTCCATTGATTTAACGCATAATAAAATATTTTTTGTTCAGTAAGGCTTTTCATACTGAGATTTTATTTTATTGAAAAAGCCTGTTTTGTTCAATGTATTACGCTGAATTCCGGGGCTGTTTTTTGCAGAAATTGAAAAGACAGGCTTGTGCATTTATTTTAAGGAAGTTTTTATTGGTGAATATTTTTCATGATAGCACGGAAATTTGCAATTGTGTACTAGTATACTAGATTTTGTCCGAAAAAAGGTGCAATTTTAAATCGGTTTACATTAAAAATATTAAAAAAAGATTAAAAATTTTTAAAAAAAAGTTTGACAAATATCCCAAACCAACTTATTCTAATTCTTGGCAACCGGTTGCCAAGATGTTTCAAACACCTTAAAAGCCAGTTGCGGATTCTAAGGCTGATTTTTGCTGTTTTTCGTGAAAGCAGTTTAAGAATTATAAAAAATTTTCATATGTAAATTGTAAGGAGGTTCGTATGAAAAAAATTATTTCAGTGGTAGCAGCAGTTGCGTTGTTATCAATGGCATTTACAGGTTGTGCAAAAAAAGATGCACCAGCAGCTAAAGGCGGCGCTGACAAAGACAACAAAATTGTTGTATGGTCTTTCACCGACGAATTGGACGGAATGATTAAAAATTATTTCGAAAAAGATCCACGTTTTGCTGGTAAATATGAAATTTCATATTCAATGACACCAACCGATCAGTTTCCTAACAAACTTGACCCGGTATTGGCTTCAGGTTCAGGTTGTCCTGACGTTTTCGCTCTTGAAGATGCATTCGTTCGCAAATACGTTGAATCTGGTCTTTTGCTTGACTTGACAGACGTTTACAACGAAGTTAAAGACAAAATGTATGCTTACCCAGCAGAAGTTGGTACATACAATGGTAAAGTTTACGGACTTTCTTGGCAGGTAACACCAGGTGCTTTGTTCTACAACCGCGACGTTGCTAAAAAGTACCTCGGAACAGACGATCCTGCAAAAGTTCAGGAATACGTAAAAGACTGGAATGCTTGTCTTGATACAGCTGCTCTTCTTAAATCAAAATCAAACGGAAACTGCTACTTCGTATCTACAACTGGTGACCTTTTCAAACCATATGCTTCTTCTCGCAAAGATCCTTGGGTTGTAAACGGTAAATTGGTTATCGATCCAGTTATGGAAGATTACCTTGATATGTGTAAAACATTCCACGACAAAGGTTACGAAGGTCGTGTAGGTCAGTGGTCAGAAGGTTGGTACGCTGGTATGAAAGGCGACTTCCGTGATGAATCAGGTAACTTGAAAGAAGTATTTGCTTACTTCTTGCCAACTTGGGGTCTCCACTACGTTCTTAAAACAAACGCTCCAGACGCTGCTGGTAAATGGGCAATGTGTGCTGGTCCTATCGGATACCGCTGGGGTGGTACATGGGTAGGTGCATACAAAGGAACAAAAAATCCTAGCGCTGCAAAAGAACTCATCAAATACCTTTCATCAGATGACACATTCCTTGAACAGTATGTTAAAGATTCTGGTGACGTTGTTTCTAACAAAAACGTTGTAAACAAAGTTAAAGATGCTTACAGCGAACCATACTTGGCTGGACAGAACCACTATGCTGAATTTGCTTCAATGGCTGAAAATGTTAACGGTAAACTTACACAGGGAACTGACCAGGCAATTGAAAGCTTGTGGAACGAAGCAACAACTGCTTACATGAACGGTGAAAAATCAAAAGATCAGGCTATTGCTGACTTCAAAACTCAGGTTAGCTCACAGCTTGGTTTCTAATTCATTCACTGAATCAGTTTGATTGATTAGACAAAAAGTGCAGCTAAGATTTATTCTTGCTGCACTTTTTTATTGTACTTTTTCCTTTGGAGGAAACATGAAAAAAGCGTCAGCAATTGAGGCCAAAACAAACCGCGCCGGACTTTATTTTGTTCTGCCGTTTGTCATCATATATGCGTTGTTTCAGTTATGGCCAATTATTTATACCTTTTCCCTTGCTTTTGGAAACTTGCAGGGACTGAAAACAGATTTTGATTTTGTAGGTCTTACTAACTTTAAAAAGCTTCTTACAGACAACTTCTTCTGGGGTTCTGTTGGAAACACTTTCATCATGTGGGGTTTCAACTTTGCACCTCAGCTTGGAATTGCTCTTTTGTTTGCAATTTGGTTTACAGATATTCGTCTTAAAATCAAAGGAAAAGGCATATTCAGAGCTATTTTCTACATGCCTAACTTGTTAACAACAGCTTCTATTGCTGTTTTGTTCCGCAGTTTGTTTGCTTATCCAATTGGTCCTGTTAACCAGTTCCTTACACAAACATTGAACATCTGGAATACAGTAGAACTTGACGGTCAGATGGTTCAGCAGGGATTTAACTTCTTCCGTATGCCGAACGTATCACGCGGTATCGTTTCTTTCATTCAGTGGTGGATGTGGTGTGGACATACTTTGATTATGCTTATGGCTGGTATCACAAGTATTTCACCTTCTTTGTACGAAGCTGCTGTTGTTGACGGTGCAAACGCAAGTCAGCAGACACGCTATGTTACATTGCCATTGCTTCGCCCAATGATGTGGTATCTTTTGACTACATCAATGATTGGTGGTATGCAGTTGTTCGAAATTCCGTTCCTGCTGACCGGTATGCACGGTGAACCGGACTTCAAGATTCGCTCAATGGCACTTTATTTGTACAATATGGGCTTCCAGGGCGTAACTAACTATTCTTATGCTGCTGCGGTTGCTATTGCAATGTTTATTATTACAATTGGTCTTGCAACTTTCATCAACTGGCTTGTAAAAGAACGCGAACCAAGACGCAAGTACGTGGAGGGATAAAATGGAATATAAGATGTCAATGACTCTTAAAAGAGCCGTAGTATATATTTTGATGGTGTTTTTTGCACTTTTGGCTATTGTTCCAATTTATTTGATGCTTATCAACGCCACACGTACAAACGCACAGATTAACGAAGGTATTTCATTAATCCCTGGTACAAACACATTGCAGAACTGGAAAAACCTTACAAACAGAAACTTCCAGATCTGGCAGGGTTTTGGTAACAGTGCCGTTATTGCGTTTTTCTCTACAATTTTTAGCGTTTACTTTTCTTCTTTAACTGCTTATGCAATCCACGTATACAAGTTTAAGGGAAGAAAGTTCCTGTGGGCATTTATTCTTACTGTAATTATGCTCCCTGGTACTTTGTCATTCATCGGTTTCTACCAGTTTATGGCAAGACTTCACCTTACAAACAGCTTCATTCCGTTGATTGTTCCTTCAATCGCTTCGGCTGGTTCTGTTCTGTTTATGAAGCAGTATATGGAATCAATTCTTTCGTTTGAATTGATTGACGCAGGTCGTATCGACGGTGCAGGTGAATTCCGTATTTTTAACACTGTTATCATGCCAATCATGATTCCGGCTGTTGCAACTCAGTCAATCTTTGCATTCGTTGGTTCTTGGAACAACTTCATGACACCGTTTGTATTGCTCTCTGACCAGAAGAAATACACATTGCCTATGTTGGTTCAGACATTGCGTGGTGATATTTACCGCACAGAATACGGTTCAATCTATCTTGGTGTTGCAATTTCATTGCTCCCAATTTTGGTTTTCTACGCATTCATGTCACGCTTCATCATTAGTGGTATCACAATGGGTGGTGTTAAAGAATAATTTGAAACTCTGTTTCAGTTAATCTTGCAATTTGGGCTGTCTGAAAACATTGGACAGCCCCAAATTGTGTTTTTTCTTCTATATAAATAGCTTTTTCTTTCTTTTTAGCAATTTGAAAAAAAGAAACCAGATAAGATAATAATATGAAACTATATAACCCTATTTTCAGAGCTTTTTCTCAAAAGCCGTTAAATTTCTCTTCTGTTACAATTTTTTTATAAACAGCAAATAGTTTTTAGTTTTTATAATTATCGCAAGCCGGCATTTGAATGCCCGTTAATTGTTTTTTCTCTTTTTTAAGGTAATGCCAATGATAACCATTTATGACATTGCAAAAAAAACCGGGTACAGCGCCCCAACTGTTTCCAAAGCGCTGAACGGCACCGGCGGTTTAAGCCCCGAAACCCGCAGAAAAATATTAAAATCAGCAGAAGAAATGGGGTACAGCCCGAATATGACGGCGCGGGCTCTCAGTACAAAAAAATCCTATCTGATAGGAATAATTTTTGAAGACCTTTATATGCAGCGCGGTTTTGAACACCCTTTGTTCGGCGGCGTTTTAACAAAGTTCCGTTCCGAAGTTGAAGCTTCGGGCTACGATTTGATTTTTATTTCTACTTCTTTTGGTGATACAAAAGTGAATTCTTACGTGGAACATTGCAAATTGCGCAATGTTGACGCGGTTGTAATAATAAATCCTCTGGATGATTATTCTAAAATCATTGAACTTGCAAAATCGGATATTCCGTGTGTTTCTACCAACGATTTGGTACCCGGCATACCGGCTGTTATTACGGACAACGAAAGCGCAGGTTTTGATGCCGGCGAGTTTTTAATAAAGAACGGGCATACCAAAATTGCCTATATTGCAGGTTCTTCCAACGAATACAGCCAGGCGGCAGACGAGCGTTTAACCGGATTGCGTCGGGCGCTGACAAAACACAATCTGCAATTAGAAGACAAAAATATTGAACGCTGTTCTCTGTGGACACGCGAAGCCGGCGAAAGTGCAATGAAAAATATTTTAAGCCGCAATACCGATATTACCGCGGTTTTTGCCGCCAACGATAACATGGCAATTGGTGCAATGAATTACTGCAAGCAGTTCGGGCTTAAAGTGCCGGAAGACATTTCGTTTGTTGGTTTTGATGATGAAAATTTTTCAGAATTTTACCAGCCGGCACTGACTACATTCAGCCAGAACCGCAAGCTTATTGCAGAACTTTCTGAAGAAATATTGATGAATCAGCTGATTGGCGTGCCGGTAAAAGACTGTATCCGCGTGCCTGCCGATTTTATCGTCCGCGATTCTGTAAGAAAAATCTGCTAGTTCGCCGTAGGCAGGCAATACTTGTCTTGTGCGAACAGATTCAAGTCTGGCAAATTTTGCTGATTTGCATAAAACCTGTTTTTTTATCAATTTTTTAAACACAGCTTTGGAGCTGGAAAATAAATTATGGAAAATATTGAAAATATTTTTGACCGCACGGCGCTTTTGCTTGGCAGCGACGCTATGGAAAAACTTCATGATTCAACTGTTGCAATTTTTGGCGTTGGCGGCGTTGGCGGTTATGTTGCCGAAGCCTTGGCGCGCAGCGGAATTGGTAATTTTGTGCTGGTTGATAACGATGTTGTAAGTTTCAGCAATATTAACCGCCAGATAATTGCCACAACCCAAACCGTTGGCAAGCAAAAAGTTGAAGTTATGAAAGAACGCATTCTTTCAATTAACCCGAACGCAAATGTAACGGCAAAAAAATGTTTTTATCTGCCGCAAACCAGCGGCGAATTTGATTTTACCCAGTACGACTATGTTGTTGACGCGGTTGATACCGTTACCGCAAAAATTGAAATTATTGTTCAGGCGAAAAAATGCGGCAAAATGGTGATAAGCAGCATGGGCGCAGGCAACAAATTAGACCCCACAAAATTTGCCGTTGCCGATATTTCCAAAACCAGCGTTTGCCCTTTGGCGCGGGTTATGCGCCGCGAACTTAAAAAGCGCAGAATTACCGGCGTAAAATGCGTTTATTCAACAGAAGAACCAAAATTATCCCAAAAAGCAATCCCAGACCCAAAAACCGGCAAAGTTCCGCCAGCAAGCATAGCTTTTGTGCCGTCGGTGGCGGGCTTAATTATAGCAAGTCAGGTAATCCGCGATTTGTGCCAGCTTAATCAGGTTTGATTATCGAATTTTTTACCGTAATAGGTTTCGCGGTATTCTTTCGGGGTTAAGCCGGTGTGTTTTTTAAAAACCGCAATAAAATGCGAATGGGAACAAAAGCACAGACTGTTGCTTATATCAATAAAACTCTGGTCAGAAAACCGCAGAAGGTCTTTTGCTTCTTCAATTTTCTTGTTGTTGATATATTCTTTCAGGCTTTGCCCGGTTTGTTTTTTAAAAAGCGTAGAAAGGTAAGGGCTGCTGACCTTTGCGTAAGCCGCCACATCTTTTTCGCTAAAATTGGTATGCAGTTTTTTTTGAATGTATTCAATTGCAAGGCTTAAGGTTTTGGAAGTTTTTATCGGCTTAATCTGCTGCATTCGCCGGGTAAAATCAAAAACCGCGCGTTCGTGCAGTTCCAGAATCCCTTCCAGATTGTGGCATTTATCTGCTTTTTGAATGTACAAGTCGCTTAAAGTATAGGCGGTTTCAAAGGGCAGCCCGGCTTCAAGGCAAAAGCGGGTAATAAGCGCAACCGAAATTATAAAATGATAGCGCATATTGTTTACCGGCCGGTCTGAAAGCTGCCCCATATTTTTGGCTTCGTTAAGCGGCGTCATGTATTTTTTTACAAGTTCTTCGTCGCCGTTTTTAATTGCGGCGTAAAAAAACAGTTCATTGTTATACCGGGCATGAAAAAATTCTTCTTCTTTCTGCTTGAACAGGGTTTGCGTAAGTTCGGTTTTTACGCCGTTCTGGGCTTTTTTTTCGTTTTCACCTTTGCTGCCGTTTGCATCGCTCATTCTTCCATTTTACCTCAACTTTCAAAAAAATCCAAAATATTTGATACAAATATAAAAAAAACGATATATCTTCCAGTTTTTCCAAATTAAAATTAGCCCCAATGGAGGAAAAACTTTGAAAAAATCACGTTTTTTTATTCTTTCTGCTATGTTTTTAGCCAGTCTTTCTGTTTGTTTTGGTCAAAAACTTAGCTACGAAGGTTACGAATTAAAATTTGAAGACAATTTTGACCAGAAACATCTGGATAAATCAAACTGGAGCTTTGAAATTCACGAACCGGGCTGGGTAAACAACGAATTGCAGGAATATATTGCAAGCGACAAGGCTGCTTACGTTAAAAACGGCAATCTGGTAATTCAGGCAAGCAAAAACGGCTCAAAATATACTTCTGGCCGCATCAATACATTGGGCAAGCACGGCTTTAAATACGGAATTGTAGAAGCCCGCATCAAGGTTCCAAAAGGCAAGGGCTTTTTGCCGGCTTTCTGGATGATGCCTGTAAACGAAAATCTGTACGGTCAGTGGCCAAAATGCGGCGAAATTGACATTATGGAAGTTCTGGGCGACGCAATTGATACCAACTACGGTACTTTGCACTATGGCGAACCGCATACGCAGACCCAGTTTTCTGCAAAATCAAAGGCAAAATCGAATTATGCAGACGAATTTCATACTTTTGCAGTTGAATGGCTGCCGGGAAAAATAAACTTTTTTGTTGACGGAGAACAGTATGGCAGTGCCGACGACTGGTTTACAAAAAAAGGCAGCGAAGATCCTATAACTTTCCCGGCACCTTACGACCAGGAATTTTATATTATTCTTAACGTGGCTGTTGGCGGCGACTGGCCGGGAAATCCGGACAAAAACACCAAGTTTGACAAAGATGCACAGATGCTGGTTGATTATGTGCGCGTTTACCAGAAAAGCGCCTACAACGAAAACGTTACCAAAACTGAAAAAGCCGAAACTTTCAGACCGGCAGAAAGCGACGGAAACTATTTTAGAAACGGCGATTTTTCTAAGGCTGAAAAACTGGACGACAGCACCGGCTGGATTTTTATGACCCAGGGCGGCGGAAACGGCAGTGCCAAAATTCAGAATAATCAGGTTGTAATCAGCACCAAAAGCGCCGGTACTCAGGAATATTCAATTCAGCTGGTGCAGGCAGATGTGCCGGTTGAAAACGGCTATAAATACCGTTTAAGCTTTGACGCTTTTGCAGAAAAACCGCGTACCATGAAAGTGGGCTTAACCGCTCCAGACCGCGGCTGGATTCGCTATTTTGGCGATACTGCCGTTAACCTGACGGAAAAAAAGCAGAATTTTGCCTACGAATTTGTAATGAGCGAAAAATCTGATAAAAATGCCCGCATCGATTTTAATATGGGTGCAACAAATTCTACCGCGCAAATTACGCTGGCAAATATTCGCCTTGAAAAACTTGGCAAGGCTGAAAATACCGGCAAAATGCGCAGCGCATTAAGCGACGGCAACTATGTTTATAACGGAACTTTTGACCGCGGCAACGACCGCATGAAATATTGGGAAGTTGAAAAAGGCGCAAAATCTAAGGCAACCGTTACAAACGAAAAAAACATCCGCCAGCTGAAAGTTGATGTAAGCGATAATCTGACGCTTGTTCAAAGCGGAATTGCCCTTGCACCAGACAGCAATTACCGCTTTGCCTTTGACTGCCCAAGCGGAAACGGCGACAAGGTTTCTGTAAATGTTGCCGGAATTGAAGTGCCGATTAAAAAGCAGGGCAGTCAGTATACCGGTAAATTTTCTACCAGAAAACTTACCGGCGCGGCAACCTTAAAAATGACCTTTGCGCAAAAAGGCACTTACATAATTGATAACGTTGTTATTGGCGAAGATGCTCTTGTTCAGAATGGAAAATTTTCTGCGGGCAGCGCCGGCTGGGAATTGTACACTTACAATCCGGGCAACGAACTTGGCATTGACAGTCTTGGCAGCGACAAGGCAGGCAGAAAAAACGATAACGCCGCCGCAGTTTCCATCAGCGATACAACCACCGATGACTGGAAAATTCAGCTGAAGCAGAACAATGTTTATTTGCAGAAAGGCAAAAAATACCGACTGTCTTTTGACGTAAAGAGCGATATTAAGCGCGAAATTAAATATGCTTTGCAGCGTGACGGCGCTTTGTGGCAGGCAAAGCACGGTAAAGAAGACTGGACGCCATACAACGATGCGCCGACTGTTGAAATTAACGAAAATTATCAGACCGTTGTCTGCGATTTTGAAATGACATATCCGGACGACCCGAATACGATTTTAACTTTTTCCATGGGCGCAGTTAACGGCAAGCGCATAAACAAACCGCATCAGGTTTGCATTGATAACGTTGTGCTTGAAGTTATTGAATAAAACCAAACTGCCTTATATGGCGCGCGTCCGGTATGAAAATTGCCGGACGCAGATAAAGCAGGCTTTTGCAAACTCCAAATAGAAGGCAAATGTAATAAAGTAATTCTCAGGGCAGCAAATTCATAACCCAGATTTGCTGCTTTTTTATTTTGCGGCAGTTTTAATACCCCGACGTTCGCGGCGAGGTTGTTGATTTTACGGCAGTTTTGGAAAGCTGAAAATTTTTCAATTGAGAAGCGGAAAGTTGTTTTTTTTATTCAGTTCGCCCTATCTTTCTGATAGGGCCGCTATTTGGGCGATAAAATTGCCTTTTAAATACTGAAAAGCTGTGTTATCATGGTTTCATTATTCGTTCAGCTTTGTGCTGAATATTGCTTTGCGCAGCAGAAATGCAAAGTTTTATGGAGGATTTATGAAGAAATTGATTGTAATGCTTTGTGCATTAGTTTTGTCTGCCGGCGTTTGCTTTGCTGCTGACCCGTGCGAAGGTTACTGGTTGAGCGTTGACGAAGAATCGGGAAAAACTACCGCAATCTGGAATATTTACGTTGAAAACGATGTTTTGTACGGAAAAATTATTCATGTGCCGGGACAGGACGATGCAACAATTGCAAAAGACTGCAAGGACAGCTACAAGGGTTTCCCGGTTTCCGGCAAAGTAAACCAGATGACTGTTGTAAACACGCCGTTCATTTTCAACCTTAAAAATCTTGGTACAGGCAAATGGGGCAAAGGCAACATCATCGATCCGGGCAACGGTTCAATGTATACCTGCACAATGACTTTTCATGCGGCAGACGGCGGAAAATACAAAAAAGACACCCTTGAAATGAAAGGTTCAATCGGACCTATCGGGCGCAGCCAGTACTGGCTTAAAACTTCAAAAGAAGAAGCTGAAACTTTGAAATAATTTTTCATTCTGCAAAAAAGCGCGCCAGACGGTGCGCTTAATTTTGTAAACTTGAAAAAATCACGATTTTAGCCCATACTTACAGAACGAAATCTCAAAAGGATAATTTTTCAATTTGAATAACCTGCAAAAAGACAAAAATAAACAGCCTGAAATATACGATCTTACAAAACTTTCCGTAGCACCGCCGTATTTTTTTGTACTTTTTCACCCAAGTACATGGCATCACCTTTTCAGGTATTTGCGCACGGTTATTAAAGATTTTTTCTGGTTGCAGTTTAAACGCAAATTGGGCTTAAGCAAAACAAAAATCATCAGCGTTGACCACCCTTTAGACGACAAAGTGCCTTTCTGTCCGGAAAAAATTGACGTTTATCTTGATTTCATCAACTTTTGGGTTCGCCCGCTGACCCTTGTTACCAGGCGCTGCAAAAAAGATGCGGTGAAAATTTTCAACGATTATTTTGATCTTATAAACGAATGCTACAGGCAGGCAGCCGAATTTTACCGTTTCAGAATGTCTACAACCCGGCGCCCCCAAGGTCTTGCCAATAGAAAGTTTTTCTGGCTTAAAACGCTTGATCCGCATTTTTTGTGTGTGCCAAGCCTGCACGTCAGCATTATGGTTTTAACCTGCACGTATTTTAAGCGCATTTTTAACCAGCAGGGTTTCAGCGAAGAAGAAAAAGCCCTTTATAACGGCGTGCTTTACAAAGGCGCAATTGAAATTGCGGAAACCGTGCTTTATATCAAGCAGCACAGCGTAAACTGCATTGCTTCGGCGCTTTATATGATGCAGTTTGTTCTTGCCGGCGAGTTTTCGGTGCAGGATTCGGTGAATTTTATAAACGCAATGTTCAGTCACGCGCCTAAAATTGCAGACGCAGACCGCAGGGCAATAAACGAGCATTTGAATTATTTGTTTGAACAGCTTTTGCTTGAAGGCGTAAACGATTACGACTGGCTTGATCCGCTGAAACGCTGGATTTTAAACTACGAAGCTGCCCAGACAGAAGAAAAATAATCCGCCCGCATATTTTTACATTTTATAATTGAAAACTGAAAAAATGACGATTTTTAGAATCGCCATTTTTTTATCTGATTTTTGAAAATTTTTAACTTTCTGTAATAACAGAAAAAAAGCCTTTCGCTTTTGCATGCGAAAGGCTTTTTTGTTCTTAAAATATTTTATTTTTTATGGCGTTTATCCAGTTCGTCTAAAATATCCTGCCAGGTTATTTTTTCCTGATACATCAAGACTGAAAGGAAATAGAACAGGTCGGCAAATTCCCAGATAACGTCTTCGCGGGTTTCGGCTTCGTCTGTTAATTCTTCAGCTTCTTCCATAATTTTTTCGCGTACGCGTTCCGGGGTAAGGGTTGCCGTATACGAACCCGGGCGTGGATTTGCAAAGCGTTCGCTGATAATTTCGTACAAAAATTCCATGGAATACGGACGGTCGCTGTTGGTCTGGAAACAAGACCATGCGCCTGTATGGCAGGTCGGCCCGTGCGGAACAACGGTTGCCAGAACGGCATCGCGGTCGCAGTCTACACGCAGTTTTTTTACTTCCAGATAATTGCCCGAAGTTTCGCCTTTTGTCCACAAAACATTCCGGCTGCGGCTGTAAAATGTAAGTTTTTTTGTATCGATGGTTTTTTCAAAAGCTTCTTTGTTTGCAAAACCTGTCATTAAAACTTCGCCGCTTGCTGCCTGCGCAATAACCGGCATTAAGCCTTTGCTTTCTTCGGCAACTTTCTGCCAGTTAAGGCAGCTTATAAAAGAATCTTTTAATGCAACTTTGCCTGTGTACAAAGCCATGCCCAGCTGAACGTCGCAGCCTATTTTTTCAATCTGCGTAATTTCTTCAACTGTACTTACGCCGCCTGCAACAACGATGCGGCATTTTACGGCTTCGCGCAGAGCCTTTACCTGTTCCATGTCGGTGCCCTGCATGCAGCCTTCTTTTTCTACGCAGGTAAAAAGCAGTTCGCTTGCATATTTTTCAGCGGCTTTTGCGCCGTCCAGAAGACTGATGCCGGCGGTTTCCGTCCAGCCTTTAACGGCAATAACGCCCTTTATTGCATCAACAGAAATTATAATGCGTTCCTTGCCGATTGCCGCAGCAAGTTCATCCAGAAAAGCTGTATTCAGAATTGCGCCGCTTTTTTGTTCTTCGGCACTTGCCCATGCAGAAGAACCGATAATTACTTTTTCTGCACCCAGGCTGATAAGTTCTTTGGCGCGCTTTACGCTGCGTACGCCACCGCCGGTGCGCACGTTGCCTTTGCGCAGCAGGCTTTTTAAAAGCGCGGTGTTTGCAGTTTCGCCTTTTTCGTTTATGTTTCCCAGTGCGGCGTCAAGGTCAATAATTGCAACTTCGCCGTAAAAGTTAAAATCTGTAATCAATGCGTCAGCATCTTCACGTTCCAGAACCAGGTCTTTGCCGTTTTTAAGCTGAACAACTTTACCGTTTTTTAAGTCAATAGAAGAAATAACCATAATGCAAGAATTTATCAAATTATGCACATTTTTTCAATGCGGCTTTTTTTGGGGCAAATGTCCGGCAAAGATTTTAAAATGTAAAAGGTTAGTTTGACCTGTAAACGAACTTGCAAAATTCTGTTACTTTTTCTGAACCAGTGTGTTTATAATTTGCCTACTTGCTATTATGCTAAAGCTGCAAGTAACTGCAAGTTTTGAATAAAACGAAATTTTCATAAAACAAAGGAGATTTTTATGACATTTTGCAAAACAAACAAAGCTAAAAAAGTATTTTTGATTGCCTGCGTATTGATTTTGGTAAGCGCATCAAGCCAGCTTTTTGCTAAATCGGCAGAAGCTATTGATACAGGTGTAAAAGTTGCTTTGGAAACCTTGAAGGCTAAAGTTGGCGCAGACAAAGTAAAAAGAGCTTACGGTATTTTGGTATTTCCGGAAGTTTATAAGGCAGGCGTTGGTGTTGGCGGCGAATACGGCGAAGGTGCTCTTTTGCGCGGCGGCAAAACTGTTGGTTATTACAGTACAGTTTCTGCTTCTGTTGGCTGGCAGCTTGGCGGACAGAAAAAATCTGTTATTTATCTTTTCAACACAAAAGAAGCTTACAACAAATTTGTAAACAGTGACGGCTGGAAAGCCGGTGTAGATGCAAGCGTTGCCGTTCTTGCTTTTGGTGTTGGTGCAGAAGTTGATACAAACTACCAGAACGACCAGCCGGTTGAAGCTTTCATCTTAGACCAGAAAGGCTTGATGTACGACCTTTCTCTGGAAGGAACAAAAATTTCGACAATTAAACGCTAGTTTTGGATTGTTTCTATAGCAGATAAAAAAAACAATCGTATTGCAATCATTTTTAGCCTAAAAGCAGAATACGCTTTTAGGTTTTTTTTTGCGTCCAAAAATATTCCGGAAATTTTTCCCTTTATTGAAAATCTTTTATTTTTCTTACTTGACTTTATATACCGGTAGGTATATAAATACAGCCATGGAAAAGACGACCAGCAAAGAAACAATTTTACAAAATGCCTTAACGCTTTTTGCCGAAAAAGGCTTCGATTCTGTTGGCATTGCAGAAATTTGCGAAAGTGCCCAGATTACCAAACCCACGCTTTATTATTTTTTCAAAAGCAAAGACGGGCTGCTGGAAGAAATATTGAAAAACTTTTTAGTTCCGCTGAACCAGAACCTGCGCCAGTGGGGCGCTTACGAACCCGTTCCGGACGAATACGAAAAAGACGTTTATGCGCTTTTAACCCGAATTTGTAACGGGCTTTTTGAATATATGATGCAGAACCGGGATTTTGCCCTGCTGTTTGTAAGCGTTTTAATTGCACCGCCGGATTCTAAAACGGCGCAAATTGCCCAGCCGCTTGCAGGCGATTTTAACGAATTTTTTACCGAAGTTTTCTATAAAATTTCTTCGGTGCATAAAAACGTAAAAAACAAGGAACTGCTTTTAGGCTGGCTTTTCAGCACACAGCTGATGGCAGCGGTTAATTTATGGCTGAAAGGCAGCCTTGAGCTGAACCCGGATTTTAGCCACGCGCTTGTGCATCAGTTTATGCACGGCATTTACGCATAAAAACGGCGTAACCAATTCAACTTACAGGCGAATTTTTTCTCTTATCGCGCAAAACGATTTTTGCAGGCAGCGGGGGAAAATTTGCCTTGATAAAAAACTAAAAGATTTTTTGAAAAAACAAACCAAATGCGCGCCTGGTTCAATTTTCAAAAATCAGCAAAAAGGAAACTGCGATGACAAATACTGATAATTTCAACGAAGCTTTTTTTTATTCAATTTACCCGCTTGGTTTTTGCGGCGCCTTGTACGCCAACCCAAACCCCGGCAGGCACGACTTTTTTACCCGGAATCCGCCGCAAAACCGCCTTGCCGCAATCAGCGACAGCTGGCTTGACCACATTTGCAGTCTTGGAGCAAACGCGGTGTATTTTGGGCCTCTTTTTGAATCAACTTACCACGGCTACGATACCGCCGATTACTTTTGGGTAGATCGCCGTCTGGGTACAAACGGCGATTTTGCCCGGCTGGTAGAAAAAATGCACCGCCGCGGCATAAAAGTTGTGGTGGACGGCGTGTTCAATCACGTGGGGCGGAACTTTTGGGCGTTTGCCGACGTGCAGAAAAACGGTCAAAACTCGCCGTACAAAGACTGGTTTTACCTTGATTTTAGCCGGAACAATCATTTTAACGACGGCTTCTGCTATCGCGGCTGGGAAGGCTGCCTTGATCTGGTTCAGCTTAATTTGCAGAACCCGGCGGTAAAACAGCATTTAATCGATGCGGCGCTGTACTGGATTGAAAATTTCAAAATCGACGGCATCCGTTTTGACGTTGCCTACATGATTGACCGCCAGTTCCTTGCCGAAATCAGCGCCGCCTGCCGCCGCGCAAAAAGCGACATCTGGCTTTTGGGCGAAATGATTCACGGCACGTATACCGAAATTGCAAACGGCGCAATGCTTGACAGCGCAACAAATTACGAATGCTACAAAGGGCTTTATTCCAGCCTGAACGACAAAAATTATTTTGAAATTGCATACGCTTTCAAGCGCCAAAGTGCAAACGGCGGCATTTACCAGCATTTGCATCTTTTCAATTTTGCCGACAACCACGACGTAGACCGAGTTGCGTCTAAAATCGGCAAAAAAGCCCATCTTTTTCCGCTTTATTTGATGCTTTTTACAATGCCGGGCATTCCGTCCGTTTATTACGGCAGCGAATTTGGCATTGAAGGCGTAAAAACCGGCGCCAAAGACGAGAATGTCCGACCGGCGATTGACCTTGCCCAAATCAGCGCAAATCCGCCGGTAGCGGGGCTTGCGGAAAATATAAAGCGTTTTGCGCAAATCCGCAAAAATACGCCGGCGCTGGTAAACGGAAATTATGAAGAACTTCTGGTAAAAAACGAACAGTTTGCGTATAAGCGCCAGCTTGGTGACAAATGCGCGATAGCGGTTTTTAACCTGAATGATAATTTTGCAGAAATTACCGTGCCTGCACACGGCGCAAACGGCACTTTGCACGACCAGCTTGGCGGCAAAAACTATACCGTGCAAAACGGCATGCTGACTTTGCAGGTTCCGCCAAACTGGGGCATGGTTTTAACAAATTAGGGTTCTGTTGAAAAATAGAAATTTTCGCATATCCAGCCTGAATGCCGTGCTTTTAAAGTATTGTCATTCCGAACTAGTTTCGGAATCCGATTTTGGGTAACAAATCAGATGCTGAACTAAATTCAGCATGACGTGCTTTTGCTGTTTGCTTTGTTTCTAACCATATCTTGGTGTACGCAAAAGCCCCCAGTTTTTGCTTTGCAAAAAACTGGGACTATTTAAGGAAGTTCAGCATGACGGAATGTTGTGCGCTGATACTGAAGTTTTTAACTCGAACCGCGTGCGATAAAAAAAACGGCGGCGCGGCAATCGTTATTTTACGGTGCGGAACAGGCGCGGCTGGTAAACTGTGCTAAAAATAAAAAATGTTGAACTTGCCGGTAAATACAAAACCGGCTTTTAAGTAGGCTTTTTGCGCCGGCAGATTATGGGTTTTTACAAAAAGCACGGGCTTTTTATTCTGTTCTTTTAGCACCGAACAAAGCCTGCAAATGCCAAAACCGGCAAGCCCTTTGCCGCGGTAATTTGGCAAAGTATAAACGCCGCCAATCTGGCAGTGATTAAACCCCTGCGCATTTGTGCCGGTTTTTGCAACAGCCGCCCCTGCAACATAAATTGCAAAAACCTGCTGCTTTTTTAAAGCAATTTCAAGATTTTTCAGGCAGCTTTCCGGGTCGTGCTCAGAACCCGGCGGCAAAACTTCTTCTATTTCGTAGCCCTGCTGCAAAAGATAAAGTTTTTCCTTGTCTTTTGGGGCGCAGGGGCAAAACTGAACTGCATTTTGCAGCTTTTGGTCTAAAAAACTGTTTTCGTCGCTGCTATTTAATTGTTCCATAAAAAAATAAGTGCGCTGACAGCTTGGTTTTCTGCCAAAAATTGCCGCAAACATAGCGGTGCTTCTGGCTTCTCCAATCATGCCGTAAACCTGATTTTGCACAAAAAGCGGCTGCAAAAGTTTTTTCAGCGGCAAAAAATATTTTTCGTCGGCAAAACCGGCATTTTCGTAAAAATCTTCGTTGTCGGGGGCGCTTGTGCCTGCACCAAAATTGCAAGCCTGCCATAAAGACGGAAAGCAGTGAAAAAGCGTGCCGCCGGTACTTAATGCAAAAAGCCCGAAAATTTCTTCATTTTGGCGCACCATGTACAGAGTGCCCATTATGCGCTTTGCAGAAATTACGCGCCCTTTTTTTAAAAGCGTCAGGGCTTCTACAAACTGGCTGGATAAGCCCATCGCCATTTTTTCGTAGCGCTTTATAAAGGCGGCGGCGTTTTTTATGTTTCTTTCGTTTATGTTTTCTAAATAAAAGTCTGAGCCTGCGTTTCTTGCAGCGCTCAAATTGTCTGTTTCATTCATTTTGCTGGTTTCAGTTGAAATTTTGTAAGTTTTGCGTCTGGTAAAAAAGCGGCAAAACGCCCTGCGGCGCGTAATCGCCTGCAATTGCCGCAAACGCCGCCCTAAAAGAAAAATCCGAATAGCTGTAGCACATCAAAATTGAATTTGCCCATTCAAAACCCTGCATAACCGGCACCGGCGACAAAGCCGAAACCACCACAACTTTCGCCTTTGTGCCTTTCAGGGCTTTTGCAATTTCTGCCGAAGCCTGATTTGGTACAAGATAAATTATTGTATCGTAATTATTTGCAATATTCAGCAGCCGTGTCTGGGCGGCAAGGCGTTCGGCGGCGTTCGGCGTGTATTTTACGTACATCAGTTCTGCGCCGGGATATTTTTTTATGCCTTCGTCAAAAAATTCCTGAAACTGTGCCACAAAAAGCACTTTGCCGGCATCGTTTGGCAAAATCGGAAAATTGCCTTTTTTGTACAGCGTCATGGAACGGCAAGCCTGTTCCATGAAAAACTTCGTGCCGTCTTTATCCGGCACAAGGTCGGCAATTTTTTCAATTTCCGGCAGAATGGGCACAAAATTGTCGCCCTTAAAATATTCCATTTTTGTGCGCAAAACCAGTTCCGCAGACCGCAAGACCGTGCGCCGGAATGCCGGGGTAGTGCGCATTTTCTCAAGATTGCTTGTCCACAAGGCAGCGTTTATCTGGGGCGTTGTGCTGGAACACAGAATATTGTTTCCGGCATCAATTGCCAGCGTAAAAGCTTCGGACAGACCGCCTGCAAAAGTCGTTGCGCCGTTCATCATCATGTCGTCGCTGATTACCAGACCTTCAAAGCCAAGATTCTGGCGCAGAATGGTTTTTATAAAAGTTTTAGAAAGAGAAGCCGGTTCTTCGTTGTGGGTAATCTGGGGAAAAGCGAGATGCCCGGTCATGATTGCCGGAATGCCGCCTTTTATAAGCTGTTCAAACGGAAAAAGTTCCCGGTTGAACAGGGTTTCGCGGTCAATGTCAATAACCGGCAGCTTACCGTGAGAATCCAGATCCGTATCGCCGTGACCGGGGAAATGCTTTGCCGTTGGCAGAACGCCTGCTTTCAGGCTTCCTGCCGCAAAAGCATTTGCCAGAATTGCAACCTGTTCCGCATTTTCGCCAAAAGAACGCGGACCTATAACCGAAGAATCGTGATTTGTGTAAAGGTCTACCGCCGGCGCAAAATTCATGTTTATGCCAAGCGCCCGCAGTTCTTTGGAAATATAATAGCCGGTGTAAAAAGCGTCCTGCGGATAAGCGGCGGCACCGATGGCAAGGTTTCCTGGCGTGTCGCTGGTTGTGCCTTTTACGTGCCTAATCCAGCCGCCTTCCTGATCGGTTGCAACGTAAAGCGGAATGTGAAAACGGCCGTTCATGGATTTTTTCTGCAAGGTTGTAATGTTTTTTGCAACCAGTTCTACGTCGTCCGTGTTCCAGCCGAAAATTTTTATGCTGCCGATATTGCGCTGTTCAACCCAGTACGTTACCAGCTTGCTTGGTTCTGCGCCCGCCCACCCAAACATAAACATCTGCGCCAAAAGTTCTTCGTCGCTCATCCGGCTGGCAATTTCGGTGGCTAAAATTTCTGCCGGATAATCGCTCCAAAAGTCCAGATTCTGGTCTTCACGGGCTTTCTGCGCCAGTTCTTCAAAACCGGGCGTTTCGTTTTCTTCATTCAGTTGAAAGGTAGAGGCTTCTGCGGTATTTTTGCCAGACCGGGCTTTGCAGCCAAAAACTGAAAAACAAAAAAGGCACAAAATAAAAGCTAAAAACTGGGTCTTTTTCATGCTACTTGGTCTGCTGAATGTAAAGTTCTGCACCGTGGGCGGCGTAAGCACCGTCTGCGGCGGCGGTAACAACCTGCCGGAATGGTTTGGCGCGCAAATCGCCTGCGCAAAACAGTCCTGCAATCGAAGTCATCATATTTTCATCGGTGATGATATATCCGTTTGCATCCCGGTGCGCCATTTCTATCAGTTCGTTTTGCGGTTCCATGCCCACAAAAATAAAAACGGCAGCGGTTTCCAGACGGGTTTCTTCGCCGGTCTGCGTATCTTTCAGCAGAATTGCTTCAACTTTACTGGTTCCTTCTATTTTAACAGGAATTTTATTGAGCATTGGCTTTATGTGCGGATTTTTCAGGGCGCGTTCTGCAACTGCGGCCTGGGCGCGCAAAGTTTCCCGGCGGTGAACCAGATAAACGCAGTCGCTTAAATTTGCCAGAAAATTGGCTTCGTCGCACGCCGCATCACCGCCGCCGATTACAACCATCGGTTTGTTCTTAAAAAAAGGACCGTCGCAGGTGGCGCAATAACTTACGCCGCGCCCGGCAAGTTCTGATTCGCCGGGTATGCCCAGACTGCGGTGTTTGGCACCGGTGGCAAGCAGCAGCGCCTTTGCCGTAAACTGGTCTTTTTCGGTTTTTATTACAAAAAGCCCCTTGCATTTATCAACAGACTGAACTTTGCCCGAAAAAAACTGTGCGCCGAAAGTCTGTGCCTGATTCTGCATTGTCTGGGCAAATTCAAAGCCGTTTACTGCCGGAAAAATTCCGGGATAATTTTCTAGTTCATTTATTAAAAGAGCCTGACCGCCTTTTGTGCCAGATTCGATGACTGCGGTTTTCAGGTTTGCGCGTGCGCCGTATTGTGCAGCGGTTAAACCAGCCGCTCCGGCGCCAATAATTACAAAGTCAAAATCTTGTTGCATAACGCTTTAGCATATAAAATTTTCGCCTTTCGCTCAACATCTTGTGCTGCTTGAATTGTCTGTAACCGGCATTTGATGTAAGCACAAGGCATAGTTTTGCTTTGTCAAAACTATGGTGGTTGTCTGCAATTGCCTGTGCTACTTGAATTGTCTGTAACTGGCATTTGATGTAGGCACAAGGCATAGTTTTTGCTTTGGCAAAACTACGGTGGTTGTCTGCAATTGCCTGTGCTGGTAATTAGCAGTTTTTGCTGGCGGTGTTTGCAATAAAGCCGCGCAAAGGTTAAAATTGCTTTTATGAATCAAGAAACTATGTATATTTTAATTCCGGTTTGCGCATATGTGCTGGCGGCGGTTTTTGCTTTTAGCGGTTTTAAGCAAATTAAAAAACAGCTTGCGGTTTTGGGCAACTGCGAAAAGCCTTTGACCCAAACGGCAAGCAAAAAATTCATTCTGCTGCTGGTTTTGTGCGTAATTATTATTGGTCTTTTGTTTTTTGTGCGCTTTGAAATTATGGTGCAGGCAATTTTGGGCGCGTGTGCCGCGCTGGCGGTAAAAATTGTCGTGCAGGATACGCTTTTGCAGCGGCGCAACGGCGTTTACCAGAACGGTCTGGTGGCGTGCGGCAATTTGTATTTAAAAGAAGATTTTGTGTTTTTTCCGTCATTCAATTACGAAAAAAGCGACGATGACGAAGCAAGCTACGTGCCGGACAATATGCTGAAAGCCGTTACCAACAGCAAGGGCGTAATTTATCTGGAATTTGCCAGTGCCGCAGACTGTAACGCTGCCTGCGAATTGCTCAAAAAGTGGAAATTGTAAAAAATCCTAGTCTTTTGCGGTTTTACAGCCTTTGTGCTTAAAGCCGCGGATTTACTGAATTTTTCAGGCAGATTCTGTACCGGATGTTGCCGCTGTAAACGCTGCGCCATAATACGCGGCGTTTTTTTTATGTTGCAGAACATATTTTGCAGATTTTACAAGCTTCATTGTATTTTTTCCATTCATAAACGATGCCGCAAAATTTATTATTTATTCATCTTAACGATAACTTAAAAAAAAGGCGGTATTTTATGAAAATTATTAAATTTGGCTTTTATTCTGTACTTGTATCTGCGGTTTTGCTCCTGGCTTCATGCGGCGGCAAAGTTAACCATGCTTTTGCAACTGCAAAAACCGACGATTTGATTTACACGGGCGCAATGGCGGATTCTGTTTACGGCTATGCGGTGGGCGAAGACGGGCTGGCTTTTTACACGCAGGACGGCGGCAAAAACTGGCAGCGCAGCCAGAACAAATGTTCGCCGCTGTTCAGCCTTAGCCCGATAAACGAAACCGTTTGTTTTGCAACCGGCGAACATAAAACTTTCCTTAAAACAACAGACGGTGGAAAAACATGGACTGGTCTTGCAAATCATCCGGGAAAAAGGTCTAAAGGAAGCAGCTTTAAAAACGAAGATTTTGGAACTGTATGGACAACCAGCGATGCTTTTGAATATTTAGCTGCCACTGACGAATGGGAAAAAATTGCAAAACCGGAAGGCTGCGGTCTGGTAGAATCGGTTTTCAGCATTGAACCGGGTAAAATTTTTCTTTGCGACAGCAACGGAATTATTTACAGTACCGGCGATTACGGCAAAAACTGGGAAACCTGCCAGAAGATTTTTGATAAACAAGACGAAATAAAACCTGTTACCGGGCAATGGGTAAAAACCAGTGAATTTGATGTAAGTGGTGAAAATCTCCGTTTCGCCTATCTTGCAGAAAAAAATTACGAATATTCAATGTTTGTTTATGTAAGCAAAGACGGCGGCAAAAGCTGGAATATTGAATCGCAGACCAAACTGCCGAACCTTGCAAAAACGATTTGCTTTAACTGCGGCAACGGCGTTACCGTTTTTAATACGGACTGCACGATGGATTTTTACAAACTGAAATAATCTGTTTTCGGTTTCAAAATATTTCAGCGTTCATGTTTCAGCCAGACACTTAGCCGGGTGTGGCAATTAAGCCGGGCTGAAATGTCAGTAAAAAATCTCTGTTGCCGCAGAAAACGGCGCAGGGATTTTTTATTCGTGCGCCGGGGTATTAAACCCGACTGCAACCACTTGTTAAGAACAGCATATTTCGCTGCTTGCGGCGGGGTTGTTGTTCAGTTTGAATTGAAAAAAAGCCGCGATTTTTATATAAGTAAATATGCGTTATTTAACCGGCGAAAAAATACCCTTCATGGGCTTTCAAATGGAAGTTCAGATGAAAAATGAACTTTTTTTGCCCCAAATCACTCAGGATTTTTATACAATCATTTTGTTTACAGGCAGCGTTTTGCAGATTGAAAATTTTCCGGATTTTAAGAATGCGGAAAATCTTTCGCCTGCCGAATATTCCGGCTGCGGGCTTTTGGTGCTTGCACCAGACCACGGCATAAAAAATATTGCCGTAAAAGAAAAAAGCCCCGGTTCCATTTTTCAGACGCTGATTTTTTCACCTTTCGGGCTTAACGTAAACAATAAAAAATTCCCCGAAACCTACGAATACGAATTTCTGAACAACTTAAAATCCGGCTATGTTTATGTTGCGCTTGGGCAGAAACTGCTGGAAACTTTTATAAGCAATTTTGAAAACATCAATTTTCAGATGAACGTGGAGCAGGGGCATTTGTGGCCGTGCATTGCGCGTTCTTATATTTCGGAAATGGTGATTCTTCTTACAAGAAACCAGATGCTGAACGATGCGAGCCAAAAAGAAGGCAAGGCTGACAGCAAAATTAATCAGATTGTTGAATTTTTTCAGTATTCGTACAGCCAGAAAATTACGCTGGACGATGTTTCTAAAAAATTTGCCACCAACAGAACCACGCTGAATTCAATGTTCAATCAGGTTTACGGAGTAAGCGCCATTGCGTTTTTAAACAAAATGCGCATACAGAACGCTTCGCTGATGCTGACAAATACGGCGATGCCCATAAGCGATATTGCAGAACGTACAGGTTTTGCCGATGAAGCATATTTTTCCCGGGCGTATAAAAAAATGACTGGCAAATCGCCGTCCGAATACCGGCTTTCCATTCCACATCCTCAGGGCTTAACCTGGCCGGATTTCGCTATTTCTGTCTGAAAAATCGGGCATCGGCAAACTTTGATCCTTAAGTGCACCCCTAAAGCTGGCTGAATGAAGTTCACTTTTAGGCGGTGCTTTTTTTACCGTGAATGCCGAGTTATAAAGTTTTGTCATCTCGAAAACTGCGCTTTTGCTGCTTGCGGCGAGGTCGTTGATTCTGGTGGTTTAAAAAAGAAAAAGCACAAAGTTTTTGGCTTTGTGCTTTTAAGGCGTCGAGCAGATTCGAACTGCTGCATGACGGTTTTGCAGACCGGTCCCTTACCACTTGGGTACGACGCCAATTGATGTAGAAATACTATCAAAAATGCGTTTTTATGTCTAGTAGCAAAGTGGGTAAAACAAAAAAATCCGCGCTATATTTTCAAAAAAAAATACCGCACGGCGACCAGATTTTTTTCTGTTTGTGCCCGTGCGTTTTTCTTATTTTTTCAGGTTTGCCTTAAACAGCGCAAAGGCTTTTTTGTGCGATTCAAAGGCAAAATTTTCAATATCTACGTTTTCAATTTCAATCAGGCGGCAGTTTTCTGCTTCTCCGTCTATGGTTTTTGTTTTTGCCAAAAGTTCTTCGGCGGTGCCTGAAAAACTGGCTGTATAAAAGGCATCGCAGGTGTTGTAAATTATGCCCTTGTACGGGTAAACGTTTGGAAAACTTGCCAGATATTGAAAATTTTCAGGTTCAATGCCCACTTCTTCAAAACATTCGCGTTTGCAGGCTTCTTCTAAACTTTCTGCCGGGTTTACAAAGCCGCCGGGAATGCCGTATTTGCCTTTGCCAGGTTCTTTGGTGCGGGTAAAAGTTAGCAGCTTGCCCTGACAGTGCAGAAAAAGAGCCACGGCGGCGGCGGTATTGTGATAAAGCTTGTAGCCGCATTCATCGCACTGCCATTTTATGCCTTCAATTGTTTTAATTTTTTGGCTGCCGCAATTTGGGCAAAATTTAAACTCGTTCATAACTCCTCCAGTCTTAGTGATAATATCGAGCTTCAAGGGCTTCTGCAAAAGTTTCGGCACGTTTTAAGGTGCGGATAATTAACGGCACAAAAATAGGGATAAGGCTTTTTACTTTTGCCAGAAAGCTGGGCTTTCGTTTTTTGCCGGCTTTTTTTGCCTTTTTTTCTTTTTCCGCCGGTTTAAAATCGCCGCCGCTTCGCACAAGCTGTGGTTTTATAATCGAAGCGGCTTCTTCCATTAAAAGCGGCACAAACCTGAAAATCGTACTCATTCCAAGCGAAACGTGCTGAACCGGCAGCCCGAAAAGCGAAAAAGGTTTTAAAAGCGCGTTCATTCCGTCCAGAATATCCGGCTCGTCGGCAGAATACATAAAAACTGAAAGGCAGAACAGGGCGGTTAAAAAGTGCAGGATTGTGCGGAGGCTTAATTCTATTTTTGTGTTTGTTACGCATATAAAGGCTTTTTGCCACAAAATTGTGTCGCTTTGGGCGGCAGGAAAAAATGCCAGCTGAAAAAGAAAGAAAAAGCACAGCCACGGCAAAACAGCAAAAAAACTTTTTATAAGCTTTTTAGCCGGAAATTTTGCAAGGCACGCGTATAAAAGTGCAAAAGCACAGATAACGCTTAAAACCTGAAGATTTTTGAATACAAGGTTGCACGTCATAAAGCCAAGCATTATAAGCCATTTTGCAAGTGGCGGCAGTTTGTGTACCGGGGTTTCTTTTTTGCAGTAAAAGCCCATGCCGCTGGTAGAAAAATTCTGCAAAATTGCAGCTTCTTCAAACGGCTGCTGAACTGTCAAGTTTTCGCCGCCGGCATTTTGTGCTGTTTTTTCTTCTGCAATTTCTGCGCAAGCTTCAGTTTGTGCGTCTGGTGCGTTTGCGCAATTTTTTGCTGCTGTGCTTTGTGCCGCGCCTGTGCTGCCAGAACCGGCTGCAAAATTGAAAGAATCTTCTATAATACTGCCGTTGCTTATAACAATCTTGCGGTCGGCGGCGGCAGCTTCTTCGCTGCGATGGGTAGAGAAAACCACGGTTTTGCCCTGTGCGCACAAAATCCTGAACATTTTAAAAACCGCGCTGCAGCTTTGCGGATCAAGCCCGGCAGTCGGTTCGTCAAACAAAAAAATGTCTGCGTTCAGGGCAATAATTCCGGCAAGCGCAACCTTGCGTTTTTGACCGCCGCTTAAAGTTCTAATCGGTTTGTCGGCAAAAGTTTCAAATGGAATTGCCGCGCTTTCCATGGCATTTTTTACGCAGTTTTTAAGAGCCTTGCCTTTTAAGCCCTGCTTTCGCGGACCATACGCCACATCGTCGGCGGCAAATTCTTCAAAAAGCGCGTTTACGCAGTCCTGCAAAGCCAAAACCGGGCGGCTTTTTGCCAAAACATCGCCGCCGGCTGCCTGCAAAAGACCGCAGGCTATTTCAAACAGCGTACTTTTGCCGCAGCCGGATTG